>JAILON010000010.1 GCA_024690865.1 Treponema sp. | reverse complement strand
GCGGCCTCAGTAAGCTCGTCCTCCTTGACCAGCTGCTCCCCGCCGAACAGCAGGACGTTCACGATGTCGCTGAAGACGTCGTCGTATTCCTCCAGTGCCTTCTCGGCTATGTCCTTACCACCCATACCGATAGTATACGCTCTCTGAGGAGGATTGGCAAGGACGGAATCCGCTTGGAACGGATGATGCGGCTGCCAGCGTAACGTGCGGGCTCGTCCTGCACGAGGGCGGAAGTGGTGGCCCTGCGGCTGCCGGGACGCGGACGACATGCATTATGACGAGCTGGCCGAGCGGGTGCGATTCCACAAGCAGCAAAGCAAGGGGATAGAGACTATGTGCAGGATTTTTGAAGAATACGGCAACGAAGTCGCGGCGGAACGCGTCGCAAAGACACGAAATGAATTCGTGGAGGATTTGCTGCGCGACGGGAGTTTGTCCCTTGAGCGCATTGCCGCCATCGCGAAAGTGCCGCTTGAGCAGGTCCGGCAGATTTCACAGAAGCTTGCCGAGCCCCTGCACTAGCTGGGTCCTGCAGAAGGAGTCACCGTTCACCATGAAGAGAAAAAGACCGTTTATCCCCTATAATCCGTCTTTTTCTCTGCAAAAAACACAGAAAAAGACAGGTTATCCCATATAAATTGTCTTTTTCTCGGTAAAAAAAGCAGAAAAAGACAGCTTATGATTGATTTCCCTTCTGAAAGGGGCTATAATCGGGGGTATGGCGGGCGAATTTATCGGAAGGCAGAAGGAATGTGACAGGCTGCGCGCATGCATGGGATCCGCTTCCGCGCAGCTGGTCGTCGTCTACGGGCGGAGGCGGGTGGGCAAGACCTTCCTCATAGACCAGTTCTTCGGCGGGCGATTCGACTTCAAGATGACGGGCCTGTACAAGCAGCCCCGGGAAATCCAGCTCAAGGCGTTCATGGACGAGCTTTCCATGCAGTCAAAGGAGGAGCACGAGTTCCCCAAGGACTGGCTGGAAGCCTTCATCCAGCTCAGGAACTACCTGTCGGGCCTGTCCCGGGATGAAAAGCACGTGGTGTTCTTCGACGAGATGCCCTGGATGGACACCCCCAAGTCCGGCTTCTTGCCCGCCTTCGAATGGTTCTGGAACGGCTGGGGCGCGGCACAGGACAACCTTGTCCTGCTGGTATGCGGCTCGGCGACATCGTGGATGGTGGACAATCTTGACAACAACAAGGGAGGCCTTTTCAACCGGCAGACGTGCAGGCTGTACCTGGAACCGTTCTCGCTCAGGGAAACCGAGGAATACCTTTTGTCCCGGAACATCCGCTGGGAACGCTACGACATAGCCGAATGTTACATGACGATGGGCGGGATTCCCTTCTACCTGAGCCAGCTGGACAAAAACCTTTCCTATACGCAGAATATAGACAACATCTTCTTCAAGAAGCGGGCCCTGCTCTGGGACGAGTTCCCCCACCTGTACGCCAGCCTGTTCAGCAACGGGGATTTGTACGTGAAGGTTGTGGAGGCCCTCAGTTCCAAGCGGATTGGCCTGTCGCGCACGGAGATAACGGAGAAGACCGGGCTTCCCGCAAATGGCGGCCTGACCAAGATTCTGGACAATCTCGCCAGTACCGGCTTTGTCAGGGCGTATCCCTATTACGGGAACAAGAAGCGGCAGACACTGTACCAGCTCGCCGACTACTACACGATGTTCTACTACAAGTTCATCAAGGACAATTACGGCAGGGACGAGGCCTTCTGGACCCATTCCATAGACAACCCCGCGCGGACGGCATGGGCGGGATTCACCTTCGAGCAGCTGTGCAAGGACCATATACGGCAGGTAAAGGAGGCACTGGGCATATCGGGGGTGCTGACGGAGGAGTCCTCCTGGTTCCTACGGGGCGGGGACGGGCATGACGGCTGCCAGATAGACATGCTCATTGACCGGCGGGACCGGGTCACGAACCTCTGCGAGATGAAATTCTCGCGGAGGGAGTTCGAGATTGACAAGGACTACAGCCGCAGGCTCCAGAACAAGATAGACTCGTTCCGGGAGGCGACGGGGACCAGGAACACCCTCCTTTTGACATTCATCACGAGCTATGGGGTCAGGCAGAACATGTACAGCGGCCGGGTCCAGGCCGAGGTCACGCTCGACCAGCTCTTCGCGTAGGCCATAGTCCCCTGCAGTGCACAGTACGTGATGCACGCGACGCCAGCAGGTGCGTAGCGTCGTGGGCACGGGCGTGACGCAAAACTGTCACGGACGTGACACAAAACAATCACGGGCGTGACGCAAAACTATCACGGACGTGACACAAAACTATCACGGTCGTGATGCAAAACTGTCACGGTCGTGACGCTAAACTGTCACGGTCGTGATATAAAACTGTCACGGACGTGACGCACACGACGCCAGCAGGTGCGTAGCGTCGTGGGCACGGACGTGACGCACACGACGCCAGCAGGTGCGTAGCGTCGTGGGAACGGACGAGACGCACGCGACGTAAGCAGGTGCGTAGCGTCGTGGGAACCGGTCGTGACGCAAGCCGCCAGTCCTCCTGAAAATTCCGCGCCGCCGCCTCCCCTGTTCCTTGCCACGGAAATGTGCTATAATGATCCTGTGTAAGGAGGTCGTTTTGGAAGGCTACATACATTCTATAGAAAGCTTTGGGTCGGTGGACGGTCCGGGAGTCCGCTTTATCATCTTCTTCGCGGGCTGCCCCCTGCGCTGCAAGTTCTGCCACAACCCGGACACCTGGGACATGACGAAGGGCGAGAAGCGGACGGCGGAAAGCCTCATCGAGGAGGCCCTGGACTGCCGGAGCTACTGGGGCAAGCACGGCGGCATCACGGTGAGCGGAGGGGAGCCCCTCGCACAGATTGACTTTTTGACGGAGCTTCTGACCAAGGCGAAGGAGCAGGACATCAACACCTGCATCGACACGTCCGGCGGCCCCTTCACCAAGGAAGGCCCCTGGTTCGACAAATTCCGCCAGCTGATGGACGTGACCGACCTGCTCCTGATGGACATCAAGCACATAGACGACGCGGAGCACCTGGAGCTGACGGGCAGGCACAACGGCAACATCATCGAGATGTTCCGCTACCTGGACGAAATCAAAAAGCCCATCTGGATCCGCCACGTCCTCGTCCCCGGCATCTCCGACAAGGACGAGTACCTTGAGCGGACGGCACAGTTTATAAAGACGCTCCACAACGTGGACAGGGTGGAAATCCTGCCCTACCACACGCTCGGCATTCCCAAGTACGAGAAGCTCGGACTGGAATACCCCCTCAAGGGCGTTGACTCCCCCACCGCCGAACGCGTGGCGAACGCCAAGCGCATCCTCGGGGTGGAAGACTACACCGGCTGGAAGAAGACCTTAGAATAGAGAAAACGTGTTGCCACACGCACTTCCGAGCAGCGGCAGTTTTTACTGTTAAAAAACTGCCGTTTGAATCGGATACACTTCAAACACAGGGGGCTGGCCCCCGGAATCATTTGAGCACAAAGCCCTCGGCATTGTAGGAGAAGTACTTCTGCTTCCCCTTGCCATCCACGTCCCGGTAGACTCCACAGGACGTAACGTAGATGTCGTAGCCCTGCTTGCTGCCCAGGAAGAGGGGGGCTTTGCCGGACACGCTGTTGCCCCCGTCCTTTTCCCGCTCCTTCAGGCGGGACTCAAGCTCTTCCGTTATGCTCAGGACCGTTCCGTCGGGAAGGACGATCTCGGGATTCTGATATTCCTCCCTTTTCGTGCCGGCTTCATTCCGGCCCTCATAGTTCATCCAGTCGCTTATGTCAAACCGATACAGTTCGCTGTAGCCGGATATGTCCATGCAGGACGCGGTGCCGGACTCCATGACATAGCTGAAGGAATAGTTGATGTCCGCGTCCTCGTCCTTGAAGTAGTTGTGAGACCACTCGAATCCGAAGAGCCTCTGGAAATGCGTGGAGAGGTCCTCGTCCTTGCCCTTCTCCAACCACCATGAAGGCTCCCTGCCCTTCAAATTCATGTCATCCAGCTTGTCGTATGCGGAAACGATGGCGGCCTTCTCGTCGAGCGACAGGCTGCCCTTGCCGTCGGGGACGATCCTGCCGTCCGCATACAGGCCGTGGGTTTTGAAAATCCTGACGACCCGCCCGCACTGACTGCGCAGGGTGACGGAGATGACGTTGAGCGGTCCCCAGGTCGCGGCAAGCAGGAAGAGGGCGACGAGCAGGTAGACTGCCCTCATATACCGCCCCTTCCGTATGAAGGGAAGCAGGCAGAAGACGACGCTGACGATGATGTAGTACAGGCTCGCAACCCGGCTTTCCGTGAATCCGTAGGCGTTCACGCGGATGGCGTACGCGAGGATTTGCAGGGGGATGAGCGGCAGGAAAAGCAGGTTGCCCCACTTCTTGAAGAAGGGCACTTTGTCTTCCAGGCAGACATAGAATATGAAGAAGAGGGCGGTCGCGACGGACACGAAGGGGTTTATCTGCCCCACCGGCATGCTCCGCGTCACGAGGCACTTGATCAGGTAGAAGTAGAGCACCGCAAGCAGCACGAGCGTGATGGGGAAGAGCACGTAGGACATGATGACCGTGAAGGGCTTGGGAATGCTTATTTCCTTCTCCTCCCGCGCCGTGTATGCGACAAGTACGTTCACGCCAAAGAACATATAGGTAAAGCAGAGCACCGCCAGGAAGGGGGTGTGCGAGTCGAACTTGAAGATGAGCTGCTGGAAGGCGACGACGACGAGCATCAAGCCGGACATAAGGCAGGACGAGGCGATCCCTGCGATGACGAACGCGACGATGATGTTGGGGGCGACCTGCGTTTCCTTCTGGATAAAGTGCAGCAGGAATACCGAGATGGCAATCATCGCGAACACCATGCCCAGGTACCGCATCCATGTTTCGGCAGAACTGAAGTCCTTGAAGCAGAAGAACACGAGGACGCAGACGGGAATGCTCAGTACCTGCAGGCCCAAGGACATCCGCTGCCATTTGTCCCGCCCAAGCTCTTTCTGGAATGGGGTCAGATGCCTTTTCCCGACATGGGACTTCGCCGCACAGATGCAGAGCATGCCCGCAAGGAATGCGAACACCGCCGCAAACACGGCGGCAACGCTCCAGCGGCCGAACATCCGGGTAATCGCCTCGGACGCATCCCGCAGGGCCTCCACCTGGTGGGACTCGCTGCCGAACGTCGTGCGGGCATCGGCAATCCGCTTGTCCCAGATTTCGTCCGCCGCACTCGCAAGAACGGCGAACACGGCGGCAGCAAAGCTCCCGACGAGGGTGCCGGGGAAATTCCGCACGGACTTCTTGAGCGCAGCAATCAAATCCTTCAATATGGTCATTTCTTCCATTCCTCCTATTTTAGAATCGTAATCTCTACTCGGCGGTTGGCGGCACGGCCTTCCTCCGTATCATTGTCGGCAACGGGGCGGGCAGCCCCATACCCCTTGCAAATGAACTGCTCCTCCCTCACTCCCCGCTTGACAAGGGCTTCCGCGACGGCGCGAGCACGGGACAGGGACAGGCGCTTCTCACCGGCGGTCTTGTGCGTGTCGGCGGTATGGCCTTCCACAAGGTACTGCGAGTCGGGGGCTGCCTTGAGGATGCGGGCAATCTGGTCCAGCAGCTCTTCCTGTCCGGGCAGCAGTTCCGCGCTGTCGCTCTTGAACTGGAAGGTGCGGATGACAATCTTCACACCGTCCGGGGTCTCCTGCACGGTCGTTCCCCCCATCGTAGCGGGGGCGTCTCCCGCCGTGCCTGTCCTGCCCTGCGAGCCAGTCCCCGAACTCTTGCCGCCGGAGATGCCGCCCGCAGAACCGTTCCCGCGTCCTCCCGAACCGGCGGCTGCCTCCGGTCCGCTCCCGCCACCCGCAACCGCAATAATCTCCCGGCTGTTGTAGGCCGGGGGGTAGCGGGTAAAGAGCGAGATAGTCCCCTTCAGGCGGACGGTCCCGCCGCCTTCGTACACAAAGGTCTCATCCACCGTATCGCGTATCACAAGGGCATTGCCCTGTTTCTTGCTGATGATTATCGTCGCATTGTGGCTGCCGTCGGCCTTCTGCAGGGCCGCGTCCCCCTCCGGGTCGATGTAGGAGATGCCGTAGCGGGTTGCCCACCTCGCAGCCAGGACATACACGTCCTCGCCGTTGTACACGTCGTCGCGGACGTAGGTATACTCGACGAGAATCGGCATGCGGGTGACAGTCCCGTTGTTCAACGGGTCCACGGCGCGCTCGGCCTGTGCAACCCACCTGTCGCCTATCTGTATCTTTTCTTTTGTATAGGAAGGAAAGCTGCGGAATGCCGGGTAGCCGTTGTCCTCCAGCATGACAAGCTCGCCTTCTGGCGTAATCTTGAACGAGGAGTCTATCGCCGTGTGGATGCCCTCGCGTACCCGCCTCCTGTCGCGCTTGGTCTCCTCCACGACGTAGAAGCTGCCCTCGTACAGGCGGTTCCCGTCCGCGTCCGCCCCCCTGTCGGCGACGTAGGACTGGACTTCCCGGCTCAAAAGCCCCGTAAACTGCCCGTTGTCATAGCGGAGCAGGTCGGTCCGCTCCACGAGGATATAGCTCCTCCCGCCATGGTATGCAAGGCTCACCCGGCCATCCCTGGCCGCCCCCACCTTGGAGGACAGCCCCGACCTGGAGGGCTGCGTGCGGGACTGGGCATAGGAAGCCGACCCGCCCCCTCCTTGACGGACGGCAACACAGAGGAAAAGCATGGCAATGTAGATGAAAGCTCGATGCCCCTTCATGCCCCTTTAAACCCTACAAGAAGGAAAAGGTTATAAAGGGGAGAGTCGGGTTCGCAGACTTGTGGCGAGGCGAGCTTGTGGCACCGGGGCCTACGACTGCGCCCCTGCCGGCTGCGTGTCAGACTGGCCTACGTAGGAGAGCATGTTCCACGCCAAGTACAGCGGAATGCTGTACGCCGACGTTTCCTCGCAGACGTTTTTCGCCATGTTCTTTCCCGAAAGCTTGAATCCGGTCCTGGGACAGTAACGCTTGCAAAACTGTCTGAAGCTTTTTGCCTGCGTGTTGTCGGCGGCCTTCACCTCGACAGGAACCAGCCCGCCGTCATTCTCAAAGATGAAGTCTATCTCCGCTGTATTGCCGGACCGCCAGAAATAGGGCTCAATTCCCTGCGCTTTCAGCTCGTTCAGCACGTAGTTTTCCGCAAAGGCTCCCTTGTAGCGCATGTACAGTTCGTCCTCCTCAAGGACCGTCCGTGCGGAGATTTTCGATTTTGCCCTCAGCAGCCCGATGTCGGACATGTATACCTTGAAATAGCTCTTGTCCGCAAAGCCCGACAGGGGCAGCTCCGGTTTCTCGACAAGGCATACCTGCGTTGACAAGCCCGCATCGCTGAGCCACTGCAGGGCATCCTCCAGTTCCGCAGACCGCTTCCCTTCCTTTACGTGCGAAAAGATGAACTTGTTGTTCTCCTTGGCAAGCTGGACCGGGACGGAATCCCAGACCCACCTGATTTTGGGGACTTCGGAAGGTGGCGCATGCTTGGAAAAATCGTCGGCATAGTCATGCAGGATTTCATTCTGGATTTCCTCGACCGCCGCAATGTCGTGCGAGTCCGTCCAGACCTTCACCGCCTCCGGCATTCCCCCCACGACATAATACTCTTTCAGGAGCCGTTTCATGGGGACGGCATACAGGTCAGGAACCGCGCGGTCGGAGGGCCAGCGTTCAAACAGACTGGCGAGGTCGCTTCGTCCGCTCGCGATGATGAATTCCTTGAAGCTCATGGGGTACAGGCGCAGGCGGTTCACCTTGCCCACAGGAAACGAAATCTGCTCCCGCTTCAGCGCGACGCCCAGGAGCGAGCCGGCGCAAAGCACATGGAGGCCTCCCATGTTCTCGCAGAAGTACTTGAGGGAAGTTATAGCCCTGGGGCATTCCTGAATCTCGTCAAAGAAAAGGAGGGTTTCGCCGGGAACAATCTTTATCTGCAATGCTCCCTCCAGTTCCGAAACGATTCTCCGCACGTCCAAGTCATAATCGAAAATGGCGGAATACTGCTCCGTCTCCTCAAAGTTCACGTAGGCATAGCTCTTGAAGTGTTCCCGTGCGAATTCTCCGACGATGTAGGTCTTTCCGCACTGCCGCACGCCGCTCAGGAGGAGGGGCTTCCGGCCCGGCCGGGCCTTCCATCGTATCAAGTCCTTTATGATTTCCCTGTACATGAGCACCCCGCTGCAAAAGTCCTGCCAAATTTGCAGATAGTTTAGCATAAGTCCTATGACTTTTGCAAGAATCCCTGCATTTCTCATAGGACTTTTTGCAGAAGCAGACCAGAACGGGACCGTCAGGAGGGAAGCCCGGCTTCGCCTGTCTGCCTACTGCATAAAAAAGCCGGGCGGACTCGCGGTCTACCCGGCTTGCTGACAGAACAGGCCGGCCCGAAAATTGGACCGGCCCGCAGATACTGGCTAAAACTGTCTTCTATTGGACTAGTGTACTAGATTCCGTTGAAGTGGCTATGAACCTTGTCCAGCACATAGGCGCGGAAGTCCTCCAGTTTGAAGGTCTTCTGCTCCAGGCCGCTGGAGGCGCGGAAGCGGACAGTGACGGTGCCCTCGTCCCGCTCCTTGGCCCCGACGACGAGGATGTAGGGGGTCTTGTGCTCCCCGGAAATCATCTTTATCTTGGCCTTCATATTGCTGTCATCGGTGTAGGCATTGGCACGGAGCCCCGCCTCACGCAGGCAGGATGCGACCTTGTTCGCGTAATCGTCAAAGTCGTTCCCGACCGGGACAACCGCCACCTGCTCGAAGTGCAGCCAGGTGGGGAAGGCTCCCGCGTAGTTCTCGATGAGGATGCCCAAGAAGCGCTCCAGCGAGCCGAGGACGGCACGGTGCAGCATGACCGGATGGTGCTTCTGGTTGTCCGAGCCGATGTAGGTCGCGTCCAGGCGGTCGGCGGAAGGCAGCTGATAGTCCAGCTGAATCGTGCCGCACTGCCACTGGCGGCCGAGTGCGTCAATCAGGGTGAACTCCAGCTTGGGCCCGTAGAAGGCACCTTCCTTGGGCTGCAGCTCGTACTTGAGCCCGGCGGAGTCGCATGCGTTCGCAAGGGCTTCCTCCGCATGCTTCCAGGTCGCCTCGTCGCCCACGTGGTCGTCGGGCATGGTGGAAAGCTTGACCAAGAGGTTCTTGTCAAAACCGAAGTCCTTGTAGACATCGACGAGCAGGTGGCAGAACTTCTTGACCTCGGCCTCTATCTGGTCCTCGGTACAGAGGATGTGCGCGTCGTCCTGCACGAAGCCGCGGACGCGCATGATGCCGTGCAGGGTTCCGGACGGCTCGTTGCGGACGCAGTGGCCGAACTCCGCCATGCGGAGGGGGAGGTCCTTGTAGCTCCTCGTGCGGGACTTGAAGATTTCAAGCGCGCCGGGGCAGTTCATGGGTTTCACCGCGAAGATGCGCTTCTCGCTTTCCGTGATGAACATGTTCTGCTGGTAGTGGCCCCAGTGGCCGCTCCGCTCCCAGAGGCTGCGGGGCATGATTGCCGGGGTGTTGACCTCGACGTAGCCGTCCTGTATGACCTTCTGCCGCATGTAGTCCTGCAGGGCGACGTACATCGTCCAGCCGTTCGGGTGCCAGAAGACCTGCCCCGGATCCTCGGGATCCAGGTGGAAGAGGTCCATCTGCACGCCCAGCTTGCGGTGGTCGCGCTTCTCCGCCTCGGCGAGCATGGCAAGGTAGTCCTTGAGGTCGTTGGGCTTGTAGAAGGCGACCGCGTAGATGCGGGACAGCATGGGGCGGGCGGAGTCGCCGCGCCAGTAGGCCCCCGCAAGGCTCATCAGCTTGAAGCTCTGGGCATTTATCTCCTTGGTGCTGGCGACATGGGGGCCGCGGCAGAGGTCAGTGAAGGTGTCCTGGGTGTATGTGGTTATGGTTGCGCCGTCGGGAAGGTCGTTGATCAGCTCGGTCTTGTAGGGCTGGTCCTTGAACAGCTCCAAAGCCTCGGCCTTGGTCACTTCCTTGCGCACAAATTCGTGGTTTCCGGCGAGGATCTTGCGCATTTCCTTTTCAATCGCGGGGAAATCCGCCTCGCTGGCCTTGTGGTCGGCGGGAAAGTCGAAGTCATAGTAGAAGCCGTTGTCAATCGACGGCCCAATGGCGACCTTCGTGCCGGGGAACAGGCGGACGACAGCCTCCGCCATCACGTGCGACAGGCTGTGCCTGACAGTCTGCAAATTTTCATCTAAAGCCATAATGCCATATAGCATAACGCTTTTCGCCTGTCGTTTCAACAGGGGGATTCGGAGGGCCGCAGGGGGGCCAAGGAGCGGACGGCTAGCGGTATACCCGCATGACGGAGTACTGGAAGATCTGCGCCATGATTTCTGAAGACTCGTAGAGGCTGTCCCATCGATGGGAAGCGGGATATGGATACGATCCGATCCTCGGCTTTGCCAGTACGAGCACAAGAGAATCTGAAGAATCAGTCTGGAACAGACCGTCAATCGCCCTGTCTACATCATCCGAGGTCACATAAAGGGGTGGGAGCATCCTCAGGTCATACGAGGGAATATAGGCCGCCGGAAGAGAGGGAATATAGGACTCCGGAAGAGCAGAGCCTGAGAGGTAGATCGTTTCGTCCGCAGAGAAGTTCTTCTGAATGTACTCGCACAGTTTCTTTTCTCCCGAGTATTCTCCTTTCCAGTCCCTCAGGTTCCACGAGGGATTTGTTGCCGTTATGAACAGCAGGAGCAGGAGATATGCAGGTACGGAACTCTTTTCCTGCCGCTTCCGAATGTTCCAGAAAACGAATACGAGCATGAACAACCACATGCCGCCTCTGTTGGGAACAGAAGCAGGAAAGATGAAAACATGAAAGAGGACCATATAGGCAAAGGCAACGGAAAAGATGAGGAACAAGCCCCTGTCTTGAAAAAAGAGGAAGATATACAGGCCGACAAACAAGCAGACGACAGGGATTCCAGCCTTCGAGAGGTCCTGCCATATCCAGTTTGCAAAGAACCCCTTCAGGTTCAAGTCCATGCGGTGCCCCACAGAGGAGGAAACTACACCTGACTTCCAGACGGCGGGGAGCACGAGGACCGCCGCCAGAAGTATGCCGAGACAGGCGATGGCGAGGCCGGCCAGCCTCCATTTTCGTTTCTCCCGATCCAAGTTCCGCCACGGCAGGATGATGTCGGCAACAAGAACAGAAAGCGTCAAGATGCCGACGAAACCTTCCGCATACAGGTGTGTGTGTGCCAACAGGGCTATCATGATGCCGACCAGGATGGGATGCTCCGTCCTTTTTTTCCAGCAGGATGCAAGGAGGACCGTCAGCAAGGCGAAGATGACGTAGGGGCGGGCAACGACCGGGTAAAAGTAAAAGACGGCTGTCGTGAACACGAAAGAGGCTTTTTCATAGATTGAAAACGGTGCTTTGACCAGAAAGAACATGACGAAAACTGCACAGAGGCAGAACGCGGCGGCTGTCAGCACTTCCACAGGTCCGCCGGTTTTTGCAAAAAGCGAGATGAACAGGCTCCAAAGGGCGAAGTTGCCGTCAACCTGCACGTCGGCGAGGAGCCCGCCCACGCTCAGGTCGCGAGCCTTGATGTAGACCAACAGTTCATCCATCCACGGCTCGTGCCTAAAAGCCGTATAACCGGTGAGAATGAACCAAAGGACGTATGTCAGGCAGAGGAAGACCGTGTCGAACGCCTTCTGTTTTTCTTTTGGGCAAAAAAGGGACTTGATTGCATAGACGAGGAAAAGCAGGTAAGCGGGACTAGTAAGCAGCATGAGGCCCCACCGCTCAAAACGGCCGTGCCAGACCTCTGCGTCGAGGGGACGCCTCCTCGCCAAGCTGCCCATGCCGATGAAAAGCCGTTGGGCCACGTCCAGCCGCAGGAGTACGGCTGCAAGGAGAACGACAACCGCCGTGGCGACTATGACCTGCGGCCTTGAAAAGAGTTCTTCTATTATATTCGTTATCTTAGTGCATGGGCTGCTGATGAAGCTGGGAAGCTTTTCCTCATCCTCCTGGTTGAAACGATTCTTCATATTCACGCATGATACCCAATACGGAAGGGGGTGTCAACCAAACGCCCGGGTGTGGCGCAGACGGACGAGTGCACCAGACGGCCTGCATGACGGCGAACGCCTCGCGGTTGCGCCTCCCCTGCCCCCTTGTGTAGGGACTCACAAACAACTAGCCCACGGCAAAAAAGCGTGCTATAATGGAAAACATGAAGCTAAGAAACTTGGACATGGGCAAACTGGCGGTGCTGGCCCTGTCCATGCTGACGGCCCTGCTGCTGTGCACGTACATGTTCTTCATGCTGCCCCGGATTGCCAAGGAAGGCGACCCTCCATCGCCTGGAGACGACAGGAAGCAGCACATCCTTATCCTGGGAGAGGCAGCTGACGAGGACTCTCTAAAGGAAATCTACAGGGGGGCGGAAGCAGAAAGCAAGTCGTACAACTGCGTCGTGGAACTGAACGTGCCTTCGTCCATAGCGGAAGGCCAGTCCCTCCAAAGCCTCCTGGACTTCGCGTCTTTCGTGGACGCGGACGGCGTCATAGCATACATGGGGGAAGGCTCCGGGGCCAGTTCGCTCAGAATTCCGCCGGCGTTCGACGGCAGGGAAATTCCCCTCGTGACCGTGGCCCACTTCGACGAGTCGATTCCCCAGATTTCGCACATAGGAACGAACTATTCGGAGCTCGGCAGGAAGATTTCACAGGAAAGCGTCGAATACCTGGACGGGCAGGGCAGGATAATCATCATAAACACCGTGAAGTCCAACAGTGCGAACTACAGCAACCTCATGACCAGCGTCAAGGGCAACTTGGCCTCCTACTCCGGTATAGAGGTGTTCATCGCCGACCTAGATTCCAGCACGGCCATAACCGACATGTCCGGCATACTCGCACGCAAAATACGCTATTCGGACACGGACCTCCTGGTATGTCTGTCCAGCGAGGACAGCATCAGGGCGGCCCAGCTGGTGAACGATTTGGGCAAGGCCGGCTACATAGGAATAATAGGCTTTGGAGAAGGCAACGTCCTGGAACGGTATCTGGAAATAGGCGTGATCACGGAACTCATTTCGATAGATTCACAGAAAATCGGTTCGCTCGCGCTCAAAGAGCTTTTTGAATACATCCACTACGGTCATGCAAACAACTACATAGCGGCCGACGTGAAGGTCCGCAGGGGGGGCAGTCTATGAGCAGCAGGTGGTCGGCCCCCTTCCGCAAAAGCCTCCGGGCAAAAATACTCCTCGCCGTCATCATCCCCACGGGCATCATGCTTGCGTTCTTCTTCGGAACCACCAGCCAGAACAGGACATTCCTGATCAGGACAGGGCGCTCCTACGAAACAAACGGACGGCTGGGCGAAATTTCCTCGGAACTGTTGGGAACCGAAGTCGCGCTGGAAAACTACATGGCCTACCGGACGTTTGAAAGCATAGACAGCTACTACCAGCACCAAAGCCTCGCAGACCAGGCCATACAGGAGTTCGACATCAATCCGTCCACGGACCGGGTCAAGCTGAGCGAGTACAAGGTCTACAAGCTTTCCCAGTCCTTCTTTTCCTACAGCCGCAAGGCCGTCACGCTGCAAAGGGCCAAGGACACGGAGGGGGCAAAGGAAAACTACGCACTCAGCCTGAAATGCTACAGCCTCCTGCAGACGGAGATAGAAAAGCTGAACTCCCTGCTCATGGAGCGGAACGCCTCGCTGTATGCCTCCAACCAGGCCAGCTTCAACAAATTCTTCAACATCAGCACGACGGTCATCATCCTCTTCTCGTTGCTCGCATTCATGCTCCTCTACCTGTCGCTCAGCATAATCATGAAGCCCCTGTCGAACATTTCAGACGTGGCCATGAGGATAGCGGGGATGGACTTCGACGTTCCCCTGTTCAACAGCCAGTCCGAAGACGAAGTCGGGAACATCTGCCGCGCGTTCGACAGGATGATCGTCAGCATACAGGCATACATAGACAAGATATGGGAAAAAGTTGCACAGGAAAACGAGATGAAGGAAAAGGAGCTGGAAATGCGGGAACTGTACGCTTCCGCCCAGCTGCGGGTCCTTCAGAACCAGATAAATCCGCACTTCCTGTTCAACACGCTCAACACCGGCGCCCAACTTGCCATGATAGAGGGTGCGGACAAGACCTGCTACTTCATAGAACAGGTGGCCGACTTCTTCCGCTACAACATACAACAGAAAGGTACGGCGGCGACTCTGAAAGAGGAGCTTTCCCTAGTGGACAACTTCATCTACATCATGAAGGTTCGTTTTGGGGAGCGGCTGGAATTCATAAAGGAAGTGGAAGAGGATGTAGACTGCAGCGTAGTCCTGCCCCGCATGATACTGCAGCCGCTCGTGGAGAACTGCATAAAGTACGGTCTCAAAGAGGACAAGGGGCACGTCATACTCAAGGTTTCCCAGACGGTCTTTGAGACAGTCATCTCCATTTCGGACAACGGAGGGGGGATGGACGAAGAAAAAAGACGGCAGATCCTGGCAACGGCGGCGGAAAAGGCCGAATTCCACGAAGCAAAGGTGTCCGGCAGTGCAGGCGCAAACGACGTCCCTGCGGGTACGGGTACGGGGCTTATAAACGTAACCTCCAGGCTGCGGCTGTATTTCCACCGGGCCGACGTGTTTGACATACAGACGAACGAAGACGGCGGAACCAGTTTCATAATCAAGATCCCCAGGCTAGAAAAGAAGGTGAGCTGATGTACAACATCCTTTTGACTGACGACGAGCAGATAATGATAGACTCCCTGAAGTTCATAATCGAAAAGAACTTTCCTTCGGAAACAAAGCTGTTCCAGGCCCTTTCCGGTTCTACGGCCCTCGAGATTGCCGCACGGGAACAGGTGGACATCATCTTCATGGACATCAACATGCCGGGACTGAACGGGCTGGAGACGGTCAAATTCATCCTGCAGGCACGGCCCGAAACCATAATCGTGATACTGAGCGCGTTCGACCGCTTCCAGTACGCACAGGAGGCGGTAAACCTGGGCGTATACCGCTACCTTACAAAACCCGTCAACCGGAACACGGTCGTGGAGACCCTGCGGAACGCGATGAACATCGTGGACCAGAAGCGGGGCCGCAGGAACAGCGAGGAGGAGCTGCACAAGAAACTGGACATAGTGTCTCCGATGGTGGAAAGCGACTTCATCTATTCGGCGGCGCTGAGCGGAACCAAGGATGTTTCCGAATATTTCTCCTACTTCGGCATCTCGGGTTCGGCATGGTGCTTCTGCTGCCTGGAGTTCCCCGGCATGAACGAAAAAAAGCAGAACGAAAGCTACGACAACATCCGCACGCTGCTGGGAAGCAGGGCAAAATGCATCACCGGATCCTTCATGGCCAACCGGCTGGCGACATTCTTCTATTTTCCCTTGGCCGGCGGCTTGGAAAAACTGGAAAACGAGGCGAAAGACACACTTTCTTCTATATATAACATACTCTGCCTAAACATTTCTCCGGGCATACGGGCAGGGGTAAGCACATTCTTCACCGACCCGGACATGACGGGAACCGCCTACAACGAGGCCTTGGAAGCCTTGAATTCAACTCCCGGCGAAGGCGGCATACTGTTCGCGGGAAAGGCAGTGGCAAAAAGGAAGGACACGGACCCGGGGACCATCGCGGAAGGAATCTTTGGACGGATACGGGCGGGAGACTGCGCGTCCATCCGCCACCTGCTGAACTCCTACGCCGCCGCGCTGCAGGAAAGCTACGAGGGGGACATGGGCAAGATCAAGAACGCCATATTCGAGCTGCTCGTAAATGTGCGCAACATCACGACGGAAATAGATTGCAACTACCAGAACGACGAGTTCTCTTCGGCATTCTCCGTCCTTTCCGCAGCGGACAGCATGGGTTCGGTCCTTGACTTCGCGCTCAAAAGGTGCGAGGAGTGCGCCACGGACGTCATGAAGTTCTCTTCGACAAAGGACAACCACATCGTAAAGAAGGCCGAAGACTACATCGAAAAACGGATGTCCGAGGACCTGTCGCTGGAAGATGTCGCCGCGGCCATAAACGTCAGTCCTTCCTACCTGAGCAGGATGTTCAAGGACGTAAAGGGCGAGAACTACATCAACTACCTTACGGACATGAGGCTCAGGCGGGCGAGGGAGCTTTTGAGGGATCCCCGCATGCCCATAAAAGAAATAAGCGCGGAAATAGGCTTCAACGACCAGAACTATTTCTCCCGCATATTCAAAAACAAATTCGGCATGACGCCGACGGAGTTCCGCAATGTCGCAAAGTAAGATCCATACCATCACGACGGCCATGGCCATAGCCGCCCTCCTGCTTCTGACAAACTCCTGCTCCAAGATGCAGGTGGCAAAACAGGAGGAACGAGAGGCCCAAAAGAGAGACGTCCAGCCCCGCATCGGTTTTTCAATCGACACGCTTGCGCTGGAACGCTGGCAGCGGGACCTGGACGTGTTCATGAACAAAGCCCGAGAGCTGGGGGCGGAAGTCATAGTCCAGAACGCCGGCAACAGCGTGAAGATGCAGATTTCCCAGCTGGAATACCTGATGCAGCGGCAGGTGGACACCATCGTCATCGTTCCCAAGGACAAGGACAGCCTGACCGGCGTCATAAAGAAGCTGAGGGACAGGAACATAGGGGTCATTTCCTACGACCGCCTCATAAGCGGGGCCGACATAAACCTGTACATTTCGGTGAATACGGAAGAAGTCGGCCGCATTATGGCACGGCAGTTCATCGCCAAGAAAGTGGGAAGGCGCTGGAAGCTGATTCTGGGGTCCAAGGAGGACTACAACATGACCCTGATGCTCAGGGGCAGAGAGGAGGTCATCCAGGGGGAGGACGTGAAGATACAGGACATCTTCTATACGGACGGCTGGAACTACGACCTTTCCTATGGGGCGGCTGTCAGCATGCTGACCGAAAGCGAGCTTCCCGACGCGATAATATGCGGCAACGATTCCGTGGCGGGCAGCGTCCTAAATGCGATAGACGACTACTGCCCCGGCCGCCACATTCCTATATGCGGGCAGGATGCGGACATAGCCGCCTGCCAGGACATAGTGCGGGGCAGGCAGGACTTCACGGTGTACAAGCCCATAACCGAGCTGGCGGAAAAGGCCGCAGAATGTTCCGTCCGCCTGGCAAAAGGCGAGACCGCAGAGTACATCGCGGGCTACGACGACACCATAGACAACGGCTACAAGCAGGTCCCGGTCCTCTGGCTGGAACCGCGCGTGGCCACACGGGAGAACATAGACGACGTGATAATAAAATCGGGCTTCCACACTCACGGGGAGGTCTACAAGCAGGAATAGTACTAAAAACAGGCTCTGCCCTGCCCACAGGAGTTTTCGCCACAGGTCGGCCCCAGAGGCGGGTTCTCCACGGGCCGGCCCCAAAGGCGCCCTTTTAAGAACAACGTGGCCTTTGTGCAGGCCCGGCCCTAGAGGCAAGTCCGCCCCATGGGCCAGCTCGTCAGAAACAACGCGGCCCCAAAGCAAGCCCGCCCGCCCCCAGAACAGGCCGTCTCGAAAGATTGACTAAAATCCTCATATTTCGTATAGTAGACTTTATGGCTAGCGCTAACTTTTTCCAGAACGTGCTTTCATCCCTGTTCGGTGGGGGGGATGACAACGCTATAAAGCGTAAAATGCTCAAGAGGATTGCAAAAAACCTCTCAAAGTCAAAATACCACTTCTATAAGCCTTCTTCCCATGAGGTGGATCCGACATTTGCAAAATTCTTCTATGAGATATACAAGGCAGTATCGCCAGCCCAGCTGATGTTCGCCAACACGACCCCCAATTCCATAAAGAGGATGGTCATAGACCTGACCCTTTCGGAAGAGCAGAAGAAGCTTGTTGAAGCCCTTTCCGAAGACGAGTTGAACAAAAAAGGGTCCACTATGCCCCTCCAGCAGCTTACGGAAGAAACCAAGGCCCAGCTGGACAAGTTTACCGCAGAGTTCACGAACGACAAGATAGTGAGGGCAGACACCATCTACACCAAGCTCATCCTCTTCAAGAACTTTACCCAGTACGACTTCTTCTTCCTGCTCAAAAAGTTCGACAGCTCCCTCAAGGAGCGGAATTTCAACGCCCCGCCCAAATTCCAGCAGATTGCAGGCTCCTACATCGTTGAGGACATAAAGAATTTCGTATCAGTGGCGTGGCCGCTTCCTGTCGACGACTGGGACGAAGTGTTCAAAATGCTCAAGGCGTTGAAGGGCGTCGAGCCCATAACGATGAGCACCTGGAAAAAGGTCCTGCAGAGGCTCCGCTACATACGCGAGCAAGGCATCCTCGAGATGATGGTCCAGCTGATTACCGACAACCCCGGCTACAAGGAAGTCGTCAAGGGGGAGGACTACCATATCCTGGACGAGTACATCTCGCAGACCCGCAAGACAGTAGACGACGTTTTGGGATCGCTCAAGGAACGGCAGACGGCGGGAAAGGTTGACAACCTCCTCAGCCAGATTTTTGGAAACACGAGCATAGAGCCGCTCAAAAACTACAACGACACCTTGAGCCAGGCATTTCTGAACAAGAAGCTGACAGGTTTCCTTTACACAGCCCCCCTGTCCTACTTGAAGCATTTCCTGCTCAACTACATCAAGAAGGATGTGCGGGAGCTTTCCGACATACTCGTGGTCCGCGGAGAATGGGGCACGCAGTCCATGTCCCAGCCCATGAGCGAATCCTCCCATCAGCTTATGGAACTGCCCCCTAGGATTACGGCCTTGGACGAAGCCTTGTCTGAATCGGGAAAGTTTGGAACCAAGTTGCGCAACCTGATGCCCCGCTTGGACAGGGACAGGGAGACGCGCAACATCATGGAAACCACCCTGAGCGACGTGAACAACGAGGCCGCGCATATTTTGGGGATTGCAAGGCAGAATATAATCATCTTTGACAAGAACTTGAAGATGCTGCTGGAGGACTTCGTAAAGCCCCACCCCGACTTGATGCGAAACTGGAAGGATCTGGACCGCTATGCCGAAGGCAAGCTCAAGCAGAAGGGAATAGACGTTTATAAGAAGCTCTACAGCTTCATCGCCCTGCTTCAGAACTTCGACATCAGCATCTCGGAATCCGAATAAGAGCGGCGATATCCACACAGCAACAAAAAAGCCGGCATACAGCCGGCTTTTTTTCGTCATCGCAAACCGCCCCACAAGGGCATTGGGACGCCCCCGCAGGGAGGGTCCCCCACGGGGCAATCCGCATCAGAAGAGGGCAGCCCCCCGAGCCGGGACCCCCCCTACTCCACCTTGTACACCCAGAGGCCCTCGTAATGCTTGCCGTCCTTGGATGCGAAGACGCTTATGGACGTGGGCACAGCCCCCTCATCCTTGGGCCCCAAGTCACCACCGATCGTAAAATCCCCGCTGTAATTACCGTTACCACCTTTGACAAGCTTCTTAAGCCCACCGCCGTCCGCAGACACCGCTACCGCCGAGTAATCACCTGTAGCAATCTCAAAATGGACGGAATCCCCCAGCTTCACCGTCCCAGACAGGGGAGACACAAGGGACGTACTCTTGCAGAACGTATACTCCGTGTAGGCAGTCGGATACTTCACCACATTGCTTCCATAGCCCTTGTACACGCCGTCGCTCCGTATGTCAAAGCGGAGCACCTCCTCCATGGACTTGGAAGAAAGCTTCAGCAACCTGAACACCTTCTTGACGTTCTCATTGCGCTCCTCGTCAAATAGGTCCTCATTCAGATAGTAGCGCCTGTTGTGGGCAACCTTGAAATAGGAATCCGTCAGGCTCTTCAGTTCGGCCTTGCTTATTTCACCGGACGAGGCAAGCTTTTTTGCCTTGGGAAGTATGTTTCCGTCAAACTCGGAATCAGAGAAGAACCACGGGTAAGTCTCCTCGTCAGAACGGCAGGCATAGACGAACGCCTGATACTCCTTCGCAGTGGGAACGTCAAACGAAGCGGACAAGCAGTTGCCAGACCGGCCAATCCAGCTGGCATTGGCGACCTTCACCATGGTGACCTTCTCGCACACGCCGCCCAGCACGGACACGTTGGAATCGGTGAGCTTGAACCCGTAGGTTACCGGTCCGGAAACCGTAGTCCTGTAGCCGGGCACCTCTCCGTCAAAACGGAATCCATACTCAAAAAACACGCCGGGAACATACGGCTCCTGCTTGAACTGTTCCTTCGTGCGAAGCTTGGAGCTGTCAACATACTGGTAGGACGAGTTTTCCGGCAGATGTGAATACAGGAAATTCTCCGGTTCCAGGAAAAGCCACTGGGTGGAATAGCGCTTCACGAATGTCCGCTGCTCCAGGGAACCGGTATCCAGCGTCACGTCCACAAGCTTCCAGCCGCTTCCTATCTTCACGGCATTCCAGACGTGGTTTGGCTCATTGGGGATATCGTCACCGTAGCCAAATCCCTTGAAGTAGCCCTTTATGGCAATGCTCTCTATACCGGCCAGGTCGCACATCTTGTTGAACAGATCCACATAGCCGGGTGCGAGGGCCTTCCTGCCCTTCAATATGGACTCCCAGTCCTGCTTCTTCACCTTGCCGGAAAAATACATATCCGCATCGTATGCAATATTGTCGCAGATCCAGTCATGGATCACGCGAACCTTCAGTCCGTCATCCCCCAGCCCCTCCGTGAGGTTCTGAACCAACGCCCCAAGGTTCTTCTTGGGATTCTGAATTACATTCGCACTTATGTCGGAGGGAACGTTCCTCACCCTGGAGTTCATCATCCCGCGGGCATAAAGCTGGAGTGAAAAGAATGCCAGCACAAGCAGGCACAAAACAAATCTCTTGCCGTATTTCATCAGTTTCTCCATATCCATATTTGTTCTTCTGCAGGGAAGAAGCCAAAAGGCATCCTCCCCAACAGTTAAACACACAAAGGGTTAAAAGGGTAACGGACAATGCTATTGGGATTTTTTGCAAAGAAAGGAAAAGCTCAGATAATCCCTGTCACCACCAGAAACTAAATACCGTTGCTTCGTTCCCGATCTGGCGGGGTTTTCTAGCACCAGCGTGCAGAGCATCTGAGCATACGGAAAGATGGGGATTCGAACCCCAGATAGGATTGCTCCTATGCATCCCTTCCAAGGATGTACCTTAAACCACTCGGACATCTTTCCAAAAAAAAAGGAATTTTGAACCATTGACTAAGAAAAGAACTGCGGACATCCTTTCCCTTGCTTACGCTTCGGAAAGAGGGAGGATTCGTGCCCGGCTTCGTCAGAATGCTGCACATCGCACACATCCCTGCTCGCTTCGAATTCCTCGATTCCCTTTCCTAGGCCAACGCTTCGGAAAGAGGGGGATTCGAACCCCCGAAACCCTAACGGGTTTAACGGTTTTCGAGACCGCCCGATTCGACCGCTCTCGCATCTTTCCAAGTCAAATAAGTCAAAAAACCTATTTTAGCGAGACTGGGCGGGTTCGAACCGCCAACCTTCGGCTCCGCAGGCCAACACTCTATCCAGTTGAGCCACAGTCTCAAAAAATTTCAGTCTGAAATGCAACTTCCGTTGCCAAAAGTTTCATTCCTGACTTAGCGGAGGCGACAGGGGTTGAACCTGCCCGGCCCGTTAGGAACCGACGGTTTAGCAAACCGTTGTATTACCGCTCTACCACGCCTCCAATACCCTTCCGGGTTCGGAGCGAGAGGGATTTGAACCCCCGATACCAAAGAGGTATAACGGTTTTCAAGACCGCCGCGTTCGACCGCTCTGCCATCGCTCCAATGAATTGTAGGGTAATTCTACTGTATTTTCCCAATGAATGTCAATAGCAAAAAACAATATTTTCGATTATGCTACACACCGCCGTTCACAATATTCGCATATTCCTCCTCCGGAATCATCGGGGAACAGATTTGCGCCAGCAGACCGTCCGCAACCTGCCCCTCTTCCGCATACTGCCGTCCCGCCTTCCGCACAAGTTCCAGGCGGGGCCCCGTCACGGACGCAGCCTCGGGAACATTGAACATGGGGCTCTCCGGGACCGTTATGACCGTCCGGTTATTCGGAAAGCACAGGTTGAACTGGGCAACGGCAGGCTCAAAGTTATGCCTGCCGTTCGGGAAGCCGCACCCGCAGACCATCAGGTATCTCAAACGGGAAAAATCGGCCTGTCCCACATGCTCGTACCGGTCGCCCACCTTGTGCATCGCCATGCTGGAAAGCGGAAGGGTACGGTCCAGTATGGCCTTCAAGGGGGCAGGCATCCCGTAGCAATACAGGGGGAAGCTGAACACAAGCAGGTCGCTTTCCAGGATCCCGTTGAGAATATCCCTCATATCGTCCGTATGGACGCAGGTGCCGCCGTTGCGCATGCAGGAAAAGCAGCCCGTGCAATATTCTACCCGCTTTTCCACCGCATGGATGATGTGGACGTCCTGCCCGGCACACTCGCCCATTCCGTCCAAAAAGGCGCGCGTAATGCACATCGTGTCGCTCCTCTCCTTCTTGGGACTTCCGTTGATGACAAGTATCCTCATATTATACGCCTCCCCGCTTCAACCTTAAAGAGCCCATGGCGGTTGCAGTAGGCATACACGGCCTTCACCTGGCCAACCTTGAACCGCGCCTGCGCCCCCTGCTCCGGATACAGCTTTACAAGCTGCACCCGCTGGTCCGATACGGCCGCAAGGAACGAAATGTAATGATCCTTCTCCATCGGGTGGTCCAGGCTGGCAAAGTACTCGTCCTCCACAAGTTCCAGCCGTATCCCATGTTCCGCATCCGCCTCCTCCGCCTCCTGCGGGGGCAGCGTTATTCCGCAGCAGCTCACGACCGCCTCTCCCGTCGCCTGGACGATATTGCCGCAGACGGGACAGACATACAGCTGGCCCCGTGCCATGTTCGCAGCCTTGTTCCTGTTTTGGATGCAGTCGCCCGAAAGCAGCTCCATCACGGAAATATCCAGCGCCCTGGACAGGCCTTCCAGCAGGCTTATATCGGGGAATCCCCTTCCCGTTTCCCACTTGCTCACTGCCTTGCCTGAAACGTTGATTTTTTCCGCCAGCTGCTCCTGCGTCATTCCCTTGCCTTCGCGGAGCCGTTTGATCACGCTCCCAGTAACATAGCTGTCTGTCATCTTCCTCCCTCCTGAAACTTGTTAGATGCAGTTTCAAAAAAATCCCCGCGGCTTCGTCGCAACAGACTTTTGAAACAAGCACGCTATGCCATGAGACTAGCACATCTGGAATGGGAACGCCAGCTACTTATCGTAGAGCCAGTTCCCGTATAGCACAAAAACACCTTTCCTGCTATACTGGATATATGCTCAACCTCAACAACAAGACGGCGAACATCAAGCATGAGGTCCTTGTTAGGATAGCCCGGCTCCAGCTGGAAGGCAAGCTGGAAGAGGGAGTCCATTTTATTCCCCGCGAAATGGCCCCGCGGGACCGGCAGCCCATGCGCTGCTGCATTTTCCACGACCGCGAAATCCTCAGGATGAGGGTCCTTGCCCGGTTGGGCTTCTCCATAGAAAAGATTGACGAAGAGCGGACCCTCGCCTCCTACGCAAAGGAGGCCCTGGACCGGGAAAAGCCCACCTGGCCCATGTTGACGGTCCTGCACGAGGCCTGCAACGGCTGCGTCCGTTCGCATTTCATGGTCACCAACGCCTGCCAGGCATGCTATGCCCGCCCCTGCATGATGAACTGCCCCAGGAAGGCCATCACGGTGGAACGGCGGGCACAGATAGACGAAAAGCTGTGCGTCAACTGCGGCCGCTGCCTGGACAACTGCCCCTACCATGCCATCATCAAGATTCCCGTCCCCTGCGAGGAAGCCTGCCCGGTCGGGGCGATTTCCAAGGACGAAAACGGTCTGGAGACGATCGACTACCACAAGTGCATCTTCTGCGGCAACTGCATGAGGGAATGCCCCTTCGGCGCAATGATGGACAAAAGCCAGCTGGTAGACGTAATCCACAAGATACAGAACAAGGGACGGCGGGTCGTCGCCCTCTACGCACCATCCATCGCGAGCCAGTTCAAGGCAAGCGCAGGACAGCTGGAGCAGGCCATGCTCGCCCTCGGGTTCGACAAAGTATACGAGGTCGCACGGGGTGCGGACATCTGCGCCCAGAAGGAAGCCCAGGAGTTTGAAGAACGCATGGCACGGGGCGACAAGATGATGACCACATCCTGCTGTTCCGCATACGTCCGGGCCGTGCGGATCCACGTCCCCGAGCTGAAGGACTGCGTTTCACAGACGCGGAGCCCCATGCACTATGCGGCGGCCCTTGCCCGCGAGGACGACACGGACTGCGTGACGGTATTCATAGGCCCCTGCATTGCCAAACGGCGGGAAGCCTTCGACGACGACGACGTGGACTACGTGCTTTCGGTGGAAGAGCTTTCGGCCTTCCTCGAAGCCAAGGGCGTGGACATAAACGAGCTGGAAGGAACGGAAAACGGCGGGACGGCCAGCCGCTACGGGCGAAACTTCGCCCAGAGCGGAGGCGTGCTTGAAGCCGTGAAGGCACGGCTGAAGGATCCGTCAATCCTGCGGGAAGGCAGGATCAACGGGCTGAACAAAGCCGGAATGAACGCGCTCAAGCGCTACGGCTTCATCAACTCCGGCAAGATTCCCAGTCCGCCGGACTGCCCCAACTTGATCGAGGTCATGTCATGCGAGGGAGGCTGCATCGCTGGACCGTCCGCGATAACGGACATAAAGGCCTCCACGGGGCAGCTCAAAAAATACGTCGATTCCGCCAGGGAACCCTCCGAAGGAACGGTTCCGCGCTAAAAAGAACCGCAACAGCAACGGAAACGAAACGCTAGCGCATACTAGTATGGACTATGGATATATAAACACAGAAAGGAAAGTTGGAAGATGAACGGAAAGTTTAAGAAAAAGATGCGAAGGCTGCTCAAAGGCCTCAAGCGGGGACTGAAGAATCCCTTCACCTACCTGATGGTCCTTATCATTGGGATGCTGGTCTTCTCCACCTATGTGGTCTACAAGACCGAAACCAAGACGGACTCCGGCATAACGGGGATGTTCGATGCCGTGTGGCACACAATCGTCGCAGTCGTCGCAGCCTACTACGACTTCTACGTCAAGTCGGTGCCCGGCCGCTTTGCATCCCTGGTGCTGCTGCTTTTGGGAATGGCCTTTTGGTCAGTCATAATCGGAAAGATTACCTCGGTAATCATGGACATCCAAACAAAGAACAACAAAGGATTAAAGAAGATAAGGCGTATGAAAGGACAGTTTTTGCTTTGCGGCTGGAGAAGCGGATTCGAGCAGCTTTTGGACACGGTGATGAGGTCCAATCCGGACATCACCCCCGACATGATCATTCTGGTGAACAACGCCCCCTCCCAACAGGTGGCACAGCTCAAGGAGGATCCCCGTTTCAGCGGCGTCAAGTACGTCGCCGGAGACTTTTCCGATGCGGACACGCTCAAGCGGCCCCACATCGACACGCCGGCCCGCATCCTCGTCATAGCGGATCCGGGCACGGGCAAGTCCTCTCAAATGGAGATAGACTCCCGTACGGTCCTTGCGGTCCTCACGATGAAGAACCTGAACCCGTCGGTCTACATCTCCGCCGAGCTTCTGGATGAAAAGCTCGCCGAGCACCTGAGGCTGGCCCACTGCGACGAGATAATCCTCACCCAGGAGTACGAGCACAGCCTGCTCGCGACGGCATCCAGCGGCCAGGGCTACAGCAACGTGATAAAGTCCTTGATAAGCGACGATTCCGACACCGGAATCATCGTCAGCACTTTCCCGCAGAGCTACGTGGGCAAGAGCTATGGGGATTTGGAATCCTACTACGGCAAGCAGGGCGAATCCAAGGTTTTGGTCGGACTCCTTCTCAACGGAGACGGGCACAGCAACGAGCCGCTCCTCACGCCCGCGACATCGTATGTCGTTCCCAAGAGCGCCAAGTCCATCTTGGTCTGCGCCAATGAAAACAGCTAAGGAGGCTGCAGAGAAAAGATGAGCAAAAAGAAAGACGGAAAGCAGAGGCACTTCTTCCACACGCTGAAGGTCCTGCTCAAAACCCCCTCGACATACGCGTACCTGTCCATCATCCTCCTCATCGTGTGCATGGCGACCGTCGTCTACAACGTTGAGACCAAGACGGGCAGCGGAATAGAGACAAAGTTCGACACTTTCTATTTCATGTGCGTGGCGGTGTTCGCGGGATACTTTGAGTACGTGTGCGAGTCGCTGCCGGGACGTGCCGCCGCAATCACCCTGCTGATTACCGGCACATTCTTTTTCAGCTACATACGGGGCAACATCACGGCCCTGTTCGTGGACATTCAGGAAAAAAAGGATAAGGGATTGAAAACGATGAAGGATATGAACGGACATTTTATAATTTGCGGGTGGAGGCCTGGATTTGAGAAGATCCTCAAGACCGTCCTCAAGGCAAACCCAGAGATAAGCACGGACATGATAGTCCTCATAAACGAGGCCCCCGAGCAGATGCAGCAGCTCAAGAGCCATGACTCCTACAAGGACATAAGCTACGTCTCCGGAGACTTCACGGACGAATCCACGCTCAAGAGGGCCTGCATAAAGGAGGCCGAGCGCATACTCGTCATCTCCGACAAGTCCAAGGACTACTCGGAGCTTGAGGTGGACTCCCGTACCGTCCTCGCCGTGCTGACGATTGAAAACCTGAACCCCGGCCTCTACGTCGTCGCAGAGCTGATGAGCCCCAAGTTCGAGAAGCACCTCAAGATGGCGCACTGCGACGAGATAATCCTGACCCAGGACTACGAGCAGGCCCTGCTTGCGACGGCATCCAGCGGCCAGGGCTACAGCCACGTCATCAGCACGCTGATAAGCAGCAACGACGCCAACTCCGGCATCCTCATCGGGGACATACCGTCAGAATTCGTCGGCAAGACCTACGGCGACCTCAAGGCATACGAGGCGGACAAGCGGAGCCAGCACGGCCTGCTCATCGGAATCCTGCTCAACTCGGGCAACTTCCACCACAGGCGGACGGAGGCCCTGCGCGAGGCCCAGAAGAACCCGGACATCAGCAAGATAATCGACAATTTGCA
This sequence comes from Treponema sp., assembly GCA_024690865.1. Lineage (GTDB taxonomy): Bacteria > Spirochaetota > Spirochaetia > Treponematales > Treponemataceae > Treponema_D. The sequence goes on along the minus strand of JAILON010000010.1, from coordinate 2,227 downwards.
GAAGGTAAAGCAGCTCAAAAGCAACGAGCCGGTCCTTGCCCCGCCATCGACGTTTGTCATTCCCAGACATTCCAAGGCAATCTTCGTACGCGGCAAGGCAAACTGAGGAAGGAAGGTGATTTATGGAAAAGAAGGACTTTGAAGACATCCTGCCCAAGCTCATCAAGATACCGCTCTTCTCGGATTTTGACCCGACGAAGGCAGAGGACAAGGCAATCCTTGAACAGCTGTACGAGGGAATCGGGATCAAGAAATTCAAACCCGGTCAGGTGATTATACAAGAAGGAGATGTAGGCGACGAGTTCTACATCCTCCACTCGGGATCCGTACATATCTCGCGGGCAACCCCGGCAGGCGACTCCATAGCCCTCGCCGACCTGAACGCGAGCATGAACATCTTCTTCGGCGAAACCGCCCTCATAAGCAACGACACGAGGAGCGCGACCGTTACGGCCAACGAGGAGTGCCAGGTGCTCGTCCTGACCAGCAAGAAGTTCCATGAACTGTGCAAGAAGCAGAGCGTCCTCGGCTACCGGGTCATGCTCAAGCTGGCCCAGCGCCTGATCAACACGATAAGCCAGACCAACAAGGACAAGGCCCTGCTCTACCAGGCCCTCTTCAACGAGATAGCCGGCAACTGACTTTACACATTGACGGATAATGTCAAAATGCGGTAAAATTGGTTCAATCAGCCGCACGACCGTCCGGCACGTGCGGCAGCCTATATTTCTAGTTTAGTTTTTTTATAGAAGGAAACAGCAATGGTAATCAAACCGATGATTCGCAGCAACATCTGCATAAACGCGCACCCGGTCGGATGCGCCAAGGAAACCGAAAGGCAGATTGAATACGTCCGCGCCCAGAAGGCAAAACGCGGCATAAAGACCCCCGGCGAAGGCGGGAAAGGCCCCAAGACCGTGCTGGTCCTGGGCTGTTCCACGGGCTACGGGCTGGGAAGCCGGATTGCGGCGGCCTTCGAGTACGGGGCGGCGACCATCGGCGTCTCCTTCGAACACGAGCCTTCAGAAAAGAGGGGCGGAACTCCCGGCTGGTACAACAACAAAGCATTTGACACCGCAGCGGCGAAGGCCGGCCTCAAGTACGAGACGCTCAACGCTGACGCCTTTAGCGACGAGTGCCGGGCATCCGTCATCGCCAAAGTGAAGGACTGGGGGGCCAAGTTCGACCTCGTGGTCTACAGCCTCGCAAGCCCCGTCCGCACCGATCCCGACAGCAAGGTCCTGTACAAGTCCGTCCTCAAGCCGGTCGGCCAGCCCTACTCCGGCGCATCGCTGGACATGATGACGGGAAAGATTACCCCGATGACCGCAGAGCCCGCGACGGGCGACGACATTCCCAACACGGTCAAGGTCATGGGCGGCGAGGACTGGGAGCGCTGGATCAAGCAGCTGTCCGAAGCCGGGGTGCTCGCGGAAGGCTGCCGCACGGTCGCCTACTCCTACATCGGCCCCAAACTGTCCCACGCGATCTACCGCGACGGAACGATCGGGGCTGCCAAGAAGGACCTTGAGGCCCGTGCCCACAACATAGACGCTGCCCTCAAGAAGATTGGCGGGGCGGCCTACGTCAGCGAGAACAAGGGCCTCATCACCCGCTCGTCATCGGTCATCCCGATCATCACCCTCTACCTGTCCGTCCTGTTCAAGGTGATGAAGGCCAAGGGAACCCACGAGGGCTGCATCGAGCAGATGGAGCGGCTTTTCGCCGAGCGGCTCTTCACCGGTGCAGACAACGGGGCCGGCAGCGTCCCGACCGACAGCGAGGGAAGAATCCGCATCGACGACTGGGAGCTTGACCCGTCCGTCCAGACCGAAGTGGACAAGATCATGCCTGCCGTCACCGAGGAGAACGTAAAGGAGCTGGTTGACCTGGAAGGGGTTCGCCACGACTTCCTTGCGATAAACGGATTCGACGTCGCGGGCGTGGACTACGACAAGGACGTAGTTGACATGGCCTCCATAGAGGCATAACGCACACTCCAAATAGACCAAGGGCGGAATTCCGCCCCTGGCAAGGCGGCCCGGGGTCCATCGGCAGCTTTCACCGCCGTAGCGTCAGGATTTGGTGGCAAAATTCACCGCCGTAGCGGGACCGCTACGCTATCTTTTCCCCCGCTTGCCCAGCTCTATATAGGAGCCGTGTGCCTTATCACGGGCCGAAGCCCGCCTGTTCTGCCGGGGAACGGAAGCGGGCATGCCCGCTTCCC
>JAILON010000002.1 GCA_024690865.1 Treponema sp. | reverse complement strand
AGGCAGGACGAAGAGAGAACGTCCTGCCTTTTTTTTAAGCAGAAGAAAGGGAGAAGGGCTGGTTTCAAAGAGCCCGTTGCGGCGAATCCGCAGGGGTTGCTTGAAGCCGGCTCAGAAACAAAGGACGGAGGTTCCAATGGGCAAAAAGATATTGGAAATGAGGCACATCACCAAGGAGTTCCCCGGGGTCAAGGCCCTGAGCGACGTGAACCTTGAGGTGGAGGAGGGCGAGATCCACGCCCTGTGCGGAGAGAACGGCGCCGGGAAGTCCACGCTGATGAACGTCCTGTCGGGCATATACCCCCACGGGTCGTACACGGGGGACATCGTGTACAGCGGGAACGTGTGCAAGTTCCAGGGGATCAAGGACAGCGAGCGGGAGGGGATCGTCATCATCCACCAGGAGCTGGCGCTGGTGCCGCTGCTGTCGATAGGCGAGAACATGTTCCTCGGGAACGAGCGGGGGACGAAGAACCGGATCAACTGGGCGGAAACCTACAACAAGGCCGACGAGCTTCTGCGGCTGGTTGGGCTGAAGGACTCGTCGCACACGCTGGTCAAGGACATAGGCGTGGGCAAGCAGCAGCTGGTCGAGATAGCGAAGGCTCTGGGCAAGAACGTGAAGCTTTTGATACTGGACGAGCCGACGGCGTCCCTGAACGACACGGAGGCGAAGCACCTCCTGGACCTGCTGCTTGAGTTCAAGAAGAAGGGTATGACGAGCATCCTGATCTCGCACAAGCTGAACGAGGTCTCGTACGTGGCGGACCGGATAACGGTCATCCGCGACGGGCAGGTGATAAAGACGATGAGCAAGGCGGACAGCGCCTTCTCGGAGGACACGATAATCTCGGCGATGGTCGGACGCAGCCTGACGGACCGCTTCCCGAAGCGGCAGCCGAAGATCGGGGACGTGTGCTTCGAGGTGAAGGACTGGTGCGTGGACCATCCGGTGTTCGACGGGATAAAGGTGTGCGACCACATCAACTTCAACGTGCGGCGCGGCGAGGTCGTGGGCATCTCCGGGCTGATGGGCGCGGGTCGTACGGAGCTCGCGATGAGCATCTTCGGGCGCTCGTACGGGTCGAACATCCGGGGGCACATCTACAAGGACGGGAAGGAGGTGCACTTCCCGAACGTGAAGTCCGCGATCCGGAGCGGGCTTGCCTACGTGACCGAAGACCGCAAGGGCAACGGGCTGATCCTGTCCGAGACGATAACGCAGAACACGTCGGCGGCATGTCCCGAGAAGGTGTCGCGGCACGGCGTGGTGGACTTCGACCGTGAGCGCGAGGTGGCGCGGCACTACGTCAAGGAGATGCACACCAAGTGCTCGTCGATCGACGACCAGGTCGGGAACCTGTCTGGCGGCAACATGCAGAAGGTGCTGCTGGGCAAGTGGCTGTTCGCGGACCCGGACATCCTGATACTGGACGAGCCGACGAGGGGAATAGACGTCGGGGCGAAGTACGAGATATACGGGATAATCAACAAGATGGTGATGGAGGGCAAGTCCGTCATCTTCATCTCGTCCGAGATGCCCGAGATCCTGGGCATGAGCGACCGGATCTACGTGATGAACGAGGGCCGGATGATAGCGGAGCTGCCCGGGAGCGAGGCGACGCAGGAGAAGATCATGACCTGCATCATCAACTCGGGAAAGCGCGTGGCGGCGGACGGGGAAGGCCGGTAGCCGGGAGCCGGTGATACGGGCGTTGCCCCGGGCGTTGCCCCGGGCGATACCGGGGAATACCCTCGGGCGATGCCCTGGTCGATGCCGCGGGCGCTGACCCGGAGGCGCAAAAACAAACATTGGAGGAAAGAATGTCAACGACAATGAACATAAAGAAGACACTGAAGAGCAACACGATATTCATCGCGCTGGTGGTGGTCATGCTGTTCTTCCAGCTGCTGATAACGGCGACGGGGAACGGATCCCTGTTCTCGCCCGGAAACATAACGAACATCATCAACCAGAACGCCTACGTGGTCGTGCTGGCGACCGGTATGCTGTGCTGTATCCTGACGGGAGGCAACATCGACCTGTCCGTCGGCTCCATCGTCTGCCTCGTGGGCGCGATAGCGGGAACCCTGATAGTGAACCTTGGATGGAACATCTACCTGACGATATTCCTGTGCCTCATCGTGGGAATCCTGATAGGCGCGTGGCACGGAATGTGGATCGCCTACATCCACATACCGCCGTTCATCGTCACCCTGGCGGGAATGCTCCTGTGGCGCGGCGTGGCGCTGATCATCCTGAACGGCCTGACGATCTCGCCGATGCCCGACGGCTACCTGGCGCTGTTCTCGAGCTACATCCCGGTGATATCCGAGGAGCGGTGGGACGCGGACTTCGACGGAGCTAAGTCTTCGATCTACGCGGTGACGATGGTGGTGGCGCTGCTGTGCTGCGCGGCCTACATCGTGATGGAGTTCGTGTCGAGGAACAACAAGAAGCGGAAGGGCTACGAGGTCCCGGGAATGGCGGGCTTCGTCATCAAGCTGGTGCTGCTGAGCGCGGTCATCCTGTTCGTGGCGAACCTGCTCGGCCAGGACCAGGGCCTTCCGATAATCCTGGTGATCGTGGCGGTGATCGTGGCGATCTACGCCTACTACACGAAGAACACGGTGTCCGGCCGCTACCTGTATGCCCTGGGAGGCAACGCGAAGGCGGCGCAGCTTTCCGGCGTCAACACCGACAAGGTCATGTTCTTCGCCTACACGAACATGGGATTCCTGTCTGCCGTGGCGGCCCTGATGTGCGTGGCCCGCTTCAACTCCGCGGCCCCGACCGCCGGACAGAACTACGAGATGGATGCCATCAGCTCCTGCTTCATCGGAGGAGCCTCCGCGTACGGCGGAACGGGAACCGTGTCCGGTGCGGTGATCGGAGCCATCTTCATGGGCGTCCTGAACAACGGAATGTCCATCCTGGGAATCGACTCCAACTGGCAGAAGGCCGTCAAGGGCCTGGTGCTCCTGCTGGCGGTCCTCTTCGACGTCGTCTCCAAGAAGCGCAAGGGCGGCAAGTAGTCCTCCCGGCCCGGTGGAGTCGCCGGGCCGCGCGGTCCATGTCGCAATGGCGGGCCCCCTCCGTCGGCAGTGCCGGTGGCGGGGGCCTTTCTTATTGCCGGAGCGGTCGTGGCATGTTGTGGTCGGGGCTGTGGCATGTTGCCCGAGCGGCACTGCCTTATTGCCGGAGCCGCTCTGCCTTATTGCCGGAGCCGCTCTGCCTTGTTGCCCGAGCCGCTCTGCTAAGCTGTCGGAGTGTCTGTGGCTTATTGCCAGAGCGCTGTGTCAAGCTGTCGGAGTGTCTGTGGCAAGCTGTCGGAGAGGCCGTGGCAAGCTGTCGGAGAGGCCGTGGCAAGCTGTCAGAGGGATTGTGCCTTGTTGTCAGAGAGGCCACGATAATATGCCGGTGTGGACGTTGTCTTGATAGTGGCCGCAGAATACGAAAGTTGCCCGCCGGACAAAAAAACGGCCGCAGGTTCGCCCTTCCTGCAGCCGGTCCGCTCAGCCCCTCGGTGCTTTTGCCGGGTCTATTGGCTTGGAGTTCAGGAACACCATCAAGGAAATCTGGGAGGCACCCTTTATGCCGTCCGTGCCGGCTTTGCCCAGCTTGTCGCCAAAGACAACGTAGTCGCCCTTTTGTACGCTACATTCTGAAAGGCCGGTATAGGCATAGATGTAGTCTGCCTTCGTCTGTACGAAGATGACCTGCCCGTAGCCCCTGTAGCTGCCCGTGTACATGACGATTCCCGCCCGGATGCACTTTACGGTTTCGTCCGGCTTGGCGGTCAGGTGTACGCCGCTTACTTTGCCTTGGGTATAGGTGACGGTCGGGTTTTCTACCGGCCAAGTCAGGCTGGAGTCGCCCAGCTTTTCGGAGTATTTCCGTGGATCGGCGGAAGGCAGGTCCGGGAGTTTTGCGTTGTCCGTATCAACGTAGCTGACTGGAATCTTCAGCTTTTGTCCTACCCTGAGCTTGCTTTCGTCGTTTATGGAATTGAGTTCCTTGAGTTTGGCGATGGAAATATCATTCACCTTGGCGATATTGTAGAAGGTGTCGCCGCTTTGGACCGTGTACACGTCATATTGCCGGCTCTTGTTTTCGCTAGCCTTTTTGACGGTGGCCGGTGTGGACCGTTCGCTTTCAGCCTTTTCTGCAGTGGGAACTGGAATGGAAAGCTTCTGCCCGATGTAGATGATGTTGTCGTTCTTTATGTTGTTTTCCCGGCTCAGTTCTGCAACGGAGATACCATATTTCCGGCTTATGGAATAGAGCGTGTCGCCCTTTTCCACAGTGTATGTGGAACTTGCCTGTGCCGCAATCAGGGGGATTCCCGTTGCGATCGTGATAAGGACGCAGGCTGGTAGTTTTTTTCGCTTGCCGGAACGTAATGACTTCATACTGCCTCTATTTTCGGCTGAAAAACGGCTTTTATGAGCCTTAATCGGGCCCCGCCTTGACACCGCGGACCGTTCCCTTGTTTTTCCACTGGAAATCGGTTAGTATGAAATATATTATGGAAGAAATTCTTTCACTGGCCCGGTCCGTGTCCGCTTCTCCGCTTTTCACGGGCCGCATGTTGTTTTCCGAACCCCTTGCCCCTCGGACCACCATGCAGGTGGGGGGGGCTGCGGCGGCCTGTGCCGTACCTGAAGACGAATCTTCTGCGGTTTTTGCGGCCTGGATGGCCGTCAGGGAGGGACTGCCCTTCTTCGTCCTGGGAGGGGGCAGCAATATAATCGTCCGGGACGAGGGGTTGGATGTACTCGTCATATCGCTCGAACGCCTTGACGGGATTTCATATAAGGACGGCCTGCTTACCGTGGGGGCAGGGGCAAAGTTCGACTCCATTACTGAATTCTGTGCCAAAAACTGCCTGAAGGGCCTTTCTTCGTTTGCGGGCCTGCCGGGAACGGCGGGAGGGGCCGCCTTTATGAACGCACGGTGCTACGGAGTCAGTGCGGGCGACCTGATAGACAGCGCCGTCTACGTTGATTTGGACGAAATCGAAGAAGAAAAGCGAAGTTCGGCGGATTTTGCACTTGCGAACTTGGAAAAAGTGTATCATAATAGGGAAGGTGAGTGGGCTTACAAAAAGTCCCCTTTCCAATCTTTCCGTTCCCTTATCCTTTCCGTGACCTTCCGCGTGGAGGCAATGGAGAGGTCCGAAGGCAACGAAACCAGATTGCGTTCGGAATGTAGGGACTTTGTGGAAGACCGGCGCAGCAAGGGGCATTTCAAGGCCCCGAGTGCGGGCAGCGTCTTTAAGAACGACAGGCGCTTCGGCAAGCCGTCGGGACAGCTTGTTGATGAGGCGGGCTTGAAGGGGCTTGCCGTTGGCGGGGCGCAGATAGCGCCGTGGCATGGCAACTTCATCATAAACAGGGGAACGGCAACCGCAGGGGACATAAAGGCCCTTGTGGAGGAGGCGAGGTTCGCCGTCAAGGAACGGACGGGGTTCGTGCTTGAGACGGAGATTATTTTTGTATGAGGGCGGTGCAGGTTTGCACCGATAATAAAGAACGGTAAACGTCTATTATAGGATATAGAAATGTTGCAGCTATCTTTTGTAAAATTTACGGCAGGCTCTTACCTTTTGGTAGAAGGAACGGATTCAAACGACCGCTTTTATATCATCCAGACGGGAAAGGTAAAGTGTTACCATGAGATGCCGGTTCCCGGAGCTTCCGTAAAGAACTTGGGGCCGGGAGACTTCGTGGGCGTTATTCCCTGTATGTCTGGTCAGTCGCAGACCGAGACGGTAACGGCCTTGACGGATGTGACGGCCATCGTCGTCCGCCACGACCAGTATCCCGAGCTCATCAGGACGAACAATGCGATAGCTATGAAGATTATCCGCTACTTCGCCCGTGAAATGCGCCTCCTGAACGATACGAGGACCAAGATTACCCTCAAGAAGTCCGCGACGGACACGCCCGAGGAGCTGTACAACATAGCGGAGTACTACAACGAGCAGGGAAGCCTGGACATCGCTTCCTACGCCTATTACCAGTACTTGAAGCGCCTTCCCGACGGCATGAATGCGGAAGCCGCGAAAAAGGCCCTGGTCAGGCTGAAGGGCAAGGCCCATCCCGTTTTCCTTGAGTCCACGCCGGACCTCGTCCGCAGCTATCCGGTGGATTCCATGATTTTCTCCGACTGCCAGTACGGTCCCGACATGTTCATCATCCAGGACGGAACCGTCAAGATAACCAAGGTCGTGGACAACCAGGAGGTCATCCTCGCCATGCTCAAGAAGGGCGACATGTTTGGCGAAATGGCCCTCTTGGACAACAAGCCCCGGTCCGCATCTGCGATTACCCACAGCGACTGCAAGGTGATGGTCGTGAATGCGTCCAACTTCAACATGATGGTAACCAGCCAGCCGGATTTCATTGCCCGCCTGTCTACGATGCTCGCCGACCGCATCTGGTCCATGTACCGCCAGCTCCTCAACGGCCAGCTGACGGACAGCCGCGAGAGGATGATAGATATGCTGGCCCTCCAGCTTGAGCTGCGCAAGGTGCCTTTCGAGAAGGGTGCGCCCTTCCAGACGGACTTCACGCCGCAGGATTTGGTCAACCTCGCCGGTATCGAGGCGGCCCAGCAGAAGCAGGCGATCTACGCCCTCTTCTCCGACCAGAACATCAAGGTCAAGGGCGGCAAGATACAGGTTCCCGACGTCCAGGAGCTGGAAAAGCAGGCTGCCTTCTACCGCAAGTCCATGAGCCGCAGGGCTGCCAAGCAGTAGTCTGTGGAAGCGTCCGGCGTTCTGTATGATGGAGGCACAAGGAAAATGAAAATCGGTTTTTTTGTCTTTAGTTTCCTTTTTCTCATCCCGGCTGTTCTGCCGCTTGCCGCGCAGAACGGGCTTACGGCTTCCATTGAGCAGGATGGGGACTCCGTGACCGGAACGATTTCGGGCGAGGCGGGTTCGGCTTCCGTAACCATCTCTGGACCGACGAAGGGCGACATAGCCACGAGGGAAAGGGGAGGCGTGAATCCCGCCACCGGAAAATCGACGGCATCCGTGTCGGCCCCGCCGAGCTCCTTCGGCGATGTTTCCATCGGAATGGACATAGAGAGCGTCAAGAAGGCCCTGCTTGCGGACAGACGCTTCGGCTACCGGGGGGAGCGTGACGTTTCCCTTCTGGCCGGGGAGAACAACAAGCTGATAGAGACCGATGCGGCCCGCTATTCGCCATATCCCTACTTGGACAGGTGCTGGTTTCAGTTCGTGGATGATAAGCTCTATGTGATGAGCATCAATTTGAACCAGGAGAAGCTGGACCACTATTCGGTGTTCAGCTCCCTGTGTGAAAAATATGGTGCGCCGACGACCTTGAATCCCGAAAAGGCCGAGTGGGTTTCCGACAGCATGATCGTCGATTTGGAGCGTCCCCTCTGCATCAAATACACCGACAGGAAGGTGTTTGACAGAATCCAGTCCGAATCAGGCGTGGAAGAGACTGTTGCGGAGCAGAACCGCGAGCAGTTCCTCCAGGGAATCTAGTTTTTGATGGACAGCTGCCTTTCTCCGGTCCCGTGTTGCCGATATAGCCGTATTCCCCGCCATGCTTTCCTGCTGGCCTTGCTTTTCTTGTTCCTCCCGTCGTTTCTTTCCTGCGACAGCCGAAAATACAAGCTCCCGGTGCAGGAGCTTTGTATCGTGAAGGCTGATGGCAGTCAGGTTGTGGTGGCGGCGGAGCTTGCGGTAAAGCCCGAAGAGCGGAACTGGGGCTTCATGGAGCGCAAGACTATTCCCGATGGGACGGGGATGCTCTTCGTATTCGAGAAGGACCAGGTATTGAGCTTCTGGATGAAGAACACGCCGCATCCCCTTTCAATCGCATACATCGATTCCAAGGGCGAAGTTTCAGACATACTGGACATGACCCCCTACAGCCTGGAAAGCATACGGAGCAGCAGGTCCGTCCGCTATGCGCTGGAAGTTCCACAGGGCTTCTTTAAGGCAAACGGGATTTTCGTAGGCGACAGGGTGACCTGCCGGGATGGCCGGTCACTCAAAGAAATCCTCACGAGCGAGTAAAACACATAAATCAGTTTTCATGGTAGAATCCTCCATAAAGGGCGTATGGGGATACCCAGCGGGAACCGCCAGCGTAGCGTCAAGGCTATACGCTTTTAGGCTGTCTACATTCGATAAAAACTGATTTCCATGTTGCGGTTGGCTCCGGTGTTTCCTTTTGCCTCGCGGTTTGTTTGTATAGGCAAGAGGCGTTTTCAAAATGCCTTGTTTGTCTTTTTATAGGGGAAAAGTGATGAAAAAATCGGTTCTGTTGGGGCTTCTGGTCCTCCTTCTGGCTGCTCCCATCTTTGCGGGAGAGAGGCTTTCCGATTATACATTGAAAAAATACCAGGACTTCACCGGGAATAGGATCCGGTGGACTTGCATTACCGACAACAATGTGATCCTCAAGGAAATAGACGCGTTCATTGCCGACGTGTACCGGAACCTGCCCTACAAGGCGCTGGACTACGAGCAGGAGAAGCTCTTTTGGGAAAGCAACTACCAGGTTGAAACCTTCTGCTATGTCTTTGCCGTGGAGGGCCTGGACCTGAAGCAGGTACGCCTGGCCCTCAAGGAGCTCATGCAGAAGGACGAGGCCTATATCTCCTCCCACGAGAAGATGAAGGGGCAGGACGGCGGCGTCGCCCCCCAGATGTATATACTGACGTCCGACGTGACCTCCTGCTACATGAGCTTTTCCGTCGCATCCGCCATGTTCCACGGAATGCGGGTCAAGGGGCTCTATGCGGCGGCGTTGAAGAAGAACCCCGTCCTCTGGAACGCCAACACGGGGATGGGCCAGTGGCTCTACTATGCGCCGGGCATCTTCGGGGGCGGGCTCAAGAAGGCCGCCAAGTACTTCCAGGCCGCTTATGATGGGGCCACGGACGACTGCGACCGCTTCTTCACGAGCGTCTACCTCTCCCAGATTCATTTTGAGCAGGGGGATACGGCCAAATGCGCCAAGTACCTGGCCGAGGCGGAGGCCATCTGCCCGGAAAGCCATCATGTCAAGAACGTCAAGCGGCAGAACGCGAAGGGAAGGTCCCTCTTCTACTACAACCGCCACAGGTCCGGGGTTGACGACAACAGCGACCCGGATGCGACCGAGCTGAACTGATTTTGCTGGGGCGGTGCCTCGGATGTTGCAGGACGGCAGTCTTGTGGCCTGCTTGAACGACAGATGTGTGCCGTCTCCCGAATGCCTCCCCCCCCATTGCAAAAAGCCCGCGTAAAAGGTAGAATTGCCTCCATTATACTAAGAAGAGGCATTTTATTATGAACGAAGCAATCGAGACCTTGAAGGCCAGGGGATTTTTTAACCAGTGCACTGACGTTGACGCCCTTTCCGAGCGCATGGACAAGGGCCCGATTTCTTTCTACGTGGGCTGCGACCCGACCGGATCCAGCCTGCACATCGGCCACATGGTTCCCTTTTTCGCTTTCCGCCACCTGATGAAGGCGGGGCACCACGGAATCGCCCTCGTCGGCGGGGGAACCGGCCGCATCGGCGATCCGAGCGGCAAGACCGAGATGCGCAAGATGCTCGGCTACGAGCAGATAGACGCGAACGTCGTCAACATCACCGGCCAGCTGGACCGCTTTCTGCACTTTGACGGCGTGCTCGCCCAGCCCGCGAACAACAAGGACTGGCTTGCCGACCTGCGCTACATTGATTTTTTGCGCGACATAGGTTCCTGCTTTTCGGTCAACAAGATGCTGACCTACGAGGAGTACAAGATCCGCCTGGAAAAGGGCCTTTCCTTCCTTGAGTTCAACTACCAGCTTTTGCAGGCATTCGACTTCTACATGCTGCACCAGAAGTTCGGCACGATTCTGCAGATCGGCGGAGCCGACCAGTGGGGCAACATCACGGCGGGCGTTGACCTGATCCGCCGCAAGCTGGGCGGCACGACGGAGCTGAACGAGGAGCACCAGGCCTTTGGCCTGACCTTCCCGCTCATCATGCGGGCAGACGGCAAGAAGATGGGCAAGTCCGAGAAGGGGGCTGTCTTCCTGGACCAGTCGCTGACTTCGGTGTTCGATTTCTTCCAGTACTGGCGCAACGTGCCCGACGCGGACGTGAAGAAGTTCTTCATGCTCTTCACCTTCCTGCCGGTGGACGAGATAGAGAAGCTGTGCGCGGGCGACATCAACGCGGCCAAGGAGCGGCTTGCCTACGAGGTGACGCTCGTCATCCACGGGCAGGAGGAGGCCGACAAGGCCCTGTCCGGCGCGAAGGCGGCTTTCTCGGGCGAGGGCGACAAGAGCCACATGCCCACGGTGGAACTTGCCAAGGCGGACTTTGACGCGGGCGTGAACGTCTGCGACCTCTACTTCAACACCAAGCTGTGCGCGAGCAAGTCCGATGCCCGCCGCCTGATCCAGCAGGGCGGGGCGAGCGTGAACGGGCAGGCCGTCAGCGACGTGAAGGCGGTCATCACGACGGCGCAGGCGGACGACGACGGGGAGTTCGTCGTAAAGGCGGGCAAGAAGAAGTTTGTCCGCGTCGTCCTCAAGTAGCCCGCGGGGATTGAAAGGAAAGGGACAATGACCATACAGGATACAATCGCCGGCTCGCGCAAGATCGTGATTAAGTTCGGGAGCAACTCGCTCGCGAAGGCCGACGGCAAGATAAACATAGACTTCCTGAACCTGATAGCCGAGGAGTGCGCCGCCCTGATAGCGAAGGGCAAGCAGATAATCCTCGTCTCGTCCGGGGCGCAGGTGGCGGGCACGTCCGCCATAGACGGCTGGGCCCACAAGAAGGACCAGCACTACCGGCAGGCCCTCGCGGCGATCGGGCAGGTGGAGCTGATGGACAAGTGGCGGGCGGCTTTCAAGAAGCAGACCCTGCACGTTGCCCAGCTGCTCTTTATAAAGGAAGACTTCGAGGACTACCAACACACGCTCAACATGCGGAATACCCTTTTTACGTTGGTTGACGAGGGGGTGGTTCCGATTATCAACGAGAACGATTCGGTCTCCTTTGAGGAGAATTCGATCGGTGACAACGACAACCTGTCCGCCCTGACGGCAATCCTCTGGAGCGCGGACCTCTTGCTCCTGTTCAGCGACATAGACGGCGTATACACGGACAATCCCAAGGAGAACCCCGACGCCCGGCTCGTGGAATGTGTAGGGAACATAGACGAGCTGCTCAAGGGAATCACGCTCGGCAAGACGAACTCCTTCGGCACGGGGGGCATCAAGACCAAGATTCAGGCCGCCCGCAAGTCAACGGGGGCCGGAATCCCGATGATCCTCGCCAACAGCAAGCGGGAGAGGCCCCTGACTTCCCTTGCCGACGGCACGGGGAAGGGGACACTCTTCGAGGCGAACGGGGAGGCCATCTTCAAGGCCGCCGCGAACTGATAGAACTGAACAAGACTCCTGCCTGAGCCAGTCCTCGCCCTTATTAACGGCTGCTCACTCCGCAGCTGTGTCGCTCTCCATTTCTTCCAGAATGAAGGGGAGCATGTACAGGGGGCGCGGCTTGGGCTTGTCCTGCGGGACTGCATCCGTCTGCGAGATTATGAATGAATCGGAAACCTGCCTTGAGTATTTGGCGAAAAAGACATCCATGGACTCGTGTGTCTTGCGGGCCGAGGATTTGACCTCAAACACGACAATCTTTGCCCCGGACTGAAGGACGAAGTCCACCTCGTAGCTGTGGGTGCTGCCTTCTTTCATCCATGTATGGTAGTATAGATCCCTTCCGGTGGATGCGATTACCTGGGCCGCCGCGTTCTCGTACAGGTACCCCAGGTTCGCGGAAAGCTTGTCGCCAAGAAGCTTGCTGTAGATGTTGTCCCCGGCGTTCGGGGAGGCATCGAAGAGCATCGTCGTGAACAGCCCCGTGTCCGCCAGGTACAGCTTGTATGTGCCGTCGTCCCTCGTCTGCGACAGGGTGGCACCGGGATCCAGCGTGTTGTGGCAGGGAATGACGGTCTTCGAGTCTAGGAGGTCCGACAGCCTCTCGTCATCTTTGTCAATTCGTCTTTTCTGGGTGGCCGCCGAAATCACATACTTCTTTTTGTTCGTCGCAAGCTGGCTTGGGACGGCCCTGTACATCCTCCCGACCAGCCCGGAGTCGTCTATCTTCTTGAAGTCATCTATGTAAAGGCTTATGATTCCTCTCTTGACGGCATCAATCTGCGAGAAATCCTTGCCGTCCACATACGCCTGTACCGCCTGGGGCATCCCCCCGACGGCCATATACAGCCTGAAGTCCCGCATCAGCTTGCGGTTGACGGCATTTCCCACCGGGGCGTTCGATTTGTACAGGTCGCGGAGCAGGGGGTACGCGTCGTTCCCTATGGCCCATGAGAACTCCTCGTAGTCCATGGGATAAACGGGTATCTTGTGCTCCTCAGACGGAATCACGATGTCCTTCACGTTCTTCTTTATGCTTATCAGCGATCCTGTCTCTATGTAGTCGTACCTGCCGTCCGCCACAAGGTACTTTATCGCCTGCCGTGCGCGAGGGTTCTGCTGTATCTCGTTGAAGATGATGACGGATTCCCTGCGGTACAGCGTTGTTCCCGTGACGGTCTGCATCTTGAGGAAGAAAAAGTCCTGGTTTGCTATGTCCTCAAAGGCTGACAGCAGGTCTGTGTTTATGTTCGCGAAGTCAACCTTTATGTAGGAGCGGTAGTTCTCCCTTGCGAATTCCTCTGCTATCGTGGATTTCCCGACACGCCTGGCCCCTTCGAGCAGGGCGGCATAATGGGGCGCGAGGTTTTCCTTCCAATATTTGAGCTTGTCCAAGGCTTTTCTTCTTAACATAACCGCTCCAGACCTGTATTCTAAGCCAAAAGTGCAGTTATTTCAAGATTTTTTCTGGTCAAAAGTGCAGTTATTTCAAGATTTTTTCTGGCAAAAAGTGCAGTTTTTTCAATATTTTGAGTTGCCTTCTGCCCTAAACGGACGTTCTGTGGTGTGCTAAATGGACGAACACGGAGTGAAAGCCTGTCCGCGTAGGCTGGAAAGTCCTTCAATCCAGTTGCAAAAGTCGGTTAGGAACTAAAAGAAGCCCGCCCTGTAAGCCAGCAGCTTTCGGACGGGCTGTTATCAATACTGCACAGGAGCCACTCAGTCGTCTGCGGTGCGGACGACGCGGAAGCCACGCCAAGGGTGTCTTTTTGCTGGTTCATCACAATCCCTGGTGGCGACAGTGCTGCCACCAGGTCCGCAGTCCCAGCCTGCACCGCCTCTGGTGATGCGGGTTGGTCCCCGTCCCCTTGTGCCGGAACCGACAGCAGGACCTGTCGGATCGGTCGCAGGCTCGTTGCTGGAGCTGGCATACCAGTCCCAGCACCATTCATGCACATTTCCTATCATGTCATACAAACCCCAGGCATTGGGTTTCTTTTCTTTGCCTGGATGCAGTTTATTGCCGCTGTTGTACTCAAACCATGCGTATTCTCCTACTGCATTATCCAGCGCACTCCTGTCATAGTCCCACTCCAGTTCCTCATGGATTCCGCTCCAGACGCGAATCTCCGTCGAGTTGTCTCCCGCACGTGCCGCATACTCCCATTCCGCGTCGGTCGGCAGCCGGTAGCCGTTTGCCGAAAAGTCGCAGGTCACGTTGCCTTTTTCCTTAGTATAGCAGGGAGTCAGCCCCTGCATCTCGCTCAGGGTGTTGCAGTAGTCTATCGCATTGTCCCAAGTAACCCACGTCACAGGCAGGTTGTCGCCCTTGGACAGACGGTAGGTTTTGCCCATCACGGCCTTGTATTCGGCGTTCGTCACCTCGTGATCACATATATAGAAAGAGCGGGTCAGCGTCACGCTGTGGACGGCATCTTTGTCGCCATACCAGCTGCGCTCCTCACATATCCCCATCATGAAGGTTCCCGCCTCGACCCTTATGAAGTCCTCGGTGGCGGTCTTGAGCGCCGCAGCTGCCTCCCCGCTGTCCTTGGCGGATTTCTTGCCAGACTTCTTGGGCTTGCCGCTTGCAAGGGACGCGGACAGTAGCATCGCCGCAAGCAGGGCTGTGGTTTTCAACAATGTCTTTTTCATGGAACCTCCTGAGCTGTGTTTTGTTATATCTTACTTGACCGTTCTGGGGGTGTCAAGAAAAAAGTCGGGGAGTGGTACGGCAACTGTGAGGCGTTAAAGCTGAAGCTTTGAAATGATAAAGCGCTCGCTTTACGGTGTTAAATCAGGAGCTTTATGGTGTTAAAGCACTCGCTTTGATGTGTTAAAGCGGCAACTTTACGGTGCTAAAGCTATCGCTTTTAATCGGACTACGATGCTTTGTCATTGACAGTTGCCGTATGTTGTGTTACATTGTATGCAGGAGGTGTGACATGGCAACATTAAGCATTCGCATGGATGATTCTACCAAAATGGCGTTCGAAGGCTTTTGTGAGTCCATCGGGCTTACGGTGTCGGCGGCGGTGAACATGTTCGCCAAAATCGCCGTCCGCGAGAACCGCATTCCGTTCAATGTCATCGGCGACCCTTTCTGGTCCGAGGAGAATCAGGCCCGGCTCAAAGAGTCAATCAAGCAGATTGAGGATGGACACTATTCTGAGCATGAGCTGATTGAGGCCGATTGATGCGAAAAAACTGGTCAGAAATGGCTTGGGATGACTATTTGTCCCTGCAGTCCGACAAGCGGCTGCTCAAGAAGGCTAACGAGCTGCTGAAGGACATCGACCGGAACGGCTGCAGCGGTTTGGGAAAGCCAGAGCCTCTCAAGGGATATTTGAGCGGCTACTGGAGCCGCAGGATTGACGACTACAACCGGATTGTGTACAAAATCGAGGGCGATGCCGTATATATCGCCCAGTGTGGCAGCCATTACCACAAGTAGCCGAACAGGAGCCGCTGCGAATTGACTTCAGCCCAGGCCCTTGGCGATGCCTTTGAGCGACTCGGAGGCCGCCGAGATGTGGGCCGTCGCCTTGGTGAAGCTTTCGACACCGGCGGAAATCTGCTTGAGCGTGATGAGGATCTGCTCCGTGGCAGAAGTCTGCTGCCGGATAATCGACGTGATGTTTCCCGCGCTTTCCGCCGTGATTTCGGAAGCGTTCTTCATGCTTGCGAAGCGCTCTTCGAGCGTCCGTGCGCTGGCAACGCCCTTTTCTATCTTTGACGTGCCGTTTTCGCTCATCAGGATGAGTCCGTCGGAGCTCTTTTCAATCTCCGAGATTTTTCCCTTGATTTCCTTGGTTCCATCGATGATGCTGTCCGCAAGACGGCGGATTTCGGTCGCGACGATGTGGAAGTTCTTGCCCGCCTCGCCTGCGCTGGACGCCTCAAGCTCCGCGTTGAATGCGATGATTTTCGCCTGGTCGGCGACCGAGTTGATCAGGGTGACGATGTCCCAGATGTTCGTGATTTTGTCGCCCAGTTCCTTGATGCCGTCTATCGTAATCGTGTTGGCCTCGGCGATTTCCCTGAGCTGTGCCACGTTGTCGGCAATGAGCTCGACGCCGTCCGCGACGTCGCCCTTCGTCTTGACGGCGAGGGAGGACACGTCGGTAATCTGCCTGGAGATGTCCTCGCTCAGGGCCGTGCAGTCTTCCATCGTCGCGACGATTTCCTTGACGGCGGCGCTCTGGTTCTGCGCCGTTTCGGCTGTCTCGCGAGAGTAGGCTACGAGCCCTTCGGACTCGCTGTAGATGTTCCTGCCCAGTTCCTGCTCGCCCCGCCGCATCCGTTTGATCATGCCTATGTTCAGCAAGGAGCTGACTACCGCGAAGACGGACAGAATCAGCTCGAAGATGATAATCATCGAGACGGTTCCGCCCGTGAAATCGCTGATGGGGCCTTCAGCCACGATGTACCAGCCTGCGGCTTCGATCGGCACGACGGCATAGTACTGGCCTTTTTCCACGAAGGCCTTTGTCGTGCCGTCAAAGTATTCGGAGGCAGGGCGGGAAAGCGCGGAGTCCGAAAGGTAGTTCGCCACGGAAACCTTGTTTTCGTCGGGGTTCGTCAGGTAGGTGCCGTCGGAGAGCACAAGGAAGACCTTGCCGCGCTCGGAAATAGAGATGGAACTCATGATGTCGGTGAGCACGGAAAGCTGCAGGTCCACGGCGAAAACGCCCTCCTGGTCGCCAAGGGGCACGGATTTACCGACCGTCGCGCAGAGCGTTTTGGTCATGATGTCGAACACGGGGTCGTTGAACAGCACCTTTCCCCGGGCATTCAGGCAGGGGGCATACCAGGGCTCGTCGCTCATCTGCCAGTCGTCGGGAGGAACCCAGTCCGTGCTGTCGAAGTACAGGCCTCCCTGCTCGAAGCGGCTGATTTTTGTTCCATAATATGCGGATGCGGAGTAGGGCAGGTTGGAGCCGATGGCGTGGATGAGGTCATCGATGGACTCAGTGTCGTGCCTGATTTTGGCGAAAGAGGCGAAGTCCTCGCAGCCCGCAATCACCGGGTCTATGAAGGCCAGTATGTCGGTCTTGAGCTTCTGGCCTGCGGCTTTTGCCTCTGACTGGGCATGCCGTTTTGTAAGCGACGTTGACAGGGAAAAGAGGGTTGCCCCGGCCGTAATCGTTACGATAAGGATGGGGAGGAATGTTCCCAGAAAGAGAATCGTCAGATTCTTTGCGGACGCCTTGTCGTCCTTGGAAAGAGTATCACTCATACGGTATATTATAAGACATCTTTGCAGATTTTCAATATATATGAAGAATATGGAGAAAATGGCGGTATGCTCCGATGTTCTGGTAGGAAAGCGGTGCAGGCCGTTTACGGCTGTCATCCCGGACGGGGCTAGCGTGCCGCATGGTTGGAGGCAGGGGCCGGCGTAGTGCAGAATGACCGGGACCGGCCCGGGGGAAGAGGACCGGAGTTGGACCGGGACTGTCGCCATCGCATGGCCGGGCGACGGCTTTACAACCATATCGATTTACTATACAATTAAAATGATGAAGTCTCTTTTCCCAAAAAAGACAGTCAGGATCGCGCTGCTCGTGCCTCTACTCATGCTGCTTCCGCTGGCAGGGCTTTTTGCCGAGGAAGGGGGCTGGCTGTATACGCCCCACTACGAGCGCGACGGCGTGACCATGTTTGCGGAAGCGACGGCGGTTGCGAACACCGGCCAGGGGTGGGAGACCTACTACGTTGCCTTCCAACCCTATTTCCAGATGGATACCACCCGGATAACGGCCTTTACGGGGATGCAGCTTACCGGCGGGACCTTTGACCTGTCCGCAGGCGCGACCTACTGGCCCTGGGTGTGGAATGTCGCAAAGATTGGCTTTTCCGTACGCTACAATTTGAACTATTACAATGACATAAGCCTGACCCACAATATACTGCTCGGTGCTTCGATGGAGGCGCGTCCCTTCAAATGGTTCGGAATGAAGGCTTCCGTTTCCGGTTTGATAAAGAACCGTTCGATATTCGTCATAGACAGTTCCCGAAAGTACCTGCACAACTTCTGCCAGGCATTCAGCGTGGAGGCGGACGTATACCTGCCCTACGACATCATGGCATACTTTTCCGTTGCTTCGTACGAGCGCTACCGCTACATGGTGGCGGTCGCCCCCTCCTTTACCTTGGGAGGAACAAAGCAGCTGGTGAACAATTTCTATGCGGGACTTGAAGTGGCCGTCCGGTATACGGATTTTTTCACGGCTTCCACGTTCTACGACGGCTGTGAAATCCGGATCATGGCGGGGAGGTCGTTTTGAAAAAAGCTTCCATGTTGACCGCAGTTGCGGCGATGGGGATCGCGGCCCTGTCCCTGCTGGCCGCATCGTGCAAGCCGATAGAGCTGGGCCTGTACAAGGTCTTTGACCATGGGCCGAACGTTTCTGAACGGATTGGCAGCCTGCGGGACGACGTTCCCGCCCCCCAGAACGTCATGCGGTCGGGGCGCTTTTCCTTCGTCGTCACCTCCGACGTGCACTTTGGGAACGCCGGCAAGAGCTATGCCCGCGACGACGAGGCTTTCTACAGGAAGGTGCAGGAGCTGAAGGATTCGATGGAATTTCCCCCGAGCTTCGTGGTCTGCCTGGGGGACGTCGTTGAAAAGGGCGACGACAGGAGCGAGTGGGCGGACTACAGGGACTGGTGCGACCGCTTGGAACGCATGCTGGAAAACAAGGTCTACACGACGACGGGAAACCACGACCTGTACAACGACGGCTGGGACTACTTCGAGGACTATACCTACCCCGGTACGGGCTTCTTCCGCTTTGCCGTAGCGGGATTCAGCTTCTATTTCTTGGATTCCGGGTCGGGGTCCTTGGGATCGAGCCAGTATGACAAGTTCCAGAAGGCATTGAAGGGAGACGGCAGGCCCAAAATCATCTGCACCCACTACCCGGTCTACGGGACGGCCCAGTTCTTCCAGAACTACTACACGCTCCAGAATACGGAGGAGGCGGACACCCTCATAACGCTCTGCGCCAAAAACAACGTCAGGCTGTACCTGGCCGGGCACATGCACGAGCAGCACGAGAACAACCTGGGTTCCTTTACGGAACTGGTCATGCCCTGCTACGCCGTGTACCACAAATTCGCCGTCGTTACGGTGGACGTTGCCTCGGCGACCGTGGACTGGGAATTCGTGGCGTACTGAGCCTTCCTCTCATAACATGTAATTCTTGCAAGCTTTTCCCAATATTGTTATACTAGAGGGCATGAGGCTATACACGTTCAAACATATTCTAATGACCGCCATCATTTCGGCGGTCGTTTCCGCCGCGTTCGTGGCGTTTATACACAAAGCCGTCCACGCCGGTGCCCCTGCGGTGCCGGTTGCGGAAGGAGGAAGCGTCGGGCTGGACGGTACGTCCCCGGTCGGGGAGTCCGCCTTTGGTGATGCGCTGGGGAAGGAGATAGACATAGACGACGTTTCCGGGGCGGAATTCGTGCTGGAGACCAACAGTCCTGTCCTGCAGGTTGCGAACGACAACAAGGACTACACCCAGGACGAGTTTCAGAACATCTCCGTCTACGAGAAGTGCAACGAGGCGGTCGTCAACATCACGACGCAGGTCATGGGCTACAACTGGTTCTACGAGCCCGTCGTCACGTCGTCCGGCTCCGGTTCCGGCTCCATCATCGACAAGCGGGGCTATGTGGTCACCAATGTCCACGTCATAGAGAATGCATCCACCATCACCATTTCGCTGGCGGACGGTTCCAGCTACGAGGGCCGCGTCGTCGGGGAGGACAAGGAGTGCGACATTGCCGTGCTCAAATTCGATCCGCCTGAGAACGTGGAGCTCAAGACGATTTCCTTTGGCGACAGCACGAGCCTCAAGGTGGGCCAGAAGGTCATTGCGATAGGAAACCCCTTCGCCCTTGAGCGGACCATGACGACGGGAATCATCTCCGGTCTGGGCCGCCCGATACAGGAAAGCGACAACGTCATCATCCGCGACATGATCCAGACCGATGCGGCCATAAACCCGGGCAACTCCGGAGGGCCCCTCTTGGACAGCCAGGGCCGCATGATAGGCATAAATACGATAATCTACTCCAAGTCCGGCTCTTCGAGCGGGGTCGGGTTCGCCATCCCTGCATCTACCGCCCGCCGCGTCGTCAACGACCTGATGAAGTACGGCAAGGTGAACCGCGGCGTCATGCAGCTCTCGCTGATCCAGAATACGGCCCGCATAGCCAACTACGCGGGCTACGGGGTCGCGACGGGCATGATTGTCAGCCGCGTCGCCAAGGGCAGCGAGGCCGAAAAGGCCGGGCTCAGGGGCGGCAGCAAGGCCGTCCAGTATGGCCGCTGGAACACGACGACGATCTACCTGGGTGGAGATGTCATCACCAAGATAAACAACATCACCGTTGACAAGCTGGCAGACTACTACAGTGCGCTCGAGGACAAGAAGCCCGGCGACACCGTGACCGTCACCGTCTGGCGGGATGGCAAGTACGTGCAGCTCAAGGTTGTGCTGGAAGCTTACGGCGATGCCAACAGCTCTTCGGTAAAGAGCATATAGGGGAGGCTGTTTCAATGATTCCCCGCGGCTTTGCCGCAGGGGGGCTTGAAGCAGCTTCTGGCAGTATTCCTGAAAAGGATAAGGAACGAAAAAGATGGGTTTACGCCTTTTCAACACGATGGGACGGACGATGCAGGATTTCGTCCCCATTACGGATGGATTCGTCGGCT
>JAILON010000175.1 GCA_024690865.1 Treponema sp. | reverse complement strand
GCAACATGGCAGAGGCTACACCGCAACGTGGCACAGGTTGCGCCGCAACCTGTCCCGTCAAGCCGTACGTAACAACCTGTCTTTTTATACATTCTTTTATTGATAAATCTGTCCTGGTGAAGTACAATTATATTTAACGATATATTGTTGGATAAATCAATCTGTGGGAGGCAGGATATGTTGGACATGAAATATGACGTTGACACGGCGGCGAAACTGTTGTATGCGTTCGTGCCGATAAGCCGGCTGAACAAGGGCGAGGCCGGGAAGGTGATAGATGAGGTGAAGGCCGAGGGAATCCGCGTCATCGTGAAGAACAATGTTCCCGAATGCGTGATGGTTTCGGTAGAGGATTATGACCGGATGGCAAAGCTTGCCTCCCGGCCCGTGCGGATCATTCAGAGCAAGGAGGCCGAGGAGAAGCGCAAGGCCTTTATCAAGCGGATCCGCCAGAACGTCCCGCCGCCGATTCCGCCGAAACGGAAGCTGGATCGGAAACTCATCATGGACGAGATAGGCCCGATTGACGTGGACGAGGATGCGGTGAACGAGCTCCGGAGGCTGGGCTGATATGGTTCTGCTTGACTCAAATGTGCTTATAGACTATTTCCGCTCTCGGGAGTCCGACCTTGCGAAGCAAATAGATTCAATGGAGATTGCGCTGTGCGGAGTCGTGCGGACGGAGCTCCTTCAGGGCGCACGGTCCGAGGATGAGATAGACGAATACCTTAAGGCGTTCAGGACTTTTGATAACCTCCCCAACGACGAGTATGACTGGGAGGGCACGGGCTTTCTCTTGCAGACGCTCCGCCAGAACGGCATACGGGTGCCGCTCGCGGACGCGCTGATTGCGTTCACCGCCATCAAATACGACGTCCCCCTCTGGACGCGCGACCAGCATTTCAAGTTCATACAGGGGCTGTACCCCGAGCTGTCGCTCTACGAGGGCTAGGGGACAGGGAAACTGGCATCCTCATCTGTCGCGGGGTGTCTGAACTGAATTGAATATGCGTGCAGGGCGGGGCGGGAGCGGACGCCCTGCTTCCCCGCCCTTGACAAAGCCTGCCGTAAAAGGGAAAATTGCCTCGTATGATACAGGCAACAGGATCTCAGATAATCATAAAGCTGCTGGAGCTGGCGGGCATCAAGACCGTCGCGGGGATTCCCGGCGGTTCCATCCTTCCCCTCTACGATGAGCTGGAACGTTCTTCTATACGCCATATACTCGTCAGGCAGGAGCAGGCGGCGGGTTTCATTGCGCAGGGCATGGCGCGTTCCACGGGCATCCCGGCGGTCTGCATGGCGACGAGCGGCCCTGGTGCCATGAACCTTTTGACCGCCATTGCCGACGCGCGCTGCGATTCCGTTCCTATAGTCGCCATTACGGGGCAGGTGAACACTTCGATGATTGGAACGGACGCTTTCCAGGAGGCCGATACCTTTGGCCTTTCCTTCCCCATAACCAAACATTCGATGATGGTCAAGGACGCACGGGACCTTCTGACCGCCGTTCCCCTTGCCTTTTCCATTGCGGTGAGCGGGCGGCCCGGTCCCGTCCTGATTGACGTGCCGCGCGACGTGCAGATGCAGGTTGTCGAGTTCGACGAGTGGCCTTCGGTGCAGGGGGGCGGAAGGGGAACGTCCTCCGGCGTGGTCCGCTATTCCACGCCAAAGGATGAAGTTCCTTCTATTATACAGGCGATGGCTCAGGCCCTTGCCGAGGCTGAGAAGCCCGTCCTCTACTTGGGCGGAGGCTGCAACACCCTGGGGGCGGCTGGGCGCATCGGCGACTTCCTGAAGGTTTACGGGGTGGCGGTCGTCACGAGCCTGATGGGGATCGGGGCTGTTCCCCGTTCCGCTGCCAACAACTTCGGCATGGTCGGCATGCACGGCTCCTATGCCGCAAACCGCGCCATGCACGATGCTGACTTGGTGCTGGCCGCCGGTGTCCGCTTTGACGACCGGGCGACCGGGGCGGTGTCCAAGTTCTGCCCGCATGCGAAAATCCTGCACATAGACATAGACGCGGCGGAGATAAACAAGATCCTGCCTGCCGCAATCTCGCTGGTGAAGGATGTGGAGGAGGCCTTTGCCCTGCTGACTGAGGCTGTCAAAAAACTGCCGGACGGCCTTGTCCGCTCCAAGGGGGACGCCCGGGAAGCTTTCCTTGCATCCCTGCGGAAGACCTATGCGGAGACCGAGAGCCTCATCCTGGGGCGCAAGCAGGGCATCCCGGAAAGTTCCGTGAATCCCCGCGCCTTCATCCGCGCTGTTCCGCAGGCGGCCGCAGGGCAGGGCGTGAAGCCGGAGGACATCATCGTAACGACCGACGTGGGCCAGCACCAGATGTGGTCCGCCCAGTATTACCCGGTGGAACGGCCCCGGCAGTTCCTGACCTCCGGCTCGCTCGGCACGATGGGATTTGGCCTGCCGACGGCACTCGGGGCGGCCCTTGCCAACCCAGGCAAGCGCGTCGTCTGCTTTTCCGGTGACGGCAGCATCCTGATGAACATTCAGGAACTGGCGACCCTTGCCGAGCTGGAGCTTGACGTGACGATTGTCCTGTTCAAGAACGGCTCGCTCGGCATGGTGCGGCAGCAGCAGGAATACCTCTTTGAAAAGAACTACAGTGCGAGCATCTTTGAGAAGGTTCCCGACTTCCTGACCGTCGCAAAGGGATTCGGAATTGATGCCGTGGATGCGGTGGCCGACAAGGACTGGGCGGCGAAGGCGTTTGCAAAGGGCCCCCACTTCGTGCTGGTCAGCATTGATATGGAAGAAAATGTGCTTCCCTTCGTCTCTGCGGGACGGGCGAACATAGACGCCATACGTGATTAGGGTGATGAGGAAGGGAAGGCCATGAAGTTTGTTTCTTGGAACATAGACTCGCTCAACGCCGCCTTGACCGGGGACTCCGAACGCTCCGGCCAGTCCCGCGACGTGCTGAAGCGCATTGCGGACGCGCAGGCGGACTTCATCGCGATACAGGAGACCAAGCTCCCGGCTGATGGGCCTTCCGCCGTCCATAGGGAGGCGCTCGCCGGCTTCTTCCCCGAATACGAGACTGCATGGGTCAGTTCCCGCCCCCCTGCCAAGAAGGGCTATGCGGGGACGATGAGCCTGTGGCGCAAGGGACTGGACGTAAAGGCCGACAGTCCCGCGATCGGCGCGCCGGACACGATGGACAGCGAGGGTCGCATCCTGACGCTGGCGACCCCTGGCTTCTTCTTTGTCAACGTCTACACGCCGAACTCGGGAGACGGCCTTGTGCGCCTGGGCGACCGGCAGAAGTGGGACGCATGCTTCACGGACTACCTGAAGAAGCTGGATGCGACCAAGCCCGTCATTGCGTGCGGGGACTTCAATGCCGCCCATGAGGAGATTGACCTTGCCAACCCGGACTCCAACCACTTTTCGGCAGGCTTCACCGACGAGGAACGGCAGGGCTTTACGGACCTGCTGGCGGCGGGCTTTACCGACACATTCCGCCTGCTCCACGGGCAGGAAGCGGGGGCCTACTCCTGGTGGTCCCAGCGGGTCAAGACGAGCAAGCTGAACAACGCGGGCTGGCGGATAGACTACTTCCTCGTCTCATCCCGCCTGAACCAGTCGGTCACGCTTTCCGCCATGATGGACTCCGGCGACCGCCGCGACCACGCCCCGATTGTGCTGGAGTTGAACGGTCTTACAGCGTAGTCTGTCTCCGCCTCACGTTTCGTCTGGAGGCGGGGAATGCACTTGACACACGGAGTGGAAGGTACTATATTCTTCCATCTGCAACAGTTGTTGTATATCAGCTGAAAAGGAGATGGATATGCCGTCGGAAACTCGAACTTCAAGATTGTTTGCTCCTGTCCACTTTTACAAGTCCTCCCTTGCAATTGCCGTGCCGATCATGCTGCAGCAGCTCATCCAGAGCCTGGTTTCGCTCATCGACAACTTCATGGTGTCGGGCTTGGGAGATGTTTCCATGTCCGGTGTGAATGTTGCGGGGCAGGTCCTGTTCGTCTTCATGGTGTTTTTGAACACGATATGCATGTCCGGCGGAATCTTCATGACGCAGTTCTATGGCGCGAAGGACGAGGAGGGGATGCGGCAGGCATTCCGCTTCAAACTGCTGCTGGGACTGTTGGCGGCCATTCCGTATTTTCTGGTCTGCGTCGTGTTCCCTGTCCAAGTCCTCTCGCTCATGCTCATAGGAAACACCCAGTCCCAGCTGATTCTGGACGAGGCCGTCCGCTACATCCGCATCATGTTCTTCATGGGCATCCCCATGACCGTCTCCATGTGCATCGCGAGTTCCCTGCGCGACATGGGGCAGGTGAAGCTGCCGCTTGTCGTCACCATCGTGGCCACCGCGACGAACACGTTCTTCAACTGGCTACTGATTTACGGCAACCTGGGCTTTCCCCGGTTGGGCGTGCGCGGTGCGGCCATAGCCACCGTCATTGCGAGGTCCGTTGAATTCATCATCTTCATCGTGCTGTATGTGCGGCTGAAGCCCGAATTTGCATTCAGGCTCGGGGAGTTTTTCAAGATAAACCGCGTCCTGTTCAAGGAAATTCTGAGGAAGGGGTCCTTGGTCCTCTTCTGCGAGATGGTCTGGGTCCTTTCGGAAACCTTGACTACGGCAATCTACAACGGCCGGGGCGGGGCCGATGTCGTTTCGGGGATGGCCTCCAGCTTTGCCATAGCGAACCTCTTCTTTGTCGCCTTCGGAGGAATTTATTCCACGACCGGCGTCATCCTTGGCAAGACGCTGGGAAAGGGCGATGTGGAAACGGCCCGGCGGGAGAAGACGTGGCTCCTGTCCGGTTCCGCGGTGTTCGGCTTTGTCATGATGCTGTTCGGCTTCGTGACGACGCTGATAATTCCCTTGGCCTTTGGACGGCTCAGCGAAAACGCGATTTCAATCTGCCGCAGCATGGTCGTCCTCATGTCCTTCTTCATGCCGGTATGGGTATACATGAATGCGCAGCAGGCGGTGGCCCGGGCTGGCGGCGACACTGCGATGGGGGCCTACACCGATTCGACCCTGACGATTTTCATCATGGTTCCCATGGTCCTGCTTCTGGGCATTTTCACGAACATTGGACCTGTGATGATGTTCCTCTGTGTAAAGCTGCTGGACGTGGTAAAGCTGGTCGTGTTCCATATATGGCTCAAGAAGGAACGCTGGCTCAAGAACCTCACCAATTCCGGCAGTTGAGGAGATGGGAATGCTGAATCAGTTTTCACGCACGGAGCTGCTGCTCGGCAGGAATGCCATGGAGGCCTTGAAAGCCAGCCGCGTGGCCGTTTTCGGCATAGGCGGGGTAGGGGGCTTCGTCGTCGAGGCGCTGGCGCGCAGCGGTATACGGCGGCTCGACATCGTTGACAACGATGTGGTGAGCCTCACGAATGTGAACAGGCAGATAGTGGCGACCTTGAGCAGCGTGGGCAGGTACAAGGTGGACGTCATGAAGGAGCGGATTCTGGACATCAATTCGGAGGCCCAGGTTGCTGCCTACCGCTGCTTTTTCCTGCCGGAGACGAGCGGGCTGTTCGATTTTTCCCAGTATGACTATGTGGTGGATGCCGTGGACACCGTGTCTGCCAAGGTCCAGCTGATTGTCCAGGCAAAGGAGGCCGGCTGCCCGATAATCTCCAGCATGGGAGCCGGAAACAAGCTTGATCCCACGAAGTTCCAGGTGGCCGACATTTCGGAGACTTCGGTATGTCCTCTGGCCCGCGTGATGCGGCAGGAATGCAGGAAGCGGGGAATACGGGGGGTGAAGGTGGTCTATTCAAAAGAAGCCCCGCTTGTCCCCCGCCCGGAGGAAGGGGAGGAGGCCGAGCGGAAGGGAAATGGAATTGCCCCCGGCAGCTGTGCCTTCGTGCCGTCCGTGGCCGGGCTCATCATTGCGGGTGAGGTAATCAAGGATTTGGCCGGAAGGAAGGCGTAGATTCGGCGGTGCAGGTGGTAACGCCGGGCCGCGCCCCGTGTTTGTCCTAAAGAAAGCATAGCCTTTTAACGATAAATTTCCTAAAGGTGGAATTTTTCGCCAGTTTCCGTTATGATGGGAAAAGAATTATGCATTTGAGTTTGAAACGCGCGTTTGTTATATCTTTCGGACTCCTCCTTTCCTGTGCCGGCCTTTCCGCATTGGAGAGGACCGTCAGCCTGGGCGGCAGGGATGGATGGTCCCTGGTGGATGAAGAGCAGAACTTTCGCATAGTCCGTGGCAGGGGCCGCTATGGCTACGACTGCATGACGCTGGATACGAACAGCCGCAGGCTTTCTTCCGACACGGACCTCCTCATAGACTTCGAAGGAGATGATCTGGAGGACAGGGCGGGAAACTACCGGGTCGTCACGAATTCCATAATGGCTTCCGGTGGTGCGAAGATGGGCAAGGGCGCCGGTTTGAGCCGGGGCAACGGTGGACTCCGCCTTTCTGGAGGCAGGGGGGCCCTGTTCGGCACGACGGGCTTTACGACCTCTTTCATCATCGAGTTCTGGTTGAATCCGGCTGTCGCGGAAAATGGCGAAAAGGTCTTTTCCTGGCGTTCGTCCAAGAACGTCGGCAACAGTCCGATCTATCAGATGATGAGCGCTTCCTTCTATAAAAACCATCTGGAATGGACCTTTACCAACGTTTTTGAGGGCTATGAGAAGGATGACGGCGAGCTGAGCCTTTCCTCCTACAGCACTTTGATTCCTGACGAGTGGACCCACCACGCCATAAGCTATGATGTAGAATCGGGCCTGCTTGAATACCGCATAAACGGGCGCATCGAGGCCATGCGTTACATCACCTCCAACGGTCAGGAACTTGATGGCGACGTGTACCGCTGCAATTTGGGCGTCGTGGCCGACATAGACATCTGTCCCCAGTACACTGGACTTATTGATGATTTCCATATACGCCGTTCCAATGAGAGCGAGAGCGCGCAGGCCATGCGCTACGACAGCTACGACCGCGATGGAGGACGCTTCGTCACGAAGCCTATAAAGATTTCGCCAAATGCGGAGCTTGTGAAGGTGGACGCGCTGCTGGACATCCCTTCCCAAACCGATGTGATGCTGTACGTGAGGAGCGGCAACAACCAGTTTGAATGGACGGACAGCTACCCTGAGTGGATTCCGGTAACGAACCATTCGCAGATAAAGAACGTGAAGGGCCTGTACTTCCAGCTGGCCGTGGACCTGTTCCCGGACGGAGGCGGTGCCGTGACTCCTTCCGTGATGAACGTCGCCTTGAATTTCAAGGAGATCGATGCGCCGCTGCCGCCTTTCCGGGTGACTGCCGTAGCCTCGGACAGTTCCGTGACCCTCAGCTGGACCTATTCGGTAGACAAGGAGACCGGCGGCTATTACGTGTACTACGGAGAGAGGCCGGGCGAGTACCTGGGGAAGGAGGCCGTGGAAGGCGTGTCCCCGATCAATGTGGGGAACTTGAATTCCATCACTTTCAACGGTCTCAAGAACGGAAAAATCTACTACTTTGCGGTCGCCGCCTATTCGAATGTCAACGATAAAATAATGGGCGTACTTTCAAAAGAGGTGTACGCGCGTCCCTTGAACAAATCCTCTGATTAGTTCTCTGGGCCTAAAAAGATAAAGGGAGAAAAAGAATGTCGGATGCAGTTTCAAAATTGACCTTGGGCAGGGCGAGGTCCGCCGTCCTGGCCCGCGACTTTATGCTTGCGGAGAATCTTTTTAAATCCCTTCTGGAAAAAGAGCCGGACAACATAGAGCTGTTGGGAGAACTGGGAAGCCTGTTCCAGAAGACGGGACGGGATGATGATGCCTTGGCCATCTACCAGCAGATTCTGGACATCGATGACAAGAACCTTGAGGCCATGAACAACTTGGGGTCCATTTACCGCAAGATGAAACAGTACCGGGAGTCCGTGTCCATCTTGGAGCAGGGGATAATCGTTGACGAGCACAACATCCAGCTTTTCTACAACTTGGGCTTCACCTACAAGGAGATGGAGAAGTATCCCGGTGCGATCCACTGCTTTGAAATGGTCATCGCCCACAACAAGGACGATGTACTGGCATACAACCATTTGGGATCCATATACAGCCTGCAGGGGGACTATTCCAAGGCGATAGAGACCTTGAACAGGGGCGTAAAGGTTGACCCCAACCATCCCGTCCTGCACTTGAACCTTGCCCACGCGTATGAGAAGGTCGGCAACATAGATGCGGCCTCCCTTGAATATGAGGCGGCCCTGCGCTCCAAGCCGGGCTGGTTTGAGGCCATAGACGGCTATGCGGACCTGCTGCTTTCGAGGGACAACGTGACGCATGCGCAGGACCTTGTGGGCCAGGCGCTGAGCCTGCATCCCGACAGCGCGGGAATGCACACGAAGATGGGGCACGTCTATTCCAAGCTGGATTCCTTCTCGGAGGCACAGGCCCAGTACAACGAGGCCTTGAGTTTGGAGAAAAACAATACGGAGGCGCTTTCCGGTCTGGCGGACGCGTACGAGGCCGACGGCAAGGTTCTGGAGGCCCTGCACACGATGGAAGCCTACGAGCAGCTTTCTCCAGAGGACCTGGACATGTTGCGGCAGTATACCCATATCCTGCTTACCAGCAACAAGCTTACTGCTGCGTATGACAAGATCCACAAGGTCTTTGAAAAGAACCCCGAGGACGTAAAGACCTTGAACTTGATGGGCCAGTATTTCATCTGCAGCGGAGACGAAGACAAGGCGAACGAATGTTTCCAGCAGATCCGTTCCATAGATCCCTCCTATGTTGCCTACTATAAGGATGGTGCCTTGCGCTATGATCAGATGGGAAATCATGAAAAGGCGGAGCAGGGGCTGAAAAAGTATTTGGACGTCCGTCCCCATGACAGCAAGGCGCTTTCCATGCTGGCTTCCAACTACGAGAAGCAGGAGCGCTTTGACGATGCCCAGAAGATATACAGCAACCTGGCTGAAAAGCACGGTGGAAATCCTTCCTATAAGCAGAAGCTTGAGAACGTGAACAAGAAGCTCCTGGTCATTGCACCGCAGGAGCTGTCTTCTGCCGAGCTGCTTGAGGCCGACTCCGAGGTGCAGCCGGCGATTCTGGAAGAGACTGTTGACGTGGAAAGCGTGGATGAGATCGAGGTTTCGGAGGAGGATTCCGCCGGAGGGGAAGTCCTGAGGCAGGGCCAGAACCTTGAAAGCTTGACGCAGGAAGACGAGGACGCCTCGCCCTTTGAGCGCAAGCTTGATGATGAAATTCAAGCCAGCCGCAGCGATGACAGCAGCCTTGATGCGTTGATTTCAGAAGAGGACAAGCTGGATCAGGTGGAGGACGATGCCGACTTCTTCAAGGACAATCCGTTTGGTACCGCTCCTGCCCAGCCGTTGCGCGACAGGGTTGAGGAGTCCGACCAGATGTTCCAGGAAGAGGAGCTGGACGATGGCGCAGGCAAAGATGAAGCGCCGGTGGGCTTGGACGAAGATATTGCGGTGGACGACGATGATGACGAGGATGCTGGCTTCCAGATGGCAGGTGAACCTGAGCCAGAGCTCGAGCCTGAGACAGTGGATGTGCCGGAACCGGAGCCGGAGGCCGAGGATCTGACGGACGTGGAGGCTGAGGAAGCGGAGCCCGAGGAGATGGAGGCTCTGGAGGAGGAGCCGGAAGAAGCGGAGGCTGAACCTGAGGAGGCCGAAGCCGAGGAAATGGAAGCTCTGGAAGAGCTGGAGGAGCTGGAACCGGAGTCCGAAGACCTGGAGACCTTGGAAGAGTCCGAGGAGTTGGAGCCGGAGACTGAGGAGATGGAGTCTCTGGATGAGCCGGAAGAGCTGGAACCGGAGGCCGAAGACCTGGAGGCCATGGAGGAATCCGAGGAGTTGGAGCCGGATGATGCGCTTCCCGGTCCTGATGAGCTGGCCGAGGCGGAACTGGAGGATCAGGAAGAGCCGGAGACCGATGTTGAGCCCGAAGATGAGGAGCCGCTTCCCGAACCCGAAGAGCTGGAACTGGAGCCGGAGGACATGGAGGAGTCGGAGGGTCCGGTTGAGGAAGCAGTTGAACTGCCTGCCTCTGAAAACAACATCGAGGAACCTGACGTGGTGGAGGATGTCTCCGAGTTCGATTCCTTCTTGAACGGTGGTTCGGAGAAGGACGAGCTTGCCATGGAGCTGTCCGAGATTGAGGATGCGATAACCGACCGCAGCACGGCCGAAAAATACAAGAAGGCTGCCGATATGCTCAGGGAACTGAGGGGGCTTGTTGAATTCCTGCCTGCCGACAAGAAGGCAGAGTTCATGCAGGGGGAGGGAAGGCTCAAACTGGAGTGGGCCATTTCCCGTCTGGAAGGCAAGCCGGGACTCATGGCTGTTTCAGAAGCATGGAGGAAAGACTTTGACCTTGAGCATCCGTTCTCCGAGCCTGAGGGGGCCAAGGAAAATCAAGGCGTTGACCTGGCGCGTTACGTCCTCAACCACATGAGCGGAATAATTGGCTCGCTGGATGACGTGTACCTTGCCGCCAGCCTTGGAGGCAGGGTGGAAGCCCTCCTTTCCAAGCTCAAGGGGTAGAGGCGTTTGGAAAAAAGCGCTGCTGGCGGCATTCCCGAGCTCCTTCTGTAGGGGCGTCCGCTTTTACGGGGGCGTTCCCGAGCCTCCTCCGTGGGGCCGTCTGCTTTTACGGGGGCGTTTTAGCTTTCCAGTAGCAGTCCGTCGTAGGCGGGCGCGACGGAACCGCCTTCCCGGACGATTTTGAAGAGGGCAGGGTAGTTCCTCAGGCTGGCAGCGGTGAATTCTTCCACTTGGACGTGCGAAAGGTCATGGGTCAGGTGGACGAACCATGTATGCCGTGGTTCCAGCTTTTCTGCAATATCCAGTGCGGCGTTGAAATGGAAGTGCGTCGCATGAGGTTTTATCCGTATCGCATCGATTACAAGGTGCTCCAGAATTCCCGCGTTGTTCCGTATAAGCGCAACAGATTCTTCTGGCATGCAGCTCAGGTCGGTCAGGTATGCTATGCTGCGCCGTCTGCCGTCGTGCGGACTTGTTTCGGTCAAAAGGTATCCCGAGTCTTCCAATCTTCCATGCAGCAGGGGGACAGGCAGGATTTCGAGGCCGTTTATGGTCAGCGGGTTGCCTGGCGTAAAGATGGAGTTGTCTTCCAAATCCAGCTTGGGTTTGCCGCCTCCCAGCTGGACATCCTTGAAAACGTAATCAAAACGGTATCGTACGTCTGCAAGGCAGGTCGGATTGGCATATATCGCTATCCCTTTGCCTTCTGTTTCCATAGTGCGGGGGTTGGACGGGTCCGCATCGGATGATTGCGTGTGGCTGAAGATGCGCAGGTCGTCCAGCCCGTGCAGATGGTCGGCATGGCTGTGGGTAAGGAGGACTGCATCCAGAGCCTGTATGCGGTATTTCAATGCCTGCAGGCGGAATTCAGGTCCCGTGTCTATGACAATCCGTGCGGGGGCGGTGATGTAGGCGGAACAGCGGAATCGGGTGTCGCGGGGGTCGGTTGACCTGCACACGGCGCAGTTGCAGCCAATCATGGGGACTCCGTGGCTGGTTCCCGTTCCCATCAGAATCATCTTCATATCCAGATAGTAGCATATTTTGTCCCGTTGGGGGAGGGGGTGCCCGCGCAGTGGTGTGTATCGGGGCCTCATCGGTAACGGCGGGTTGCAGGCCTTTTCGTCAGTAGGGGCTTGTTATCATTGAACAAACTGTCAAAAAATGTTAAAGTGTCAACATGATTACGTATGTGGCTCTTTGCGCCGTCGGTGCGGAACGGATTCTCGGCAACGAGATAAAGCTCTTGGGCTATAAGCTTGCGGGAAACACTCCCGGTCGGGTCGCGTTTACTGGCGACGAGGATGCGATGTACAGGGCGAATTTCTGCCTCCGTACCAGCGACCGGGTCTACATACAGATGGCTTCCTACGATGCGCCCGACTTCGATGCCCTCTTTGAGGGCTGCTATGCCGCTCCGTGGCAGGAATATTTGAAGGTAAACAGCCGCGTCCATGTGGACAAGGTGAGGACCTACCGCTCGTCGCTTGAGAGCGAGCATGCCGTCCAGGGCATGATACAGAAGGCGATCTATCAAAAGCTCTGCGACAAGTACAACGTTTCTTCCATGCCTGAAAGCGGTACCCAGAGCGATGTCCGCGTGTATATAGAGAACGACCGGGCACACATACTGCTGGATACCAGTGGCGAACCGCTGCACAAGCGGGGCTACAGGACTGCCGGTGTCCTCGCCCCCATCCGAGAGACTACGGCGGCGATCCTTTTGCAGGAACTCTTCTGGAAGCGCAAGCTGCCCCTGCACGACCCCTTCTGCGGGAGCGGAACCATCCCCATAGAGGCCTTCCTCTTTGCGCATGATGTAGCGCCTGGCTTGGGCAGGGATTTTTCCTACACGGGGCTGAAGGTGTACGATGAACGGAGGGCAGTGGAGATAAAGAAGGAGCTTGCGGGAAAAATCCGAACCGATGTGCTTTGCCGTATATCGGGGAGCGACAGGGATCCGGAGGCCGTCAGCAAGGCCCGGAAGAATGCCGAACATGCCGCCGTGATGGCGGGCCGGGCCCTGCAGATGATCGGCAGCGATGCGAAGCTGGAACGTCCAGTTTTCACCGTCAGCGATGTGGCTGACGTGAAGGCTCCCTGCGAGGATGCGGGCGTCCTGCTGTGCAATCCTCCCTATGGCGAGCGCATGGGGAACGAGGCGGAAGCGTCCGCCCTGTATGGCCGTATGGCTGCCCTGTTCGATAATTTCCCCGGTTGGAGCATGGGCGTCATCACCAGCAAGAAGGGATTCCAGAAGGATATCGGGCATTACGCCGACAAGCTCAAATCCATAAAGGCTGGAAACTTGGACACCACCCTGTACATCTACCCTCGGAATTAGTCGCGGCACGTAAGATGGCGGTCCTGATTGAACATGAGAAGAGAAAGGCTGAAATCCTCGAAAAGGCATTTTCCCTCTTTGTGGAAGAGGGCTATGAGGATGTTACCTTCCAGAAGATAGCCGACCGCTGTGGCATAACCCGGACGACGCTGTACATCTATTTCAAGAACAAACGGGAGATTTTTCGCTGGAGCATAAAGCAGCTGCTTTCCAGTATAGAAAAGCAGATCCTCAGCATTGCAAAGAACGAGGAAATAAGCGCGGCGGAATGCCTGGAAAAGACCCTTTGCATAGTGCTGGACGAATGCGAGCGCAACGTGAACCTGTTCAAGGTGCTGCTGCCCTACCTCCTGCAGATGCAGAAGAGCGGGGGAAACGTAAAGGAGGTGGTGGAGCGTAGAATTGTGAAACTCCAGCACTTTATAAACGTTATACTTATACGGGGAAGGGACAGTGGTGAGTTTGATCCCGCCCTTCCCATAAAGGATATGTACGCCTTGATCCTGTCGATAGTGGAAAGCGCAGTTTTTCGGCTGGCGGTGATAGGCGCGAAGGACTTGACATCTTCCCGCGGGACCATGAGTTTCGTGCTGGGCAGGATACGAGGGGGAAGGCAGCTTCAAGATGTCCGCGCGACTTTGTCGTAACGGATTTTTGTAGCTGGCCCACATTAATCTGCGCGGGCCGCAGCGGTGCAGAACATGCCACTGAGGTTATCGCAGGCCGGGAAAAAGCACGGCGGTACGCAAGCGCCAGCACACGCTTCGAGGCGGCAGGTGCTGCCGTGGACTTTTGCTCTGGATCGGGGGAAATTAAGGAAAATGAAGACGATATTGTTTTACGGAGCCTACTGCTTCTTGCCCCTGCTGGTATTCATCTGCTGTGTTTCCATACTCTCCAAGGAATACAAGCTGTGGAAGGCCCTGCTGGCCTGCCTTTTGGGGATGTTCACGGTCATTCCCATCGCGGCCCTGCAGTCGGCCATAAACGGCAGCAGGCTTTTGAACTTGAACGGCCTCCATGGAATCCTCATAAGCGCGATAGTCCTGAACGGGCTCGTTGAAGAGTGCGTCAAGGCCCTCCTCCTCTTCCTCATGCCGCTGTCGTTGGAAAAGGATCGGAAGGCCAAGCGGACCTTCTTCCTCTGCTCGCTGACCGCGGGCCTTGCCTTGGGGTGCCTGGAATCCTTCATCTACCTCATAGCGGGGACACAGCGGATAGGACTGCGCATGGTGACGGCGGTCGTCATCCATACGCTCTGCGCGGGGCTGGGCGGACTGTTCGTCTTCAGCGTACGGAGCAGGGAAGTCCATATCCTTCCGCTCGTCCTGGCGGTATTGACGCACGGGGTCTACAACTACTTTGCAGGATTCGGCGTTGGGAGCATCTATTTCTACATCTCGTTTGCCGCAATCCTTTTTGCGGCCATAGAGTGCCGTGTGCGGTATACACGGGAATACTGACGGGGTTTCAAAACGAACTCGCCTGTGTTTTGGGGGCTTGCCGAGGAATACAGCCTGCTTCGTGCGTTCAGGTGCTGCAACAGGCTGTATTCCCGCGGGTGCAGGTCCTATTTCCCCTGCTTTTCTATCTTCTTGATTACTTCTTCAAGGTCTATCTGTATGAAGCCGGACCTTTTTGTCTTGTAGAAGTTGTTCTCTTCCCAGGCGACTATCAGGTATTGCCCCGCCACGGCGACCTCTCCGTATGAATATCCTGCTTGCAGGAGGGGAAGGCGGAAGGCGGATATGCTGCCGTCTTTCCCAGTCCGCAGGTAGGTAGTTCCATCTGCGAATACTATCACGTCGAACCCAGATTCCGTCTGTGCCAGTCCCTTCGCATTCAACGTGGAGCTGCCCTTGCCTGCCTGGTAGTAGTTCTTGGGGCTTGAACCGCTGCCGTCCCGCCAGGTGACGTAAAACGAGAACTCTGACGGTATGGACGAGATGAGGCTTTTGAGCCGTTCCGGTGCGGACGAGAAGAGGAGGGGCATGCTTATCTTCTTGTAGTCATCTTCCGTTGCCCCCTTGAACAGGAAGCTGTCGCTGGAAAGCAGGGCTGGATTCAGATCCGTCAGGTTCATCAACGGCTGCCAGATGAAGTATTTGAACTCTATCTGCTGCTCCTTCCTCCTCTTGGAGGCACAGGTCCAACTGTCACCGTTCCAGAAGAAACCGACTATTTCCTCTTCGCTGTCCATCCCCAGGTTCTGATAGCTTACCAAGGGGTAGAAGAGGCCGCTGCGAGGATTGAAGTCCAGCAGGAAGGGACGTTCCTCTCCATCGTCAGGGTCGGAGCTGTTGAAGAATGAACTCTTGTACAGGTAAAAGACGGGCAGTCCGCCACTGAACACAAGTGAGTCGGACGTAAGCTTGCTGAAGTAGCTCGCGTCGGTAAAGAGCTTTATCGTGTCGTTCGAAAAAGCAAGCAACCCCAGGCGGTTCACCAGGGCGTAGGCCTGGAAGTCCCCGCCTTCGGCCGCGTCGGTAGGGATGCTTGCGGCCGAGGCAATGCGGATTGCCTCTGTCCAAGGCTGTTCCATGACCTGTGGGGCGTGTTGGGGCAGATCCACTTCGTTGAACCCGTCCGGGCTCAGATAGAACCATTTGTGGCTTTTCTTTACGAACGAAACCTGCTGTAAGTCCGATATTTCGTTTCTTGCTTCGTCTTTCTTGTCTTTTCCGCAGGAGCTGAAGGCGGTGGATAGGGCAAGCACGGCCGCCATCAGGCATATATTGTTTTTGATAAAAATACTCACAGGAATATTATCGGCTTTACGGAAGGCGGAAAAAAACGCTTTCCGCATAAAAAACAGGGGCGGACGGACCCTGTGGGCAGATGCCTGTTGGTGGAGCGACGGCCTACAGGACCACAGTGATGGCCTAAAGGACCACGGGTGGGGTTTCGGTAATGCCCCAGTCGTCATCATCCTTCGGTACCGGATCGCCTCTGTCCTTCTTTTTCCTGCCTTTCTTTGAATCTGCGTCCTTGTCTTCGTCATCGTCGGGATCTTTGTCCGTGTCTTTTCCCTGTATGTCCCGCTTGTCCAGCTTCTGGTCGGCAAGCCAGTCGAACAGTTGGAGCTTGTTGCTCGCACATTCATCGCGGAAGAGGGGAATCCAGCATTCGTGGGCATCGTAGCGGTTCTTATCCCTGCCCCTTGCTGATTTTGCCGAAATCTCCTTGTAGACGCTCTCGT
Source organism: Treponema sp. (assembly GCA_024690865.1). Lineage (GTDB taxonomy): Bacteria > Spirochaetota > Spirochaetia > Treponematales > Treponemataceae > Treponema_D. Next base: position 24,350 of record JAILON010000175.1, on the reverse strand, counting down.
GCAGGTTTTTCGCATCCTCCGCCTTCAGCCTGCTTACGGTGGCAGCAGAAAAGTCCTCGCAGTCAACGGTTTCGTCGTTCGTCGAATATACGAACCAGAGAGGCATCTGCGACAGGTTGGAAATTTCCGCGTTGGTCAGTTTGCTGTCGGGGTATTCCTCGGAAACGGGGACGGCGGCAGCGAAGAAGTCCGGGTACTCAACGCACATGTTCAGGGCCATGTAGCCGCCGGCACCAGCTCCCATGATGTAGATGCGGTTCCTGTCGATGTCTGGATTCTTCTTTACGAAGGTATCGATCAGTTTTTTGAGCGCCTCGGTGTAATATGATGATTTTGCACTCTTGCTGTCGTCCATGTTTTCTTCGGACGAGGAGAATATCTCGTGCATGAATCGCCATATCGGGTCGGTTATCTTGTGGATGGTCTTGCCTATTTCTGCTGGAATCCATATCCTGAACCCGTATTTGTCCACGGAATTGGTTTCCAGCCAGCTGCCGGGGCACTGGGGAATCAGCACCGCAGCCCCATCGCGGAAATGGCGCTGGATGTCGTCTCCGATGAGGTTGCCGCTCATGCAGCTCAAGACCGGCATATAGGGATTGGTCGCGGCGGAATCTCCCGTGCCATGCAGCCAGACGATAAGGGGCTTCTTGCCTTTCTTTTCTGGCATCCAGGAAAGGATGCCCAGCTCTATGTCCTCGTCCCCGCCCGTGTACGTGAAAGAATCGCGCGTGAACTGTGCCGCTACCGGACTTACAATGGCCGCCCGTTTTGTTATGGAGAGGTCCAGCTTTTCATTTTCGATCCTCATCCCGTAGGCTTGGTCGAATTTAGCCGTGACGGGCAGGTGCAGGAAGGGGTTGCACCCGGATACGTCGGGTCCGGATTCCAGTTCCAGGCAGACGTACTGGCTGGAGTTTTCCTTGTCCGTGTTGCCGTCTTTGTCCACCAGGTATGCTTCTGTCACCTTGCGGCTGCCCCTGACGACACCTCTTCCCCTGTCGGCCTTGTCGGATGAGGAAGAGACGACTATGTCCACGTCGAAATCGGATTGGGAGATTTTGCTGCCTTTGACTTTCTTGCCGATGTTGACGATAAGCTTGTCAACGGCGGGGCCCCAGTCGTAGGTATTTATGAACATCACGTACTCGTCGGACGCGGGGCTTGCGTACTCTACGAGTTTCAAGTCTGGAAGTCCCCTCTTTTGTGAAAGGGAATTCTCATAGTCCTGGAATTCCTTGGCATCAAGGGCAAAAAGCGATGCCGTGCACAGGGCGACTGCAAGATAAGAAAAAAAGTGTTTCATTTCTGTCTACTCCTTTCAATTTTAAAGAAAACTGCTGGTAAAAGGTTTCACCAGCAGATTGCCATGGAGTAAAAATAAGAAAACTCTTATCGTGAGGAGATGGGGTAAGCCTTTTGAGGGCCTGCATTATGCTCCGATTGTAGACGGAGTTCGAGTCCAAGGGCACACGGCAAATGCTTCTATGTCAGCTCCGCGTCTCCGGCTACAGGCCCTGCCTGCGGCGTTCGTAGAGGATGATTCCGGCGGCAACGGAGACGTTCAGGCTGTCTATCCTGCCGCAGGTAGGGATGGAAACTATCTGGTCACAGGCTTCTTCCAGGAGGCGCGAGATACCCGAGCCCTCGCTGCCCATTACGATGCAGGTCTTCGCGGCGAAACTGACCTGCTGGATCGGCGTGCCGCCCATGTCCGCGCCATAAATCCAGAAGCCCGCATCCTTGAGCTGGCCCGCGGCCCGGGCGAGGTTCGTCACGACCGAGACGGGGACGTATGCGCTTGCCCCCGCGCTTGAGCGCGCGATTACCTCGTTGTCCTGAATGTTGGACGCGCTCCGCCGCTCCCCGGTAATCAGGAGGCAGGCACCCAGCTGGTCACAGCTGCGCAGGACGGCACCGACGTTGTGGGGGTCGGTCACCCCGTCCAGTATGACGACGGTCGCCTCGTCGGGACAGACGGAAAGCCACTGCTCCAGCTGGACGGTCCTGTCCGCTTTCCCGTCCTCGCCCTCCGCGATGAGGACGATTCCCCGGTGGTCACGGGCCTCCGGGGGCAGGGACCGCACCTGCTCGTCAAGGATGCGGTCGTCCACCGACTCGGAGGAAACGCCGTATTCCTTGGCGAGGGCGAGGATTTTCTTTACCCTCGGCCCTGCCTTGCTGTAGAGGATATGGAGCTGTGCGGAATGCTTCTTTTCCGTGCCGTAGCGGCGCAGGCGCTCTTCTACGGCGTGGAAGCCGGTATAACGGGTCTGCATGGCCGGAACTCAGTCGTCCTTGCCTTCGGTAAAGACGAGCATATATATAGAAGGAAGTTTGTCACCGAGCGAGAAGCGGGTTATCGCGACGGTGTTGCCGTTCTTGCAGGTGTAGAGGGAAACCGGCATTATCTCGGATTCCTCGGTCAGCATGAGGCCGTACTTTTCAATCAAGTCCTGCTCATGGTTCAGGCTGTTCATCTCAGCCTCGGTACCGCTGTTGTACTTCAGGTCGAACAAGCCCAGGTAGAGCCTATCATCCTGAAAGCGGAGCTCTATCTTGCCCCCTTTCATGCCGCCGTACTTGCCGCCGGTGAAAGAAATACTTCCCAAATCCTTGTTGGTCTGGTTGTGGATCCAACCGCTCGCCTCCATCAAGTCAAGTGACCGCTCCATCGAGGTTCCGAATGGAATTCCGCAGAAGCCCAGAATGTCGTCCGCAAACGACAGTGAAGCCCCCGCAAAAAACAAGAGTAGAACTAAAACTGAAACTTTGCGCACACATGCCTCCTTTTCGTAACTTTATATATCGTAGCCCCCGAGACAGTACAAAAGTCGGTTACTTTTGCACTGTCTCACGAGGGCCTCGCTGGCACTACGTGCCGTTGTGGCCCTCGCAGTTTCATTTTGTTCAGTTCCAAAAGTCCTTGGCAACAAAGTTGCCAAGGACTTTTGGAACTGTCTCCTTAATAAACAAACGCCCCCGGCCCGTCAAGGTAACAGGCAGGGGCGATTTTCTCATTAGAATCAGAATAAACCGGTGATGACCCCCTCGTCGTCCACGTCGATGTTCAGCGCGGACGGGGCCTTGGGCAGGCCGGGCATGTCCATGATGTCCCCCGCAAAGGCGACGACGAAACCCGCGCCGGAATAGAGCTGCACGTCGCGGACGGGGAAAGCGTAGCCGGACGGGGCCGCGAGCAGGGCCTTGTCGTGCGATATGGAGTTCTGGGTCTTGGCCATGCAGACAGGGAGGTTGCCGTAGCCCGCCTCCGCGTAGGACTTGAGCTTCTTGACCGCCTTGCTGTCGAACTCCACGCTGCCCGCCCGGTATATTTCCTTTGCAAGCGTCTCAATCTTCTTCTCAAGCGGCATGTCGAGCGGGTAGAGGGGCTTGAACTCATTCGTTCCGCCCGCAAGCTCCACGACCTTCTTCGCAAGCTCCTCGGCACCGGCACCGCCCTTGCCCCAGCCCTCGCACAAAACGGCGGAGCTTCCGGCACCGGCGGCGAGCTCCCGTATTTTGGCAAGCTCCGCCTCGCTGTCGGTCACAAAGCGGTTGACGGCAAGCACCGTCCTGACCCCGAACTTGGCCATGTTCTCTATGTGGACGCGGACGTTCGCAAAGCCCTTCTCCAGGGCGGCGACGTTCTCGGCGGAAAGGTCGGCCTTCGCCACGCCGCCGTGCATCTTGAGGGCGCGGGCGGTCACGACGATGACCGCGGCATCGGGGGCAAGCCTGTTCAAGCGGCACTTGATGTCCATGAACTTCTCCGCACCAAGGTCTGCGGCAAAGCCCGCCTCGGTCACGGCGTAGTCGCCCAGGGCGAGGGCAGACAGGGTCGCGTTTATCGAATTGCAGCCGTGGGCGATGTTCGCGAAGGGGCCGCCGTGGATGAAGGCCGGCGTGTGTTCGAGGGTCTGCACGAGGTTGGGGCGGATAGCGTCCTTGAGCAGGGCGGCGATGGCCCCGGTACAGCCCAGCTGGCCGAAGGTGACGGCCTTCTTGTCGTATGTCTCGCCTATCGTGATGCGAGAAATCCTCTCCTTGAGCTCGCCAATCGTCCTGGAAAGGCAGACAATCGCCATTATCTCGCTCGCGACGGAAATCTGGAAGTGGCTCTCGCGGGGAACCCCGTCCACCCGGCTGCCCAGCCCGATGATGACGTTGCGGAGCGCACGGTCGTTTAGGTCCACGCAGCGCTTCCAGCTGACCGTGCGGGGGTCAATGCCGAGCGGGTTGCCCTGCTGGAGGGAGTTGTCTATGAGGGCAGCCATCAGGTTGTTGGCGGCGGTAATCGCGTGGATATCCCCGGTAAAATGCAGGTTGATGTCCTCCATCGGGACGACCTGGGCGTAGCCGCCTCCGCAGGCACCGCCCTTCACGCCGAAACAGGGGCCGAGCGATGGCTCCCTGAGCGCGATGACCGCGTTCTTGCCGATCTTGCGCAGGCCGTCGCCGAGAGCGACCGTCACCGTGGACTTGCCCTCTCCCGCGGCAGTCGGGGTCATCGCCGTCACAAGGATAAGCTTGCCGCGCGTGGCGGGGTCCGAGCCTTTCTTCTGCAGCGCGGACAAGGCCCTGAACGAAAGCTTGGCCTTGTACTTGCCGTACAGGTCCAGGTCATCGTTCTTTATTCCAATCTTCCCCGCGATATCCGTGACGGGAAGCATCTCGCACTTCTGGGCAATCTCTATGTCGGTAAGCATCTTTTCTCCTCTGTATTGCGGATAAAGCAATTTCAAAACCCATCCGCGAGGGCCGAAATGATAATGAGGCCCTCGTAAGCTGGGACAAAAGCAAGCTGCTTTTGTCCTAGCAGAATTATATACAATCGGGGCCTGTGTTTCAACGGCACACGCGACCCCGCCAGGGCATTTTTCTGGAAAGAGGCGTTGAGAGTTCTGTTTGGCTGAATGAATGCGGAATGAAGCCCCGTCATCTTGGACGGGGCCCACCGCTGGTTGCCTTGCTTACTCCGTCTTGAACTGGCGCACGTTGCTTCCAAGCTGGGTCACGTTGGCAGCGAGCTCCTCCACGCATTTGTCCAGCCGCATGCCGTTCTGGGCAATGCTCTGCGCGTTCTCGGTCATGCTGGCAACGCTCTCCTGCACGGCCTCAAGCGAACCGCGCAGCTTGTCCATCTCCACCAGGACGCGGCGGCTGCCTTCCGCCATCTTGCTTGAGGAGGTGCGGACGTTCTCGGCGTTTTTGTCCATGCCGGACAGGGATGCGATGACGCGCCGGGAATCATCGTTCTGGCTCTCAAGCGAGGTCCGCACCGACTGCACGAGCGCGTCCGTCTCGTGGATGCGGGCGGACACGCCGGAGAACGCTTCGTTGGACTCCTGCGATGCGGCAACTATCTCGCCGATGCTGTCCTCTATGTTCTTCAGCTGGTCGCCGATTGTCTTGGACTGGCCGGAGGAAGTTTCGGAGAGCTTTCGTATCTCGTCGGCGACGACCGCAAAGCCCTTTCCCGCCTCTCCCGCGTGGGCGGCCTCAATCGCGGCGTTCATCGCGAGGAGGTTCGTCTGCTCCGCAATCGACGCGATGGCCATGTTGGCCTCCTGCAGCATCTGGGACTGCTGCTCAATCTGGGAAATCCGCTCGTTCACCTTCTCCTGTTTGGACATGCCGCTCTGCGCCTCCTTGTCCAGTTGGGCAAAGGAGGAAGCCATAATCCGCAGGGACTCCGAGACCTGTTCGATGCTTGAGAGCAGCTTGCTGACGGCGGCAGAGGACTCGCGGATGCTCTTGGTCTGCGAGTCAATCATCTCGTTGACCGTGGAGATGCTGGCGGCGACACCCTGTATCACCCCGGAAGCCTCGTCGAAGCCCTCCGACTGGCTCCGCATCTGGTCCTGCACCGTGCCCAGGTTCAGGCGGATGTGCGTCATGGAGTCGGAGACGGAAGAGACGCTCTTCTTCATGTCCTTGGAAACGTCGTCGAGCGTGGAGCTGGAATTCTTTATCGTCCCGATCATGCCCTCAAGCCGCTCGGAGAAGAGGTTGAAGCCGTTCGCGAGCATCGAGGCCTCTTTGGTAAAGAAGTCGGGGTAGCGGCGGGAGAAGTCGCCCTTCGCAATCTGGTCGCAGCCCGAGGCCAGTTCCTTGAAATGCCTGGACACCCGGTTGGAAAGGATTACGTCGATGATGGTCATCAGCAGGACGATGCCGATGAGGCCCAGAAGGACGTAGCTTGCGAGCTTGGTGTAGCCGCCGGAGAAATCCGACGCAGGCCCTTCGATGACGATGAACCAGTCCGTGTTCTCTATCGGATGGACGCCGTAGAACATGCCTCCTTCGATGAAGGACTTGGACTTTCCGTCAAGATATCCCTTTTTGTCAAAGGAGGTGAATGAAGCGCCGTCGAAGTAGTTCCTGCTCATGATCGCGGAGTTGTCGTCGTTCGTCAGGTACAGGCCCTCTGCGGTGATGATGTAAATATGGCTGTTCTGCGAAAGGGATATGTTTTTCACGGCCCCGCTGAGCGCGTCGAGCACGATGTCGAAGGCCGAGACTCCGATGATGTTCCCGTCGCCGTCAAGGACCCGGTAGCTTATCGTGACGATGAGCTTTCCCGTGTTCACGTCGACGAAGGGGTCGGTATAGCAGAGCCCGTTCCTGTTGTTCATGGCGTTCTTGTGCCACTGGCGCGACTGCATGTCGAAGTCGGCGGAAGCCTCCCAGCCGGAATGGGAAATGAGCGTCCCCCCGTCCCAGATCTGCTCCGCCGTCGCATAGTAGAGGAGCGTGTCGCCCGGCAGGTCCCTGCCCATGCTGTGGATGACGGAACGCAGCTGGTCCCGGTCGCCCGCAAGGGGAGGAACCACGTTCGACAGGGTCACGACCAAGTCGTTGTATTCGCCGAGAATCCCGGTGATCTCCTTGTCCAGAGTCTCCATCGTCTGGTCAACCGAGCGTATCGTGGAGCTTTTCACGACATGCATCAGCAGGAATATATAGGAAATGCTGAGGAACAAGGCGACAATCATCATAGAGCCTATCGTTCCCAGCAGGACTTCCGTCCTGAGCGACATTTTCTTTCCTTTCATAGCGAACTCCTTGAGTCTAAAGTACATGGGCAAGACAGTTCCGCCCGGGCATGGCAGACCCTGTGAACGAAACTACCGGTGAAGCCGGAAAATGAGTCTGGAGAGAAAATCAAATCTGCTTGGATTTTGACGAACAGCCGGGGAGCTTGTTCCCCTTCTTCAGGCTGTGCGCCCCCCGTCCGGGCAGGATTACCATCGTGGCCAGTATGGGGGAGAGAATCATCCGTGTCGGATAGTGGCGCGGAAAGGCCGTCCTTTTTGTTTCCAAGAGGCACATACCATCATTATAACACAGCTTTCATGGTTATAACAAGAGGAAAATTCTTGTTGGCCTGCCCTTCTGTCCACGCCTCCCTGATTGCGCTATAATGGGCAGCCAGGGGGTACGCGGTGGAAGAGGAATTCTGGAAGAAGAAAAGCCTGTCGGAGCTTACGGACGAAGAATGGGATGCCTTATGCGACGGCTGCGGCAGATGCTGCTACCGGAAATACATAGCCGGACGGGGCAAAAAGGAGCGGCTTTTCTATACGAAAGTGGCATGCGACTTCCTTGACCTGAAGACGAACCGTTGCACCGTATACGAAAAGCGCTTCTCCGAAAGCCCCGACTGCGAGAAGCTTACGAAAGAAAAACTTGCCAGTTGCTCATGGCTCCCGGACACCTGCGCCTACCGGCTGCTGCAGGAAGGCCGGGAACTGGAGCCCTGGCATCCGCTCGTAAGCCGGAGCAGGGATTCCGTCAGGAGGGCAGGCATCTGCATCCGGGGCGGAATACACGAGCGCGACTGCGACGACTGGATGAACTACGTCCTCCATGCCGAAAAAAGCAGCTGAGCCCGGTCAGAAGCCGCCGGAAAGGTAGGCCTTGGTTATGACGTATGAGGGCTCGTAATATGCGCTGGAATTATAGTTGTCTATGGTCTCGCAGACGGGCGAATTGTAGACATCCGATATTCCGGCGACATAGTCCGAAGTCACCGAGTCTATCAGGCGGGCATAGACCTTGCCTATCTGCGTCTCGGAAGGAATCTCCGTGCACAGGTTTCTGTCCACGTCAGTTATGTCAAAGTTCCCATGCTCCAAATGGTATTCTGAAATCCAGTCGGACTCAACTTGCAGGGGATTCAGTGAATGCAGGGTTCCGGCACAGCTGATGAGATGGTACATATTCTCCCTGCCAATCTTGTTCACGGCATACGCATTCCGCTGCATCAGCTTCCGTGACACGCGCTCTATCATATAGCAGGTGAAATACAGGTCATCAAAGGTAATAGCTTCATCCGGGAAGTATTTGTTGTTCACAGCTCATAGCTCCTTACGAATCGTATGTTTTTTAGGGCATCCTCCGTGCTGAACAGAATCTGGTGCGTCGGATGCTTGAACTTGGCAAGCTCCCAGAACGCGGGGCGGGAGATTCTTCCTGCCAGAAAATCCTCCACATAATCCCAGATAGTGTCATCGGCCATCGGTCCTTCTACTATATCGTAGGAATGCTCTTTCCCCGTGCGGCAGGCCGCGATGAAATCCACCCATTCATCCGTCATATCCGGGAAGAGCTTTACGGAAAGCCCCAGCTTCCCCTCATAGGCATAGACATTCACGATATGAGGATTCCGCTTCGTATTGGCCCAGCGTACGGCCTGTTTTTCTATCCTCGTGCAGTAAAATCCATACCCGAAGTCCTTGTAGAAGCCCTGCACCAAAATCCTAGGATTCCTGATTATCTGGTTGCTTCCGTGATAGATGAGCTCTTCTTCCATATTCCCCCGCCGACAGCCTACTTCCCGGCTTCGGCGTAGATGCCGAGGAGGCGGACGTATTCGGTCGCCTCGTTCAGTTTGGTCATCAGGCTCGCGACCGTGGCCGTGGCCGTCGTGGCCGGAAGCTGCCCGTCAGGCCCTTTCAGCTCCGCGTCCATGTAGAACCAGTACTTCCACGGCTCGCCGCTGATGGGGCGGGACTCAAGCCGGGTCAGGTTCAGCTTGCAGTCGCTGAATATGCCCAGCACCCGGTGGAGCGCGCCCGGCTCGTTCCTCGTCTTGATGATGAAGCTCGCCATGTTCGGGACAATGTTCACCTCTCCGGAGATGCCCCTGCTGTCCGCCGAGTTGGACTGGATGACGACGAAGCGGGTGAAGTTGCCCGGGTCGTCCTCTATGTCCTCGGCAAGCACGTCAAGCCCGTAGAGGGGGGCGTTGAGCGGGCTCGCGACGGCGGCGTTCTCCTTCAGCCCGCCCTTCGCGACGAACTCGGCGGCCGTCGCGGTGGAGGCGGCCTCCACCATCGTCCAGCCCTTGTGCGCGTCCAGGAACTTCTTGCTCTGGCTCAGCGCCTGGGGGTGGGAGTAGACCCGCCTGATGTCGGCGAGAGTCGCGCCTTTCCCACCGAGCAGGGCATGGCGGATGTTCAGCGTCACCGCCCCGACGATGCTCACGTCCTCGAAGCGGGTGAAGTTATCGTAGTTCTGGTAGACCGAACCGGCAAGGGAGTTCTCAATCGGAACCATGCCGTAGTCCGCCTTGCCGTCTATGACCGACTGGAAGATTTCCGGGAAGGAGTCCACCGGGCTTGCCTCGCAGTCCGCCACGTCGAAGTAACGGGAAATCGCCTGCTCCGCGTAGGCCCCCCGCTTGCCCGAATAGGCGACGACGACCTTGCCCTTCCGCTTGCCGCCCGCCTGTACGCGGACGACCGAAGGCATCTCCTGCCGGATGTGGGCGACGGACTTGCCCATGACGGGGGCCAGGGCCTCCACGTCGTGCATCATTTTGTCGAACTGGGCGGGCAGCATGGACTGCGCCCCGTCCACGAGCGCCCTTCCGGGGTCGTGGTGCACCTCCACCATCAGGCCGTCCGCTCCGCTCGCAATCGCAGCAAGGCCCATCGCCCCCACCTTGTCGCGGGTCAGCACGGTGTGGCTCGGATCCACGATAATCGGCAGGTGGGTCAGCTGGCGCAGGACGGGGACGGCAGAAAGGTCCAGCGTGTTGCGGGTCGCCTTCTCGAAGGTGCGGATGCCCCGCTCGCACAGGATGACGCTGTCGGTCCCGCTCGAAAGCAGGTATTCCGCCGACATCAAAAGCTCCTCGAGCGTCGCCGAGTAGCTCCGGCGCAGGATGACCGGTCTGCCGGTCGCGCCGACCGCCTTGAGCAGGTCGAAGTCCTGCATCGTCCGCGCCCCGATCTGGAAGACATCAACGTAATCGAGCATCATCGGGATGTGGCTCGCGGATACAAGCTCGGTCACGACGGGGAGGCCGTAGCGTTCGCCTGCTTCCTTGAGGTATTTAAGCCCCTCTTCGCCGAGACCCTGGAAGTTATAGGGGGAAGAATTCGGCTCGTATGCCCCGCCGCGTAGCATGACTGCCCCGCTCGCCGCGACCTGGGCCGCAGTCTCCATCAGCTGGTTACGGCTTTCCACCGCCCGCGGGCCCGCGATGACGGCGACCCGCTGGCCACCGATGCGGATTTTCTGCCCGCGCCCGTTGGGGACCTCAACGACGGTGTCCTCCCGCCTGAACTCGCGGCTTGCCAGCTTGTAGGGCTTGCTGATGGGGATGACCTGTGCGACCCCCGGCATGGCCTCCACCTCGCGGCGGTCCACGGACAGCTTGCCGACGGCGGCAATGACCGTGTCCTCCTCGCCGACAATCTCATTGAGCTTGAACTTCTTGCTGGTTAGGAAGCCTTCTATCGCACCGCGTTCCGCAGGGCTGATTCCCTTCTTTAATACAACGACCATAGGCGGATTATACACTATAAACGGGAGCCGCAACAAGTTCCTTTCGGGAACTGGCGGATAATTTTTCATATATCGGCAGCGACGGGATAGAGCGGCGTTTGGACTGGTATGGAGCCGTAGAATTTTCAAAAGAGAGGTGATACACTTTTAGTCCATGCGGTATGGTCTGCCGTCGTTTGCGGAGGTATAAAGATGATGCTGGAAAATGAGTTCCCGATACTTGAGTTTGACAATCAAAAGACTGCCAAGTTGAATCCCAGCGACTTGGCCGGAAAAAAATTCGATGCAACCAGAATGATTATCACTTTTTTCCCGGAGGTCGTCAACAAACTTGTCGCAACTGGTGAACTTGAATCATATTATGAAATTGGCGGCGAGAATCCCTTTACGATTTACCGCTTTACGAAAGATTCCGACGTCCTTATCGTTCATGGGCAGGTGGGATGCCCGGCGTGTGGGGGGAACCTGGACCTGTTTTATGCGTTGGGGGTTCGCAAGGTGATGTTCTGCGGCGGGGGAGGCGTCCTTGACCGGAACATCAAGGTGGGACAGCTCCTGCTTGTGGATGGCGCAATCCGGGACGAGGGGTTTTCCTACCACTATGTTGCCCCGTCGCGATTCATCTATACAGACAGGGCCCTGACCGACAGGATTGCCGCAAGCCTTGAGGGGCGTGGCATTCCATATCTTCGCGGAATCACATGGACGACCGATGCCCTGTTCCGTGAAACGCCTGACAGGATTGCCCGCCGAAAGGAAGAGGGGGCGAAAATTGTAGAGATGGAACAGGCTGGCTGCATTGCCGTCGCACAGTTCCGGGGCTTTGAGTATGGTGCAATTATTTACGGTGGTGACGACGTTGCGTCCGAAGAATGGAGCCACCGTGGCTGGAACACACGGGAAGGAATGCGCTACAACCTCGTTATGCTTTGTAAGGAACTTGTGAAGGAGTTTTAACCAGTCTGTCGGAAGCTCCTTGCCTGGAGTCAACGAAATGGCCCACCGTAGGGTGGGCCATTTTGTTTTGAGTTGTCCCGTGCGCGTCCAGCTTGCCCAGGCATGGGTGGAGTAGGGGAGCGGGCTGCTGACGGCCTCGTATTGCCGCCAGCAACTTACTTCCTACGCGAACTGCGCCTGCCTGAGCGCGTAGTAGGCGCCCCGCTTTGCCATCAGCTCGGCGGGGCTGCCGCTTTCCACGATACCCCCCTTGTCAATGACAAAAATGCGGTCCGCACTCTGAATCGTGGAGAGCCGGTGCGCGATGACGAAGCTTGTCCTGCCTTTCAGCATGCTCGCGATTCCCGCCTGAACCAAAAGCTCCGTCTTGGTGTCAATGCTTGATGTCGCCTCGTCCAGAATCAGGATGCGCGGGTCAGAGAGCATCGTGCGTGCGAACGCGACGAGCTGCCGCTGGCCGCCCGAAAGCTCCCCGCCCCGGGCCGTCAGCTTGGTGTCGTAGCCGTCCGGCAGTTCCCGGATGAAGTCATCCGCATGGACCGCCCGGCTCGCTGCAAGCATTTCCTCTTCCGTCGCGTCGAGCTTGCCGTAGAGGATGTTCTCGCGGATAGTGCCGCTGAAGATGTAGTTGTCCTGCGTCATGATGCCCATCTGCGTGCGGAGGCTTTCAAGCTTCACGTCGCGGATGTCATGCCCGTCAATCAGTATTCCCCCGGACTGTATGTCGTAGAAGCGGCTCACGAGGTTGACGACTGTTGACTTGCCCGCTCCGGTGGGGCCGACCAAGGCAATCGTCTCGCCCTGCGCGACCGAGAAGCTCACGTCCTGCAGGACCGGAACATCTTCTTTATACGCGAAGCCTGCGTTCTTGAATTCGACCGTGCCCTGAATCGGTGGCAGGGGGCTGGCATCAGGCTTGTCCGTGACTACCGCCTCTGTGTCGATGATCTCGAAAATCCGCTCCGCGCCGCTCGCCGCGTTCACGAACTGGTTGTAAAAGTTGCTCAGGTTCATGATCGGCTGCCAGAACATGCCGACGTAGCTTCCGAACGCGATGTAGGTTCCGATGGAAACGCCCTCGATTCCGAGCAGCTTTATTCCGACCAGGTAGAGCATCATCGTGCCGACGCTCCAGCAGAGGTCAATCCAGGAGCCGAACGCGTCGCACCAGCGGACTGCCCGGATGAATTCCTTGCGGTCATCCCAGACCAGCTGGCGGAAGGTCGTGTCCGTCTCCTTTTCCGCACGGAAGCTCTGGATAATCTTGATGCCGGACAAATCCTCGTTTATGAACGCGTTCATGTTCGAGGATTTCTGCCGCTTTGCCTTCCAGTGCTTTTCTGCCATGACCGAAATCAAAAAGACTCCGGCGATGAGGAAGGGCAGGCTGCACAGGGCGGCGAGCGCGAGCTTCCAGTTCTTCACGAGCATAATCACGACGACCGCGATGACCGTGACGAGGTTCGGGATGAGCGTCGTCACGGCGTTTTCGATGATGTCCTTGAGCGAGTTCGTGTCGCCGATAATCCGCGCGAGTATCTTGCCCGACGGGCGCGAGTCAAAGAAGGCGAGGTCCAGGCCCTGTATGTGGTCATACAGCTCCTGCCGCAGTTCCTGAATGACCTTGTTGCTCGTCTTCGCCATCAGCAGCATACGCAGCTTCATCGCAAGCACCGCAAGGCCGTTCAGCACTGCGCTGATGATTACGATTCTCACGAGGCCCGGGACGTTCCCGGGAATGATGTAACGGTCTACCGCCCGCTCGTTCAGGAGCGGGTTCACAAGGTCCACCGTCGTCCCGAAGGCCATCATCAGGAGCACGAGTGCAATCCGCCCCTTGTACTTAAACAGGTAGCGGAACAAACGCGGCATGGTCTCGAAGTTGGACTTCTGTACCTGCTGCTCATCTATCTTGTAACTGTTCATATCTTCACTTTACTCCATACTGGCTGTCATAGGTTTCCCTGTACAGCCCGTCCCGTGCAAGCAGCTCTTCGTGAGTTCCTTCCTCAGCGATGCGGCCCTTGTCCAGGACGATGATTTTGTCTGCCTTGCGCACCGCGCTGATCCGGTGCGCAATGATGATTTTGGTCATGCCGGAAAGCCCTGCGAGCACCTGCTGGATTTCCTGCTCCGTCTCGGTGTCGAGCGCGGACGTCGAGTCGTCCAGCACGAGTACGGGCGTTTTCCGCGCGAGGGCGCGTGCAATCGTAATCCGCTGCTTCTGCCCTCCGCTCAGGCCGACCCCACGCTCGCCGATGACGGTCTGCTCCCGCTCTTCCATCTTGTCCACGAATTCCGCCGCATGCGACTGCTTGAGCGCGGACCGTACTTCCGGCACGGTAATCGTCTCCCGCTCCCCGAGCCGCACGTTCCCTTCAATCGTGTCGCTGAACAGGAAGATGTCCTGCATGACGCAGGAGACGGCGCGGCGCAGGGTGGGCAGGGGCAGCTCGCGGATGTCGATTCCGTCCAGCTTGATGCACCCGCCCGTCACATCATACATGCGCTTGAGCAGGTTGATGATGGTCGTCTTGCCCGAACCTGTCGCGCCCATGATTCCGAGCGTCTGCCCCGCCTTGACGGAGAAGGAAACGTCGTCCAGAATCTTGCGGGGACCGGCACTTGCGTACGGCTCCCCAGTTTTACTGGTGTCACGGGTTTCATCATCCCCGCCGCCTTCTGCATCATCTGCCCTCGCCGCTTTCCCGCATACCTCGTAGCTCACGTGCTCGAAGGAGATGTCTCCGTTCAGGTCATGCTGCGAGAACAGCGCGCCGGAAAGCTCTTCATCAAGCGTACCGCCTTCGGAATTGTCGGTGATGTCCGGCATTTCCGCATAAATCTTGCGCAGCCGCTTGACGCTCGCCTTCGCGCTGGAAAAACCGTTGGTCAGCCAGCCGAGCATCTCCATGGGCCAAATCATGCCGCCCACGTATGCGATGAAGGCCATCAGCTCGCCGACGGTCATCTTTTGTCCGCCCTGGAAGGGGGTTCCCTTCATCACGATGATACCCCCCAGGAGCAGCGATATGACCGCCAGGAAGCGCGTAATCAGCTGGATAATCGGGTTGTATTTCACGAAGACGCGGCTCAGGTCTATATTCAGCTCATAGAACTTCTGGTTGTGCTTGTGGAACTTCGCAATCTCGAATCCCTCGCGGGCAAAGGCCTTGACGGTCCTCACGCCCGCAAGGTTCTCCGCTGCCGTGTTGTTCATCTCCGACCCTTCCTGGGCGACAGCCCCGTACAGCTCGTCGAGCTGTTTCTCCATGAGAATCGCAATGAAGCCTGCGCACACCATGCCCACGGCAGGAATAAGGGCGAGCTGCCAGTTTATGCGCAGCATGAAGTAGAGGGTCGAGACCGTCCTGAGCACGACTTCCGCCATGAGGATGCCCATGAAAGCCGCTATGTCCCAGATGCGGTCCACGTCGTCCTTGACGCGGCTCATCAGCTCGCCGCTGTTGATGCCGTCAAAGAAGTTCGCGGAAAGGCTCTGAATCTTCCCGAACAGGTTTATCCTGATTTCGGAGGCGATCCTGCTTCCCGCGACGTCGCAGAGGAATTCCTTCGCGTACTGGAAAATGCACCTGCCCACGCCGATTCCGAGGAGGCCGAGCAGGAGGAAGGTCAGCGCGTCCATGTTCCGTGCGATGAGCACGTCGTCAACGATGTGCTGGACGATAATCGGCGCGACCTGGTCCAGCATGGTCCCTGCCGCCATGCAGACGACGGCAATCAAGTAGAATAGGGCGTACTTCTTCACGTAGCCCGTCAGATTAAGCTTGTTCATTTTAATCAATACAGATAGATGTACGATTCGGCATGCGCGCATGACGAATGCCGAACACGATGAAACGCACGTAGGGGTATGTGCGGACGTTTGCGAGGAGATGCTGGTACTTTTAAGTGGGAATTTACTTATTCTTGCGTGAAAGGAGCGTCATTCCACACTTAAAAGCAAGCAGTACACTGTTATCCATGGGAGTAACCTCCGTTCAAGATGATTTAGATTTCATCACTCTAGTGAGAATAAAAAAAAATGTCAAGAACCCCTGTGGCGAGGCAGTTTCAAGAAGTCCTTGGCAACTTTGGTGCCGTGGACTCTTTGAAATACGCTCTAGCATTTATAGTCTTTTACGCCTTATAGTCTTTTACGCCGTCCACGAAATCCTTGACCTTCACCTTGCAGATGACCCTGTCGCCGTTGTTCGTGTACAGTTCGACCGGGGAACGCAGCACGAGCCCTTCCATCTTGTTCCCGGCGCAGAGGACAGACTGGGGGCGGCCTCTGATGAAGTCGATCGCCTCTTTCAGCGTCATCATCTCCTCCCAGGGGTACAGCAGGTCCAGCTTCTTCGCAATCTCCTTCACGGCATCGCGGTTGTAGAAAGTTCCGTCAGAATTCTGAATGTCGTACATGATGAAGTTGCCCTCGGGAAATCCGTAGTGGACGTTGTAGTCCTTGGAGATTCCTTCCCCGAAAATCGTCACGGGGCTGTCTCCAAAGACCTCCTCAATGACCGATTCGAATTCCGATGTCCCGAAGTTGTTCTGCAGATACTCCAGGTAGCGCGGGCAGAACTGAGATTTCTCCGTGTGGCCGACGAAGGAAATCCGCTCGCCGTCCCATACGATGCCGACCGAGGTTCCGTCTATTTTTTCCGAGGCATACATCTTGATTCCGTTCTCGTAGAACATCTGCACCCAGGGCTTTGCGAAAAGCGACGTGTCAACGAGCCTGTCCTTGGGGCTGTTCCGTCCGAAAGGTGCCGAAATCTTTGGAAAATTGTGCGCCATGCTGTTCCTCCTGCAGAAAGCATACCTACTTTCCACCCTGTTGGCAAGGGGAGCTCAGCTCCTTCAAGAAGCGTTTCTGTTCCTTTTCATCCGTGTAGCCCCTCTTCCGGTAAAAGGCGTGGGCTTCCGTCCGTGATTCTTCGGAGTTTACCCGCATGAAGGCGGCCCCTTCCCGTGCTGCCCATTCTTCCGCCGCAGTGAGGAGCAGCGAGCCTGTTCCCCGTCCCCGGCAGCATGAGCTTACGGCAAGTCCCAGAATGTTCGCAAGCATCGGGAAGTAGAGGGTGTTGTAGAGCTCCACGTGAATCACGCCGATGGCCCTGTCGTCCGTTCCTGTGGCCGCGACAAAGACGGCTTCCCGCTTTTCGTCCAACTTGGTGAACTGGGCGGCGACCGTCTCCTGCATGCATGCGCCGTAGCCCAAATCCTTCTGGAATATCTCCGTAAGCTGCGGGATGTCTTTTGCTTCCGCCCGCCTGATTCTGATTCCGTCCGTCATGCCGCAAGCATACCCCCTTTGCGGGCCGTTGGCAAGGGTGGATCTGTCACGGACGGGCCGACCGCAGACCCGTGGGCACGGGAGAACTGACCGCAGCCCCGGCGGAGCCGAGCTGTACACGCCCGGTCAGCTGTGTTATACTATGTCCGCTATGGCAGACGGAAAAGAAGATTTGCAGGAAAAGAACAAGGACAGCTCCGTCGCACAGGATGCGGCACGGAACCTGTCGCCCCGTTATGCGGCATGGACCCGCTTCCAAGGGCATGAGGACGCGGAGATGCTGCAGGAAAAATCCGCGGGCTGGTCCAGCCTGCGGGACAACCGCGGCGACTACGATGACCGGGACGAGTGAGAGGGGCTCTGTCTTTGTAGGTTGCCCGTGGCATCCTCTCCGGCATTTGCCACAATTCCAATAATGTGAATCGGCTACACTGAACTAGACAAAAAAAATAAGGGGTCGCATAATGGAGGAAATATGGAAAAGCGACCGAGAAGGACTTTTACAGAAGATTTCAAGAAACAGATGGTTGACCTGTACAACACAGGAAAACCAAGGACAGAGATAGCGAAGGAATACGATTTGAGTCCTTCAGCTTTGGACAGATGGATCAGACGGATAAACAAGACCGGCTCATCAAAGGAAAAGGATAACAGGACGGAAGCCGAGAATGAGCTGATAGCACTGAGAAAGGAAAACGCAAAGCTCAGGCTGGAGAACGAGATCCTAAAAAAAGCGGCGCTGATCTTCGCGACAAAGTCGAGTTCATAAAGGCCCACGCCCGTAACTTTGGAAGATCAGCCCTGTGCAGGGCCTTGAAAGTAAACAGGAGCACGACCTATTACAAGCCTGACGGGGAAAAAAGGCTTGCGGGTATCGCGCGGCATGAAAAGGAAACGCAGGAGGTGAAGGAAGCGTTCGAAGAAGGGAAAGGAAATTACGGCTCCCGGCAGGTGAAAAAAGCCCTCTCGGCGAAAGGCACCGTTATGTCAAGGCGGAAAATCAGCCGGCTGATGAAAGAGCTCGGACTTGTATCTGTTTATGGCATACCGAAATATGTAAAGCCGGGCACGAAGAGAGCCGGGGCAGACAAGGCAGAGGTCTCAAACTTGCTCGGGAGGGAATTCTCAGGCTGGAATGAAAATGAGGTCATCGTGAGCGACCTGACCTATATGACGGCAAAGATGGGCAGCGCGATTTCATGTACGAGATGTTTAACGGAATAAAATGTTCAAAGCATATTTTCGGCGACTTATACTGGGATCCAATCTGGGTGTATCAGGAAGGTGTTGGTTGGGCTATGGAAGAAAAGACCGATAAAGCGGGGCAGAACGTGATTTCAAACACAACTCTCTTTGACTTTGATCATAAACTCATCGATACTTGGAAAGCTTACAAGTACAATAATTAAGAAAAATCAGTGAACAAAAAAACGATGCTAAAAACTGGCATCGTTTTTTTTTAGCTATTTCTGTACTGCAGAGGGGAAATGCCGAATTCTTTTTTGAATGCGCTTGTAAAAACGCTTTCATTCGAGAATCCTGTGCTGAAGCATATTTCTTTTACGGAAAGAACTGTGCTTTTTAAAAGATATTTTGCCTGCAAGAATCTTGTGTTCATCAAATATTCGTGTGGTGTGAAACCTGTTATAGTGCGGAATTTTCGGATAAAGTGAAATTTCGAAAGTCCTGCTAAATCAGCCATTTCATCAATTGTGATGTCTTCAGTGTAGTGAGCGTTTATGAAAGTAATCACATCTTCGCTCATGCTTTGTCCGCTACCATGATTCTTGTCATCGGTGTTGAAGAGCAAGAATTCTGTAATTATGTCGGTCAGGTATTTGTGAAGAAGCGCTTCGTTTACCTTTTTCTTTAGGCTAAACATATTGAAAATTGCTGTGAGTTTTCCCACAGCGTTCCTTGTCTCATTGAAAGTGAATACAGTCCCCGCCTTCTCATGCACCAGCTCAAAATAATTTCGAGCCATTTTCCCGTCAAAATGACACCACAGGCACTCTGCGCCCTCTTGTGAGCGGTAGGAATGAGGCATATAGCAATCTAAAAGAATGAAACTACCTTCTTTTGCTGAAATTTCGTTGCTTTTTTCGCCGAATGTCATCTCGCCTTTTTTTATGTATGCAACAAGGAAGCTGTCAAAAGACTTTCGGTTCAAGGTATAGCCCTTCTCGTAAATGAAAAGACCGCATTGGAGTGGATATAAAAACATTTTTGTCGCCGTTCTGCTCGGCGAGTAGATGAAATACTCGGAGCTGTAGGCGACTTTCGCTTCCTTTGTCTTCATTTTGTGCCTCCTTACAGAAAAATTGCTCTTTCATAAAGTATAGCATAGCTTTCCGACTGTGCAATCTTAATAGCAATTTTTATAAATTCTTCGGCAATTTTGTGTATATTCAAATGAAGCTTTCAGATTGATAATGAGACTAACGAAAAAACGGAAAAGAATCAAGGAGGTTTGAATGGCTGTTAAAGAGTTGAATTCGAGAAAGGGGTTCCTGCACACGCTGTATTCGTACCGGATGTACCTGCTGATGCTTGCCCCCGCCGTCATCTATACGCTCGTCTTCGCCTATTATCCCATGACGGGCATCGTGATGGCGTTCAAGAAGTACAACTATGCCGGCGGTATCTGGGGCAGCCCGTGGAACGGGCTTGACAACTTCCGCTTCTTTTTTATGTCCGGCCAGGCGGGAATCGTCACGAGAAACACGGTGCTGTACAACATCGCGTTCATTCTGGTGGGTACATTCACGCAGATAGCGGTGGCGGTGTTCCTGACGGAAATCAGCAGCCGCAGCTTCCGCAAGATAACGCAGTCCATGATGTTCCTGCCCTACTTCATCTCCTGGGTCATAGTCGGGGTCATGGCTTTCAATATCTTCAGCTCGGACTTCGGCTATCTGAACCGCCTGCTCGTGAGCTTCGGGCTGGAGAAGTACCCCTTTTACACCAAGCCACAGGCGTGGCCGTTCATCCTGCTTTTCTTCAACGTATGGAAGGGGGTGGGCTACGGCTCGGTGCTCTACCTCGCGGCCATCATGGGCATAGACACGTCGATTTACGAGGCGGCGGCGATTGACGGCTGCAACGTGTGGCAGAGAATCTTCAAGGTGACGATTCCGAGCATCTTGCCCACCGTCATCATTCTCTTCCTGATGAGCATAGGCGGCATATTCCGTGGCAACTTCGATATGTTCTACAATCTGACGGGCACTAACGGCCTGCTCTATAACTATACGGACGTGATAGACACGCTTTCGTTCCGCGCCCTCATCTCCAGCAACGACTTCGGCATGAGCGCGGCGGTAGGCCTGTTCCAGTCGGTGCTGTGCTTTATCACGGTTCTGTGCGCGAACAAGCTGGTGAGCGTGTACGACAAGGACTATACCCTGTTCTAAGGGAAGGAGGAAGAGAAATGCAGACGAAACATGGCGGAATACATTCAGGGAGCGACGTGCTCGCGCTCAAGCTCGTGGCAAAGGGCTTTTGCGGGCTGATTGCGCTCCTGTGCCTCATACCCTTCGTGATGATACTCTCCGGCTCGCTTTCCTCAGAAAGCGCGGTGGTGGAGTACGGCTTCAGCCTGCTGCCGCAGGATTTCTCCCTGGAGGCGTACAAGACGGTGTTCCGGGAGCCGCTCGTGGTGCTGCGCGCGTATGCCACAACCATCTCGCTTACCGTTGTGGGAACCGCGCTGGGGCTTCTGCTCCAGACCATGACGGCCTACGTGCTCTCGCGCAAAAACTTCGGATGGAGGAACGCGTTCTCGTTTTTCTTTTACTTTACCACGCTCTTTTCCGGCGGGCTGGTGCCGACATATATCCTGTACACGCGCACGCTGAACCTGCGCGACAACTATCTTGCGCTGCTGCTCCCCCTGCTCTTCAGCGTATACAACCTGCTGGTGATGAAGAGCTACATCAGCGGCTTGCCCGACTCCCTCGTGGAAGCCGCGCGGATTGACGGCCTGGGGGAGTTCCGCATCCTGTTCCAGATAGTGCTGCCGCTCATCACTCCCGCGCTGGCGACGGTGGGATTCTTTATCGCGCTCGCCTACTGGAACGACTGGTACAACGCCATGCTCTACATCAAGGATACCCACAAGTTTCCCCTGCAATACTTTTTGTATCAGCAGATAAGCAACATCGAGGCATACAAGAAGCTCATCGCGAACGGCACGGTCTCAGGCTCAATCGTAAGCTCCATGTCGCTCCCAACGCAGACTTTAAAGCTTGCGCTTACGATTGTCGTTACGGGCCCTATGGTGCTTGTTTTTCCATTTGTTCAAAAATACTTTGTTCAGGGTATTATGATTGGCTCTGTAAAGGGATAAATAATTCTTAGGAGGAATTATTATGAAAAAAATTATTATCAAGATGGGTACACTGCTTTGTGGTGTAGTAATGTTTGTTTGTGGCTTTAGTGCATGCTCTAAAGCTTCTGCAGGTGGGAGCTCAGGATTTTCCAATGATACATCAAATCATGTTGAACTGACTATGTACCTTGTAGGCGATAAGCCGGCGGAATTTGACGATGTGTACGCAAAAATCAATGAGATCCTTGAGCAGAAGCTCAACTGCTCGCTCAAGGTGGACTGGCTCTCGTGGGGAGAGCACAGCACGAAATATTCGCTTTTGTTCTCGTCCGGCGAGCCGTTCGATTTGATTTTCACGGCGACAAGCTGGTGCCACTTTGAGCAGACGGTGGGATTGGGAGGCTTCAAGACGATTCCCGAGGAGGCCATTAAGAATTGCGCGCCTGGCATTTACAGCGTCATGCCCAAAATCGCGTGGGAGCAGGCGACGGTTGACGGAAACATCTATATGATTCCCGCGAACTTCATCGAAGTGACACCCGATGTCGTCGCGATACGCGGTGACTGGATGAAAAATCTCGGCTACGACGACATAAACAGCTGGGATTCCCTCTCGTCTTTTTTCGTGGACTGCGCCAAAAGCGGCAGGTACGGCACGACGAACGGCGGCGACAGCTTCTTCTGGCTGTGGTTTGAATCAAAGGGCTACGATGTCGTGAGCGGGGCGCCGCAGGAAGGTACCCTTGTCTTGTATAATCAGGAAGACCCTAATGATATACGCTTAAGATACGTCGTTGACTGGGAGGAATTCGCCGATTATTGCCGCACGGCAAAAAAACTTGCCGATGCGGGCGCATGGCCTGACGACGTGCTGAACGCGACGGGCGACAGGCAGGACGGCCTTTTGAGCGGCAGGGCCGCAAGCATGATATGGAACACGGACTCTTGCGCGACCTATGCGAACCAGGCGAACAAAGAGCACCCGGACTGGGACATCAACATCTACAATATCATGCCGAACGTGCATTACACGGCCACAAAGTACATCAACGGAGGCATAGGCATTAACGTGGCAAGCAAGAATCCCGGCCGTGCGCTCATGGTCATAAACGAATTTGCGACGAATCAGGAAATTCAGGACTTGGCGCAGCTGGGCATACGGGGCAAGCACTGGGAAGCTGTCGGTGACAAGGAGTATACTCTTACAGACACACCGTATAACGCGAGCAACTATTGGGGCTGGCGCAACAAGGAGATTATGCGCTCGGAACACAAAGGCAACCCGAGTGCCGTTGACCAGAGGAAGAAAGAGCTTGACGACTACTTCCTTTCGCACGTAAAGAGCGTTGACCACGTGCTTGACGGCTTCCGTTTCGACTCAAGCAAAGTAAGCACGCAGTATGCGGCCGTGGAAGCCGCTCTCGGCTCATACCTGCTGCCGCTCAGAAGCGGGCTTGTGGATGACGTGGACAAGACGCTCGCCGAGTTCAGGGATGCCATGAATGCCGCCGGCATGAAGGATGTCATGGCCGAGATGCAAAGGCAGGTGGACGAGTTCGTGGCGGCAAAAGGAAAGTAAAGCGGATAAGAGCAATTTTCATAAAAGACACGGCAACTTCTTTTCTTGCAAAGAGAGGCTTGCCGTGCCATAATCGTAGACAGCACAAGGCAGTGCGGCAAGTTCTGACGACAAGGGGTCGATAGCTATGGAAAACGTACAGATTTGGGAAGAAGAGGTCATCATTCCGACCTATGAGACGGGCAAGGCGGACAAGAATCCGATGTTCCTTGAGAAACGGGTCTATCAGGGAAGCTCCGGGAAAATTTATCCGTACCCTGCGACGCAGGAAATCAGCCTTGAAAAGAAAGACAAGGCATGGCATGCCGTATGGCTTGAGAACGCCTATCTTAAAGTGATGATTCTGCCCGAGCTTGGCGGAAGAATCCAGCGGGCGATTGACAAGACGAACAATTATGATTTCGTGTACTACAACCATGTGATTAAGCCCGCGCTCGTTGGTCTGCTCGGCCCGTGGATTTCAGGCGGCATTGAGTTCAACTGGCCGCAGCACCACCGCCCGACAACTTACATGCCTGTCGATTACATTATTCGCGAGAACTCTGACGGCTCAAAGACGCTCCTCACTTCCGACGTTGACCAGATGAACGGAACTAAAGAAATTACAGGCTTCACGCTTTACCCTGACAAGGCATATATCGAAATCCGCGGACAGCTCTACAACCGCACACCTCTTCCGCAGACTTTCTTGTGGTGGGCGAACCCTGCCGTTCCTGTAAATGACAACACTCAGTCGATTTTCCCACCGGACGTGCACAGCGTGTATGACCACGGAAAACGAGCTGTGAGTCGCTTCCCGATTGCGACCAGCGAGTATTACAAGCATGATTACAGCGAGGGAGTTGATATTTCACGGTACAAGAACATTCCTGTTCCGACTTCTTATATGGCGGAGCCTTCTGCATACAACTTCGTGGGCGGTTATGACTATGGAGTGAAAGCAGGTCTTTTGCATGTTGCTGACCATCATGTTTCACCTGGTAAAAAACAGTGGACCTGGGGTTGCGGCGACTTTGGAAAGGCATGGGACAGAAACCTCACTGATTCAGATGGTCCATATATCGAGCTTATGACGGGAATGTACTGCGAGAATCAGCCTGACTTCACCTGGCTCAAACCTTATGAAGAGAAAGTTTTCCACCAGTATTTCATGCCTTATAAAGCCTGCGGTCAGGTGAAGAATGCAAGCATTGACGCGGTTTTGAATGTTGAGGAAACAGACGGAAAACTCTATATCTGTGTTTATGCTACTTCCGAGCGTAAGGGTGCGAAACTCATTGTTACTGAAAAAGGAAGGGAGATTTATGCAGAGAAAATTTCAGTTTCGCCGACTGAAATTTATGAAAAGAAAATCCCTATTACATACAAAAATTTCTATGATG
>JAILON010000113.1 GCA_024690865.1 Treponema sp. | reverse complement strand
TTTTCCTCATCATAGTTTAGAATAGTATCCATAAGAGATTCTCCTTTGTTTGGTTTTTTCTTGCAAGCTAAAGCATAACAAATCTGAATCTCTTTTTCTATTTCTAGATATTATCCCATCCACAACTTTTGAGTATAACTCAATTCCCGGGTTCCAGCCCCCGACTCAAGGCCTCGGCAACGGCACTACGCTCATCAGGAAAATAGCCAAGCACCTTGTTGTCAGAAATAAGAACACGCTCGTTCTCATGCCCTGCGATTATCTCGTCGCGCTTTATATCAAACCAACTGTAGAGCGATTTCAAATTCTCATCCATAAATCAGATTCCTTGGTTGTCGTTTTGCAACAAATCCATACTGTACAGCTAAAACCACCATATTGTCAAACGAAATGCCTCTTTTTAGTCCTTAGATCACAGAAACTTCCCGGCAAACTGCCGCCGTATGAAAAAGTCGCAAAAAAGGCGACCAAATTTATCCGCTTCCGTATTAGGCTTATGCAAGAAAAACAATTTCAGGAGGATTCGTTATGAACCAGAAAATGTTGCTTGCTGTGCTTCTTTTATCATTGGCATGCATTTTTACCGGGTGTATGTCTACGAGGGAAGTGAAGCAGTACGGCTTGGAGGATGATGATACTATTGCACTGAACCTCACAAGGGATCCGAACGTTGGCACGATTTTTGTAACACATGTCAACGGGGAATCGACGGGAGCTGGGTTCTCAAGCGCCGGCTTATTCAGCGGCAAGAAGGAAACCTATGTGAACCCCATCTATATAAAGCTGAACGGAAGGCCGATAGTCTTCACAATCAGCTGTCCTGTCGTCGTCGGGCATGACGACAGGCTGAACGAACCTATCATCCGATACCGGAGCACCGAACTGCGGCTGACGAAACTTGCGGATATAAAGGCCGGAGATGTCCTGACCTTAAAATGGATGTACCAGACGCAGACATTCGTCTTTATGGATGCGACAGGCAACATAGTCCAGCAGACAATCCCTACATTCAACTAGGAAAGATTCAGCGGCACTATATGCGGGGGCTTCCTTGCCCCCGCTATTCCTCCTCCCCCGCCGTCATGGACTTGAAGAAGGACGTGCCGGTGCTCTCGTAAATGCTGTTGCTCAGGTCAAAGATGTTATGGTTCCCCTTGGCCAGGAAAGACCGTATCTTCATGTCCACCTTGTCCTTGGGCGAGAAGATGAAGCCCGCGCTCTGCAGAAGGTCCTCGCTTTCGGCCAGGCTCAGTTTGAGTCCGAGCGCAAGGGCTATGACGTTCTCCTTCCTGGGGTGGTAGGCAGGGTCCTTACTGCTGAAAATCTTGGAGAAACGCTGCTTCGTCAGCCTCGCATCTTTGTAGATGTCCGTGTTCTTCTTGTCGGGGAAGCGCTCGATATACCTCTTCCTGTAAAACTCGAACGTCTCGATGAAGGACTTGTGGGTGACGGGGGTGGCGGACGGAGCAGCTGTCCCGTTGTCCTGAGGGATGCCCACCGTACCTAATCCGGCATCTGACGGCGCGGCTTTTGCCTTTGTCCTGTCGGCGATGAACTCTCCGATGTCACGTGTATCAGACTCACCGAAGTAGTCGCTGGCGGTCTTTCCCTCCGCGCTCTTAACGTCCTTGTCCGCGCCCTTGCCCATCAGAAAGAACATCATGCGGGCATCATGCTTTATGGCGGCGTACATCAGGGCGGTCATGCCGTCCTCGTCCGCCGCGTTCACGTCCGCGCCATGAGCAACGAGCAGCTTTGCCACTTCCATAGAGCCGCAGTAGCACGCCGTCATTAGCGGGGTCATGCCGAACTCCGACGGCAAGTTTACATCACACGGGTATTTCAGGCAGACCCGTGCGACACTGGCACAGTCCCGGGTACAGGCCCCCATCAGGGCACAATATGCCGCCGTCTCCGCAGGTTCCGACATCCGTATCAGCACATCCGTGCTGTCCGCAAACCCCCGGAACCCCGCTTCCGTAACTGCCGTGCCCAGTTCTTCCGCGGGGAACAGGTTCCGCTCCATGAAGACCGCGAGCGTGTCCGCGTGCCCGCCGCATACCGCCCAGGAGAATGCGCACATTCCCTTCTTGTCCTTGCGCAAGGCATCCGCCCCCGCATCCAGAAGCTTTATGACGATTCCGGTCTTCCCGCACTCCGCCGCAAGGCTGAGCGCGGTCCGCCCCTGTTTGTCGGGTATATCCAGATCCGCGCCCGCGCGTATCAAAAAATCAACGGCCTTCCCGTCCGTCTGTGCCCGCGCCGCTATCGCCGATGCCAGGGGAGTCCGCCCCATGACGTTCGTGACGTTCATGTCAGCCCCCGCTTCCACAAGCAGGGCGCAGATGTCCGCATAGTCATCAAGGGCGGCAAACAGCAGCGCGGTGCAGCCGGAGATGCTGTCTCTCGCCTCCAAATCTATTCCCGGCGCGGAAAGCAGGATTTTCACCGCGTCAACATTGTGCTCAAGTACGGCGGAAGACAGGGCGGTCATGCCCTCGCCGTCAGCCGCGTTCACGTCCGCGCCCATCTTGAGCAGAGCCCGTATGGAAAAACAGGCATCCCTCAAAGCGGCCACGGTGAGCAGCGGCATCCCGCCGTCAATCCGCTCGTCTATGTCGGCTCCTTCCCTGATGAGCGCCGCAAGTTCGTCCCCCTTGTTCTCGGCTGCCAGCACGAAGCTCCGGGAGTATGCACTTTCGTCCATGCGGGAAGAAATGCCACGGAGGAAGATGGAGAAAAAGGAATCCGTCAGCTCATCGTAATAGCTGACGATTCCGGCATCGTCAGTGACCGTCACGGACCAGGTTGCCCCCAGCTCAAACATTTTGTCACACACGTTCTTGTCCAATGAAGGATTCAGCTTCAGGTCGTAGGCGGTCGGCCTCCAGTAGCCCATGGACTTCATCTTCCCGGAGATGGTCGCGTAGTCGTTGGTCATGAAAAACTCGAAGCGTTTCCCTTCTATTGTGAGCGCGACGGATTCTGCTATGACCAGTTCGGTCCCCGTCTTTTCCCTCATGTCAATCGTCGCAATCTTCTCTTCCATCTCAGCCATCGCAGTTCTCGCAGTCCTCCCTATCATCGATTATAACACAAGTATAACAGATTGCAAAGCCACTCGGGTTGCCTTTTAGCGACTTCTACCCCGCCACACTGCAATCACCGCACCAGCCCCGCCCTGCCCGTTTTGGGAAAAGTCGCTATTAAGGCGACCATGTACCCGGCCTCCTGCGTTAGACTGCCATCATACAAACCCTACAATCATATTCAGGAGGCGACGGATGGAACGGCAGAAAGACAAAGGCACGGCGCAGGTCCGGGCGGACGAGATACCGGAGGAACGGCAGCCCTTCCGCGACAGGTTCGGATGGTACCTGCAAAAGTACATGGAGCGGAACCCCAAAGGCAAGCACTCAGACATCTACAAGGCGGCGGGCCTGAGCAAGCAGCGCTTCTCCAAAATCATCAACAATACGAACGCGGACTTCCGCCCCAAGAAGAGCACGGTCATCCTGCTCGCGCAGGGGCTGGGCCTGACGAGGAAGGAGAGCGAGGACCTGCTGCACTGCGCGGGCTATACGCTCCCGCCGGACGGCGGGGAATCCTGACTGACCGAAAAAGTCGCCTTAAAGGCGACCTTTTCCGCGGGGAGACGTGCTAGCATTGCAGACGATGAGGAACGGCAGGAAGACCCTGCCGCTACGGAACGAATGCCCCGAGAGGGGAAGGAGATTTGTTATGACGGAACTTTTTCAAAGCGTGTGTATTGCGACTGCGGTGGTTTGTTTTGTTTCGGCATTGGTAATCATTGCCTATACGATGGAATAGGAGGAAAGAATGAGCTACTTGTATTCACTTGCCGATGAATCTGTTAGGTGTGCGATGAACCTTAAAACGCACAAGTGCAACAGGGAACAGTGCCGAAGCTGCCCGGTGTGGCAGAGGATTGAGGCATGTTCCGCTGAGCTTGACAACTGGGAAAAGCTAGAGGTACAGCGTCTTTCAAGGATAAAGCTTGCCGACAGGATTTATGTTGACCGCTCATACAACCGAACAAACAGGCTGATAAAGTTTGTTGTCGCCATGCTGTTGGTTGTCGGTTTCCTTGCACTAGGGAAGGCATGCGAGCTTCATGCTCAGCCCATGTACTTCGCTTATGACTACTACGTGAACGACAACAATATCCGCGCAATCCTGCAATACACCCACCGGAACGTCCATGACTGCGACCTCGACAGGAAGGTGAACTGCTGCGACTATACGCTACAGTTCAAGAAGGAGTGGGACAAGGTGCTCCCACCAAACCAGTGCGAGATTGTGCGGAACTACTGGCAGAAGCCCTGGCATAAAAAGCCAACTATGAACCACCTGTTCGTAAGGGTCAGGCTGACGCCCAGCGGCAAATGGCTGTACGTTGAACCGCAGGCCGGATACTCCTCGTATGAGTACCGCATGGAGGACTACTGGAGGAGCCGCTACAACAGCCGGTATAATAAATACGGGGAAACAGCCTATTGGCTCTCCACGTGGAGACGCTAGGATATGCCAGGGCGACGTGAGGGGCCAGCCCCCTCACCCTCACGCGCGGACGTATTTCGTCCGTCCCCTAGCCCTCCCGCACTTTCCAGCCGCCGAGGGTGCGGGTCGCTCCATCGAAGTTCACGCCGACCTTGTGCAGAGCCTTGGGCTTTCCATCCGCCCCCGTCCTGCCCAGGTAGGGTATGAGGTATCCCTTGCCGTCTATCTGTTCCAGCGCCTCGTCCACCGTGCCGTCCAGCTTGAACTCGAACACGTAGACCGCATGCTCAGCCTCTACGACCACGTCGCTCCGCCCTGCCGCACTCGCCTCCTCCGTCCTGACGACGAAGGGCGTGCACAGGCGGGCTATCAGGTAGAAGAGCGTCTTGTAGTGGTTCTCGTCCTGCCTCTCCGCATTGTAGGGGATGGAGCTGAGGAAGGCCTTCATCAGCGTCAGGGCCAGCTCAAGGTCGCCGTCCTCCAGTGCATCGGAAAACTTCATCAGGAAGGTATCGTTCGTGACGACATCCTCCGTTGCATAGCAGGGCATCAGGCTCTTGTTGAAGCCGTCCCGCACCTCCTCATTCGGGTATCCCAAGATGAAGCGTCCGCCCTTCTTCGTTCCCTTAATCGTCAGGTAGCCAGACTGGTAAAGCAGGGGGACGGGATTCGTCGCAGTCTCGGCAGGAACGTCGAACATGTCCTGCGTCGCCTCGAACCCCCTGTCAAAAGTCACCGGGTCTATCTTGTGCTTCCCGATGAGCTTGGTCAGAATCGTCGGCGTGCCCGTCGCGAACCAATAGTTCGTCAGCTCCCCATCGGACAGAGAGTTTATCAGGCTAAAAGGGTTGTACACATCCGGCGAGTTCTTGGAGAAGTGGTAGCCGTCGTACTTGCGGGCCAGGGCCTCAACCGCCCCGTCGTAGCCCAGCCCCTGCTTGTCCGCGAGGGCCTGTATCTCCGGCTGCATCTGAGCCAGAAGCTCCTCCTTCGTGATGCCGCAGATGGCAGCGTAATCGTCATCCATCGTCATGATTTTCAGATTGTTCAGCTCGCTGAATATCGAAAGCTGGCTGAATTTCGTTATCCCCGTCAGGAACACAAATCTGAGAATGCCGCCCTTGTCCTTGAGCGGGCTAAAGAACTTGCGCATTTCCTGCTTGAGCCTGAGCTGCAGGTCCGGGTCGTCCATCGTGTCCAAGAGGGGTGCGTCGTACTCGTCCACAAGGACAACCGGCTCCATCCCCGTCTGCTCATGTGCGGCAGTGATGACCCGCTCGAACCGCACACCCCATGCGCCGAGCTTCCCAGGAGCAAGGCCATACGCCTTCTCCCATTCCGACAGCATGTAGTCCAATGTGTCGGAGAGGTCTTCCATGCAGGTATACTTGTTCCCCGCGAAGCTCACCAGGAACACCGGGTACTGCCTCCACTCCGTCTCAAGCCGTTCCATCGCAAGCCCCTCGAACAGGTCTTTTCTGCCCTCGAAGTAGCATTTGAGCGTGGAGACGAGGAGCGACTTGCCGAACCTGCGCGGCCTGCTCAGGAAGCAGTAGTCGCTTGAGTGCGTCATCTTGTAGACGAGGTTAGTCTTGTCCACGTAGTACCTTTTGTCCCTGCGGAGCCTGGCAAAGTCCTGCACCCCGATGGGGAAACGCTTGAGTCCTTCCATAAACACCATGATAGCACAGCCCTAGGAAAAAATCCAGCCGTCGCCTTCCGCAGATTCCGGCCAGAGTGGTAACCCCCTGACCTAGCCCTCCCACACCTTCCAGCCGCCCGGGGCGCCCCGCCACATTCCTCCAGAACAGTATTGTAAATTCTCTGTTACCGTATTGTAAATTTTCTATTACAATATTGTAATTTTTCTATTACAATATTGTAATTTTTCTGTTGCAATACTACAAAAAAATTTTTTCAGGGAGAGTCGTGCCGTACGCTCCCTATACCGTGCCCTTTCGACAAGCTTCCAGACCCGCCGCCACTCCCTGTCAGACCCGCCGCCTCTCCACGCCAGCCCCTGACGCCTCTTCCCAACAGCCCCCCCGCCCCGCCGGGCCACAGCCCCACTATTGCATGCGCCAACTTCGACTCTGGTTCTTGTAGCCTACAAGCTACAAAATGCACATCTCGTTCTATGTTACCTTAAGGCCATGCAACGCAGCGAGTTTCCCGGGAAAACGGCCGCGGGGCAAAAACAATTCTAAGGAGTATTATTATGGAAGTCACTAAGATTGATTTCACGGATGACAACGTCGCGAAGGGCAACGTTGTCCTGTTCAAGAACGTGCTGGGAAAGAGCAAGGGCAAGTACTTCGCCCGCTTCGAGCGCAGGACCGTCAACGACGACATCATCGTCGCACGCATCCACGAACGAGGCGTAGGCCTGGACGACCTGACCGTCAAAGCGGTGATCGGCCTGTACAAGAAGGAGGTCGTCGCCGCACTGGGAAGGGGCGAGTCCATCAACCTGATGGACCTGGGCACCCTGTACATCAGGGCCACCGGAGCCGTGAACAGCAGGGAGGCCGCCCCGTCGCTGATGAACCTGGAGCCGGCTTTCACCCCGTCAAAGGTTGCAGCGGATGCGGTCGCGTCCGTTAAAATCAACGGCGCGTCGCTGTCCGAACCCGGACCGAGGATGGAGGAGGTCATGGACCTGTTCACGGGCACGTCCAGCCTGAGCCTTGCCAAGGACGAGGAAAACCCGGACGCCGAGCCGGAGACGATGGGCCTGACGGAAGGAAAGGTCGCAGTCATCCGTGGCAGCAGGCTCAAGATTGCAGGTGACGAGGGCGGGGTATTCTTCTGCCCGCTCGGCGAGGACGGGAAGCCCGTCGCGGACAGGAGCCGCTACGTCGCGGTTTCCCCGGACAAGCTCTCGCGCAACAGGGCGCAGGAAGTTGAGTTCTTCATCCCCAAGGGGCTTAACATGGATACCCAGTACAGGATTCTCGTCCGTACAAACTACATGTCGCCGGGCAAGAGCCTGAAGAGCTACCGCGAGGTCCTTTCCGACCCACTGGTAATCAGGGGCGAGTAACGTAACGGAGCGTGCGGGGGCGGTCCCAGCCGTCCCCGCACGCGTAACTGTATATTTCTGCAATAAGCAGAGGCAGGAGAGCAAGAATATGGATTTGTCAGTGATTATTCATTACATTATAGGTATGACATATGGCTACATCAGGGTAAGCACGGACAAGCAGACGGTCGAAAACCAGAGGTTTGAGATTCTGGGCTTCTGCGAGAAGCAGGGGCTGGCAGTGGACGCATGGATTGAGGAGACGATAAGCGGGACGGTCGATGTCGGAAGGCGGGAACTGGGCAGGCTTCTGGAGAAAGTCGGAAAAGGGGACCTGATAATCTGCTCGGAATTGTCCCGGCTGGGCAGGAGCCTCTTCATGATAATGAGCATCCTGAACCTCCTGATGGAAAAGGAGGCCAGGGTCTGGACAGTCAAGGACGGCTACCGTCTGGGGGACGATATACAGAGCAAAGTCCTCGCCTTCGCGTTCGGACTGAGCGCGGAGATAGAACGGAACCTGATAAGCCAGAGGACAAAGGAGGCCCTCGCCCTCCGCAGGAAAGAAGGGGTAACGTTGGGAAGGCCAAAGGAAAGCCGGGGCCGGGGCAGTATTCTGGACGGGGCGGAGCTTGCCGTCAGCGTCATGCTGCTCGCGGGGACATCGATGAGCCAGATGACCCGTGCCCTCGGAACCCACCACAGGACACTGAGCAGATTCATCGAAAGGCAGCAGCTGGACTCCGGCGAGAACCTCGCGCGGGTCAGGGAGATGCTGGGGTAGAGATTGTCCTAGACTTTTTAACGTAGACCATGTATATTGTATGATATGGAAGAAAAAGCCGAATACACATTCAAGCCCGTGGAGGATTTATGCTTCTCTGACGATTTCATGTTCGGAGCAGTGATGCGTGATCCGTCTATATGCAAGGGCGTTCTGGAGCGTCTCTTAAAGATAAAGATAGACCACATCGAGTATCCGGAGCTTCAGAAGTCAATCAGTCCATTCTACAACCAGAAAGGGGTAAGGCTGGATGTGTATGCGGCCGGAAGCGGACAGGTTTTTGACGTTGAATGCCAGTCGTACAAGATTTCGTCCATCGGCAAGAGGACCCGTTACTATCAGTCGATGCTTGATATGGACAGCCTCCTCAAGGGAAAAGATTATTCCGAGTTAAAGGAAAGCTTCATTATCTTTATCTGTCTGGACGACCCGTTCGATGCAGGACTCCCGGTTTATACGTTTGAACGGAAGTGCAGAGAAAACGAAAACGTCGATTTGAATGATAAGACACATCATCTTGTCTTTAATGCCGCCGCATATGAGAAGGAGACGAACCCTGAGATAAGAGATTTTCTTGCTTTCGTCAAAAACAACAAAGCCGAATCAGACTTTACGAGGGAGATAGAGACCATGGTACAGACCAAAAAATTTGAGAACACGTTCCTGAACGAGTATCTTGCCATCCGCCTTCACGAGCGAGATATCGAGAAACGCGCGGTGGAAAGGGGAATGGAGAAAGGAATGGAGAAAGGAATGGAGAAAGGGATGGAGAAAGGGATGGAGAAAGGGATGGAAAAAGGGATGGAAAAAGGGATGGAGAAAGGGAAAATTGCTGCATACGCGGATTTTATAAAAGACGGGCTCATTTCCCTCAAGGACGCGGCCATAAAGCTGGGAATACCGGAAGAGGACTTGCAGGCCCAGATTCAGCTATCCTGACACCTGTCATTTCCTCCAGAGTGAGTTTATCCAGTGCGTGTCACCACAAAAAGCCCCCACGACATTTTTCAGCATCTCCGCCTTGATTCTCTTCGCGGCCTCAGCCTGAAAGGAGTGGTGCCCGACAGTTGCCATGAAGAGGTTGAGATGACCGA
>JAILON010000089.1 GCA_024690865.1 Treponema sp. | reverse complement strand
ATAGCGCTTTGCCTGCTGATAGGGGCTGAGCACCGCCCCGTCGGACTGCTTGTACGCCTTGTGCAGGTCTATGTCCGCCCCTTTCTGCTCTATGAGGACTTTCGTGCCCGCGATATATGCATCTATGAAACTGGTATGGGTGAGCTTAACCGGTTTTTCGAACTCGATGTACTTTGCCGGGCTTTCTACGCCGAGGACGTTCTGGAGTAAGTCTATCCAGAAACGCTGGCACTCCTGCTTCTCATTGCCTTTGTCCGCCCAGAATCTAGCGAAATCACTGGCGTTCTTGGACTGTTCAATCTGATTCATACTGGGATTATAGCACATCGCGGGGCTTTTGTCGCCTTTTTGGCGACCACCTGCCCCCTTTATGCTGTATACTATGTGCAGACACAGGGGGCAGGGCTGCCTGTTCCCTTGCAATGCAAATCGTATGGAGGGTAAAAGTATGGTTGCAAAGCTTCGTGATGCGGTGTACGGTGTTGCGGTGGGGGATGCACTCGGCTCGCCGGTGCAGTTCGAGGACAGAGGCTCTTATCCGCAGGTAACGGAGATGCTCTACTGCGACTGCTTCGGCAAGGAGGCGGGGACGTGGACGGACGACACGAGCATGACGCTCGCCCTGTGTGACAGTATACGGGAGAAGGGCCGGGTGGACATTGAGGACATTCGGGACAAGTTCTCTTCATGGCTCTCTTCTGGCAGATACACACAGGACGGAAAGGCGTTTGACATCGGCAACACCTGCTATGCGGCCGTAAAACGGGGGAAGGGGCTGGACGACTTTTATTCCAACGGTAACGGCTCGCTGATGCGAATTATCCCACTTGCGTTCGTGGAGTCTGCCGATGACAGCGTGATAGACGCGGTGTCATCGATTACCCATGCTCACGCCATCTCCTGCGAGGCATGCCGCATTTACATTCACATAGCGCGGGATTTGATCGCGGGGAAGTCCGTCAAAGACGCGGTACAGGACAACGTGCGGAAGCTGTCCAAGACATTTGAACCGCTCGCATCGATAGGAAGCAGGACACGGGATAGCATACGCTCATCGGGTTTCGTCGTGGACACGCTGGAAGCCGCCCTCTGGTGCCTGTTAACGACGGACTCCTTCCGGGCTGCGGTAGAGGCCGCCGTGAACCTCGGCGAGGACACGGACACCGTGGGTGCGGTGACCGGCGGACTTGCGGGAATCCTGTATGGCTATGATGCCATTCCCGCGTCATGGCTTTCTGCGCTCAGGAAGAAGGAAATGCTGGAGGCCTGCCTGTTCTAGCTGATTTTATACGGGCAGCCCGACTCCAGTGCAGGAGCCCACGGCGCCACAACGCAATGCACATACAGCCTTGAAACCTGTGCCGGCGGTTGCGTTGTGTGTCGCCGTGTCGTTCCTTCACCGTTAATACGTTACATCTCCAATGAAGAAGGTCTGCTTGACCGAATCCAACTGGAGGGTCAGGATTTCCCGCTTCTGGTTTGCCCTGCCGAAGTTCGTGTAGACCTCGGCCTGCACGGTGACAGGCTGCAGGAGCTTCTGCTGGTGGTTGCCGAAGTAATTGGCCTCCACCTTGAGCTTGCCACCTGGCGCAACCTTGATGCAGAACTCTTCCGGACCGTAGCCCTGCGTAAAGTCACGGGACATGCGGCCACCGTTGGCGGTGAGCTTGTTGCCGTAGAAGCACTTCTCGCCGTCCTTGTCCGTCACCCACAGGTCCACGTCGCAGTTGTCGATGTTCCAAGTCAGCACCACGCGCACGTCCATATCGAAGTTCTGCAAAAGCTTCTTGTCGATTGCCGACGTGTCCAGCTTGTCCTTGGACAGTGCGATGATAGCGTTCATGTCGTTCAGGGCAATCTGCTGCACTTCGTCAAAGCGGGCATCCCACTTTTTGTAGACGACGCTGTACAGGGTATCCACCGCCTTCTGCTCTTCGCCCGCATAGTAATACGCCATGCCCAGGTCGCGGTAGAACTGGGGAATCTCCGGCCGCATCTTGACGAGCTTTTCGAACACGGGTACGGCGAGGGCGTACAGGTTACGCTCCACCAGCTTGTTGCCCAGTGCACGGAGCATATCGGAATTCTCCAGGTTCAGCTCCGCAAGATTGGACAGGATGCGAATGCTCTCCTTCTCCAGCCCCTCCTCCGCGAAGTAGTCCGCCACCTCCATATAGAAAGCGGGAGATGCAGCATACTGCTCCTTCAGCTCCAGGTACTTGGCGAACATGCCGGCAGTCGGGGTCCGTTTGAGGACAGAAAGATATTCAGCGTTCGGGCTCCATGCCTGGAGCTGCACCGTCGGATTGCCGGACGCAGCCTGTCCGGGGGCAGGGGCAGGTGCTGCCGGAGCCGCCGCCTCTGCCTGCATAATGCGGGCAGAGGCCCTGCCGTTTGCACGACGCATCGAGGAAGAACTGCCGGATGACATCGATTCCATCGCAGGGGAGGCATCCATAGCTTCTGCCTCCATATATACCACGGCCTCATCCGTCATCTCATAGCCCCCTGCCGCCGCATCGTCCATCGGGGCAGAATGCCGGGGATTGCCGACGCCCTTCTTGGGGCTGGACTTCTTGCGGCGGAATTCCTCGACGCTCGTGTTCCACCACTTGCGGAAGTCCTCGAACCTCGTATATATGCTCTGGGGAATTTCTTTGCCGGACTCGCCAGTGACAGGCTTGACCGTCGTGTTCTGGCGGGCGACCAGGCGGTCATACTCCGCCTTCAGCTCGTCCGGGGGAACGATTCCGTAGCGGACGTAATCCTGCACGCTGTCAAGCACGATGAGCGACGTTCCCTCGGTGACGACAGTGTACTTCTTGGCAGTCTCAAGAATCTCGTCCTTGTTGGCCTCGTAGTCAGTGCCCAGCGCAGCGACTTTCTTCACCGCCCACTGGTACACCACGTTGTCCGAGCGAAGGCCGTCAATCGCGCTGACGGAAACCGTGACGGATTTTTCCACCGTATTGCCGTGGCCAAACTGGAGCGTGATGTCCGCGCTCTTGCGGCGAAGCTTGCCCGAAAGGGAAAAATCGCCGCTGACGATGCTGCCGTCCACGGGGTATACATCGCTGACCGCGTTCGTGTCATAGGAAGCCGTGATGAGGCGGAGGGGGTCGCTCGTCAGCATATCGAGGGCCAGTCCCTCATCCTTTGCGCAGAGGTTGACGTACTGGCCGCCGTTCAGCCGTGCGGTTCTCTCAAGCCAGCCGTGGTTTGCGCTTGCAGAGGAATTTATCGTATAGACGCGGGGTTGTACGGGACGCTTTGCCGCAGTCTTTCCCGCGGCAAGCGAATCGTCCCAGTTGCCCAGTCCGTCCGTCATGACAAGCACCTCGTCGGCGGGGAAGAGGGATGCAAAATCATAGCCAAGATTCGTCGCCCCGTCAAAGCCGAGCGGCTTCACGTATGCCTGGATGTCTGCCACAATCTTGTCCACGCTGCCCGTGAAGACCTTTTCCCCATGCACTTCGTTGCTAAAGGGGACAAGAGTGACGCTAGGGTTGTCCAGCTTGGAAAGATACGCGGCGAGCAGCTTGAATTCCGCATTGGAATCCCGCCGTTTCATGCTGTCAGAGATGTCATAGTAGACGACAAGGCTCTTGGGCAGTTTCTTGGCGACGGTTTCCGTCTGGAAAGGCTGCCAGTAATAGAAGAAGGTATCCTTGCCGATGTCCTGCGTAAAGACCTTGCCCTTGCCGTTGTCCAGCTGCGAGGGAATGGCGAACTTGACGGGCTTTGTCAGCGTGAAGTCCTTCTTGGAAATGCTCGCGCTGTAGCCCGACCGCATCTGGTCGAAGGTGATCGGCCCCAGTCCAAAGTCGTCGCCAGCCGGGGCTGAAGGAGACGCGGTATCCAGAACGGTTATCTTGAAGTCAAAGGAGTCCAGCTTGCCCTGCGGCAATGCGGAGAACGAGTATACCCTCCCGGCAGAAGCGGATTCACGAAGCTCGCTCTGATAGGTCACCTGCACGTGGCGGCTTCCCTTTGCGGGAATCGGATAGACGCGGGCCTTGAAGTTGTTCCCCGCCGTCATCTCAACAAGCCCGGGGTCAATGCCCTGCCGGACGACGGCCTCAAAGACCTGCCGCCCCTTGTCCTTTTCCACGACGACGCCCTGCCGCATCTTGCCGTTTATGTCGAGCGCATAGCCGGTGACGGACTCGCCCTCGCCGAGGGGAAATTCGAATTCCCCCTCAAGAATGCGGTCAGTCTCGTTGACGAACGTCATGTCGAGCGTCGTCGTCGCGATGTTGCCCATGACCTCCACGTTCGCTCCGAGCGTGCTCAGGCGGACAGGGCTAGCCTTGTTCGGGTCGGAGCCGGAGACCTTCATCGATATGGACGGAGCCGCCGGAACTGCAGTCTGGGCGACAAGCTGCCCGGCCGCGAACATGGACGGAACAAGAAACGAAAAAAGCATAGCGAACCTATTCATAGCAAACCTCGCCTATAGAACAAGGCGAGGCCGGGATAATTACATAAGAAGATTCTTATTTTTCCAAGCGTCCAGCCACTGTGGACTGCATTACCGCAGCATTCCTTCTATATACTCATTCGATTTTGCAGAAAGCTGCATCCAACCGGGCTTAAAGCCGGAGCGCAGGGCATTGCGCACGGATTTGATGTTGGACCAGGCAGCACAGTAAAAGGGTATCTTTCCATGATTAAAAACCTCTCGGGCAAGGCGGTTTGTTATGGCAGAGGCGATTCCTTTGTGCCGATATTCAGGAAGGACGTCCACGCCAATCTGCCAGAAATTCTCTGCATCGGCGGAGCTGCCTGCAAGGGCAATGAGCCTGCCACCGTCATACGCGCCAACGCCCAGAACGTCAAGCTCGCGCCTCGCCTCGCACAGGGCATTGCCCCACAGCCCACTATACAGGCTTTCGAAATCAGACTGGCAAAGCAGCTTAAGCTCATAGGGGATGCCATTCTCCAGGGCCTTTGCGGATTCAAAGATTTTATCCACATCAGGAAGGAAATACTCCGCCATAAAGCAGACGCGGGAAGCAGATTCTGCAAGCAGGTCGTTCAACCTATATACAAAAGGAGTCTCAAACCACTTGTACATCGGCTGGGAATTTATTAGTTCCCGTAGCTGTGGCAAAAGGTCCTTGCGGGCAGAAACCACGACGTTGCTCCCGTATGAGGTAAGGTCGCACACGAGCGGCAGCTCCAGATACCGGTGGGCCTTTGGATTTTGAACCGACTCACAGAAGACGTTTTCTGCAAGGAGGAAATCATCTGCCGTGCAGTTTGAATCGTGCGCCGACTGCTCCATTGCGAGCAGTTGTATTGTGGGATTGTCAAAATGAATCATAGTCACTCTGATTATACAAGATGCATTTCATTTTCTCAAGCAAGCAAGTGCAAAAGCCTCCAAAGACTTTGCAGCCTGCACTTTTCAGCCAGTTTGCTTGACTATCCTGCAAAAAAATGCAAGCATAATGGACATGACAGCCACGATTGAGCTACAGCCGGTAACAAGCGAAGATATACAGACCCTATGGGAAATGCAGGTTGAAGCTTTTTCGGAACTCCTGCAGAAATATCAGGACTACGACATAAGCCCCGGAGCCGAAGGCTTGGACAAAGTTATGGCACGATACCAGCAGCCATGGACGCATTACTATTTTATCATGGCTGACGGACAAAAAGTCGGTGCCATCCGCATCGTTGTCAAAGAGGGCGAAAGCAAAAAGCGTATTTCCCCGATTTGGATTATGAAGGAGTTTCGCGGCAGGGGATATGCCCAGGCGGCAATCCATGCCGTTGAAAAAATCTTTGGCCCGGACAACTGGAGCCTGGCCACGATCCTGCAGGAAAAGGGCAACTGCCACCTGTATGAAAAGCTCGGCTACCATCGGACGGGCAACGTTATGAACATAAACGAACGGATGGACCTTGTGTTTTATGAAAAGAACTGAAAAGAATCATGGCGGTGATGGAAAGCGTATGGAATTGACGGACAGCTTTGTTTCGCAGAGCAAAAAAATTCTCGGCGACAGGCTTGAGGGAATCTATCTGCATGGGTCCTCGGTGATGGGATGCTTCAATCCAAAGAAGAGCGACATCGACCTGCTCGTCGTGGTGAAGGATACCGTACCGGATGTCAGCAAAACCGCATTCATGGACATGGTCGTAGAGCTGAACGGAGAAGCTCCCGAAAAAGGAATCGAGATGGACATGGTTCGGTCGGACGTGTGCAGGCACTTCGTATACCCCACGCCTTTTGAGCTCCACTTTTCCATCAAGCACCTGGACTGGTACCGGACGAATTCCACGGCCTACATCCAGAAGATGAATGGCGTAAACAAGGACCTTGCGGCATATTTCGAAGTGATACGGCGGAAGGGCAAGTGCCTCTACGGAACGCAGATAGCCGAACTGTTCGGGGAAGTCGGCAGGGAGGCATACCTTGACAGCATCCTCTGCGACGTTTCGGACGCTGAGGAGGACATACAGACGAACACGGCATACATCGTCCTGAACCTGCTGCGCGTCCTGGCCTTCATAAAAGAAGATGCCGTCCTCTCAAAGAAGGAAGGCGGCGAATGGGGGCTTGCCATCCTGCCGGAGTCCTACCGCCCCCTTGTGCGGCTCACGCTGACCGAATACGCATCCGACCGGAAGGCGGACTACTCCGGCGAGCATTTGCAGGAATACGCCAGTTTCATGCTCGCCCAGATTCGCAGTTCGTTGGCCTCATAGGCCAGCCTACAGACTCCAGCCGTCAGCCCTGCTTGCCACAAGCTCCCCGACTTCCCGTGCGGAGCGGACTGTGTAATCCTGTCCAAAGTCGGGCAGGCTGTCCGTTCCGTTCGACTTCCGGCAGATTAAAACGGACGCACAGCCGAAGTTTTTTGCAGCCTGAACGTCGCGCTGCGTGTCGCCGATCATCACCATCTCCGTCGGAGCCGCACTGAAATGGCGTGCGATGTCGGAAAGCCCTTTAGGGTTTGGCTTTCGCCAGCCACAGCTGACGGAAGAGACATAAAGGTCAAAATAGGGAAGCAGCGGGGAGACATACTGCTTGTGAAACTCGTCAGGCATCGCGCTCGCAACATCCGTCATGGCCGCCGTCTTTATACCCGCCTCACGAATCCGTTTCAATGTCGGGATTGAATCCTCGTAAATCACCGGCTCCAGTTTCAGCGACTCAAAAAAACTCGCGATGACCTTTCCAAGCGGAAGCTCCTTCACATCCCAGCGTGACACGACATCCGAAAAAATCGTCTCTGCTGCGATTTCCTGCTCGCGCGCCTTCACCCGCGAGTTGTATGATTTCAAAAGCTCAACAGAACCGGCAATCTGCTCAGGAGTAAGCGCAAGGGCAAGCTTTTCATTCACATACTCGAACGCCTTCTGGTAATATCCATCCCAGCTCAGCTGCATTCCCTTGTATTCCATGAGGGTTTCGCCAAGGTCAAAAACAACAACTGTATACCTCATAGCGATTCAAGTATATCACACAGGCCACCTCCATGCAATGGCAACAGAGAACGTGCGAATTTTCCAGCGGACAAGCTTGACATCCGGCCAGTTTTATACAAGAATAACCACAGACAAGGATTGGTGGGGCAAGGAGCGTATCGGTGAGTATCGTGAAAAAAGGACTTGTGCTTGAAGGCGGGGCAATGCGAGGCATGTTCTCCTCGGGCGTACTTGATGTTTTCCTTGAGAACAGCATTGAATTCGACGGGGCAGTCGGAGTTTCCGCAGGCGCAACATTCGGATGCAACTTCAAGTCACACCAGATAGGACGGGCAATCCGCTACAACAAAAAATATTCGTACAACTGGCGATACTGTTCATTCCGTTCCCTGATTCTTACCGGAGACCTTTATGGAGCGGACTTTTGCTACGACACGCTTCCAAACAAACTTGACGTCTTTGACCTTGAGGCATACCGCACCAACCCCATGGAATTCTACTGCGTCGCTTCCGACTGCAACACTGGAAAGCCAGTCTACAAAAAGCTAGAGACCTGCGACGGGCAGGATCTTATCTGGATGCGTGCCAGTGCCTCCATGCCGATTGCAAGCCGGGTCGTCAAGGTTGACGGCTACGAGCTTCTGGACGGCGGCATGACGGACTCCGTTCCACTCCGTTTTTTTGAAGGACTCGGATACAACCGAAACGTCGTCATTCTGACGCAACCAAGAGAGTTCCATAAAAAACCGACAAGCCTCATGTGGC
This sequence comes from Treponema sp., assembly GCA_024690865.1. Lineage (GTDB taxonomy): Bacteria > Spirochaetota > Spirochaetia > Treponematales > Treponemataceae > Treponema_D. The sequence continues at coordinate 58,567 of JAILON010000089.1, read as the reverse complement.
TGGTAAGAATCTCACTCCGCAAATACCCGATGGCTGTAGAGGCGATGAGGAAACGCCCGCTTGTTTACAACGAAGAGACAGAGGATGTCTTTGCAAAGGTCGACCGAGGAGAAGTCTTCGTCATCTGTCCCGAAAAGCCGTTGGGAATCAGCAGGACGGAAAAGAATCCCGATGAACTACAGCGCGTCTACGACGAGGGCAGGAGGGTCGCGACAGAAGCCCTTCCAAAACTTCAGGCATTTCTTGAAAAGCCCCCGGCCTAAAAGAAGAAATTTCCGCCATACATCACAGTCCTTCTATCCAATTGAAAAATTTGTCAAGCGTCGCATTTTCTTTTCTCGGCTCGAGGAACACCCCCGCGGTATACCAAGAGTGCGTGTTCCTCTTCCCTACGACTGGGTAAAGCTCACATCTGTTTCCGAGAGATGTGGCTTTTTCTGCCATCCGTGTGGCACACGAATAATCTATAAGTCCGTCATGCTCGCTCTGAATCAAAAGCATCGGAATGCTACTTTTTCCCATGAGCGCACACGGCTCTCCCTGCATCCTGTCGTAGTCCTTCTCAAAGAGCTGCTTTAGGAGCGTCCGCAAAACCCAGCCCTGTCCTTCCAGAAAGCAGTAGGGGCCGCCAATTCCGATGTAGCCGATTATATGGGAAATGTCAACGCCATAGTCGGCCTGGACCTTCGGGCTGTAGCACAATATGGAAGACAGGTGGGCACCTGCAGAGGAGCCCGTAACCACGATCCGGGGAGAGGCAGTCTCCTTCGTTTTCAGAAACTCAAGGGCGGCCCTGTAGCCCGCGCAGACATCAGATATCTGGATGGGGTATTTGTTCTTGGGAGAAAGCCGGTAGCTGAGAGAGACAAAGGGGTATCCTGCCCCTGCGATGCACTGGCCGACAAAATCGAAGAACCTGGGCGAGCCCGCGTTCCAACCACCGCCGTGAACCCAAATGACAGTCTTGTCGCTCACAGCGGCGTCAGCTCCAACCGGTTTCTCCGGCGCATAGTACAGGAGGTACTGGTCCTTGTCCTGCCCAAAGGACAGGTATTCTGGCACGAGCTTCTTCTGTGCCCGGAGCATCTTTGCGTACAGGCCAAAGTAGCTCAGGTTTTCCCTCGTAAAATCATTCATATCAAATAGTCTCCATTATCAGCCGGTAAGCGGCAACGACTTCCCTCGTCTTGTCGTTGGCCACCTTTTCCATGACTTCCTTGCCAGCATATCGGTCGGGATGATAGTAGAGGAGCTTCTCCTTATAGGCTTTCTTGACGGCATCCTTGTCCGTCGTGCTTTCAAGTCCGAGCAGGGAGAATGCCTTCTCAAGCTCCGGGGTAATCCGCCGGTAGATGACGCGGCGACTTCTGGACTCCCCAGCTTCGCTGCTACGGCTGGTTTTAAAATAACGCTTTTCAGCCTCGGTTTCGGCCCGGTAGAAGGAGTCGGAAAAGTCGGCTTCCTTTTGCCGAGAAAAGGCTTCGTCAGTCCCTGTATGTCCTTCTTCCGCAGCCTGCCCCTCAGCACGACTGCCTTCCGTCCCCCCTTCTGCCTCCCCTGTCGGTTCTTCCCGTTCTATATGGACAAACTTGACACGGCCAGCCTCAAGGGTTTCGTTAAGGAGGTCTCCCAATTTCTCATACATTCCCGCCATATAAGACTCCCGTCAACAAACAACCATGACGCTCAATCATCTGCCCCAGCGCTTCCCCACTCGGCAAGCTTGCGCTGCAGGGTTTTGCGACCAATCCCAAGAACTTCGGCAGTCCTGCTTTTATTTCCCTTGTTGGCCGCAAGGTTCGCCTCTATCACAAGACGATCCGCCTCGTCAAGGGTTACCCCAAGGGGAACGCTGATGCTTTCGCCAGCCACTCCTACGCCTCCTGCCCCGGCAGAAACCGACGGCGGCAAATCCTGAAGGGAAATCTCATCACCGGAACACATGACCACAGCACTCTCCATGCAGTTGCGCAGCTCCCGGATGTTGCCCGGCCAAGCATATCGAAACATGGCGGCCTTGGCCTTGCCGTCCAGTCCCTTTATGTTCCTTTGGTTCTCCTCATTGAACTCCTTGAGGAAACTGGACATAAGCAGAGGTATGTCGTCCTTTCGCTCGCGCAAGGGCGGAACCTGTATATGGACGACATTCAACCTGTAATACAAATCCTCCCGGAAGCGGCCCGCACGCACCTCCTCCTCAAGATTCCGGTTTGTGGCGGCAACAATCCGTACATCGACCTCGATAGTCTGCTCTCCCCCCACCCGCTCAAACTTCTTCTCCTGCAGGACACGGAGTATCTTTATCTGGACGCTGGGATTTATTTCACCGATTTCATCCAAGAAAATCGTTCCCCCGTGGGCCAGCTCAAAACGCCCCTTCTGCATCTTTTCGGCACCGGTGAAGGCTCCCTTTTCGTGTCCGAACAATTCGCTTTCAAGCAGTGTCTCACTCAGAGCGGCACAGTGGACTTTTATGAAGCCCTTGTCCTTGCGGGGGGACAGATTGTGAACCGCATTGGCAACCAGCTCCTTGCCCACACCGCTCTCACCAGTAATCAGGACGCTCGCCCTGCTCGGAGCTACCTTGCGTATCATCTCCTGCACCTTCTGCATTGCAGCAGACTTGCCTATCATCTCTTTCAAGGAAGACGAGTCGGCAAGCTCCTGCTTGAGCTGTTCGTGCTGGACCTTCATCTCGCGGCTTTCCAAGGCACGCTTGACAATCATCCCCAACTGGTCCAGATTCAGCGGCTTGGTCAGAAAGTCATAGGCCCCATGCCGCATCGCGTCCACCGCGCTGTCGATGGAACCGTGGCCGGTCAGGATGATGACCGGTATGCCAGGAGTTTCGGCAGTCACCTTGGCAAGAACCTGCTCTCCCGACAAGCCAGGCATCCTAAGGTCAGTTATGACAAGGTCTATGTCCCCCTTCTCCAAAAGTTTGAGGCCGTCCGCTCCGTTGGAGGCTGTCTTTACGTTGTAGTCCTCCATCTCGAAGTTGGCGGCCAGCCCCTCGCGAATATTCTTTTCGTCATCTATAATCAAAAGGGTAAACTTCATGCGAACAACCTTTCATCCTTCTAGAATAGCGCTGTTTGGAAACCGTCTGCAATCCACGCGAGCAAGACAGGTTCCGAACAGCCCCACTATACCATAAAATCCGAAAAAAAGAAAGGTGGACAACAAAAGAGCTCGTTTTTGCGCCTCGCGGCACAATCGATCCACCCAGCGCGAAGCCTTCTGCCTACCTGCTTCCCGTGCGGAGGAGCAGGGACAAATCCTGCCCCCACTGGCGGCGGAGATATGGCTGATAGCTCTCGTACTCGCGGTAGCTTTTATAGGGCTTGTAGCGTTTGTACCCCTTGTACGGCTCGTATTGCGCATAAGGCTCATAGATTGGGCAACATCCTTTTACGAATCCCGACACGCCGCCGTTCCTGTCATATATGGCCCCGTCCACGCACCAGCCCAGTAGCCTTCCGTTGAAGCCGTATATGGCGAGCGATCCGTATGCGCTTGAGTCAGTCAGGTATGCCGCCGGCTCCCCGCTCCACAGGTAAATCGTATAATCATCCGACGTATCGATGTAGGCGACGGGCTCCCCCCGCTGGTTGAACAGCGACACCTCATTGGCCGCCGCCGATACAAGCGCGATGACGGCAATGATTGCGGCGGCGGAAAGCCTCTTGAGCTGCATGGCGTTCAAGTTCATCTGACGGAACATTTCCTTCCTCCTTGTGGCAAGTTGACTCCATTATACACCATCTCCGGTCAAAAAGGTCGCTTTTCGGGCGACTTTTTTATGGTTCCCCGTCATCCTTCACGAGCGTCCTGAAGAAAATCTTGCCCGTGCTCGCATACATCTTGTCGTTCCAGTCAAAGAGGTCGTAGTTCTCCTCACTGAAAAGCTTCCTCGCCTCCACGTCCTTCCTGTCCGTCGTCTGGAACGTGTAGCCCGCGCACTGCAGGAGGTCCTCGCATTCGTTCATGGTCAGCCTGAGGCCGAGCGAGAGCGCGATGACCGTGTCCTTCTTGGGGCGGGAGTCGGGTGTCTTTTTGCTGAATATCTTGGAGAAAGTCTGCTTGGTGATTCCCGCTCCCCGGTATATGTCGGAGTTCTTGTTCTCTGGATAGCGCTCGAAATATTTCTTCCTGTACCATTCGAACCGGTCGCCGAACGACTGGTGACCTTCCGGGATTTCGTCGGCGCGTTCCTGTGCCATGCCGGGGAGCCGTTCCCGCAGCCTGTCGACAAGCATCCGGGAGAATGTCCGCGTGTCTAGGTCCTTTGTGTAGTCCTCGAAGCATTTTCCTTCCTTGTTCCGAAAGTCTTTATCGGCACCGTTCCGCAAAAGAAGAAAGATGATGTCAGGGATATTCTTCATAGCCCCATACATCAGGGCGGCAAAACCGTCATCGTCCGTCAGGTTCACGTCCGCACCATACGATATGAGCTGGGATGCAGTTTTTGCGGAACCGCAGTAGCTTGCAATCATAAGCGGTGTCATGCCGAAGAAGATGCGGCCATTGATGTCGCAGTGGAAATCCATACAAACAGGCACCAAGGCAGGCTTGTCCTTAAGGCTGGCAGCGACGAGCGCGGCATACGACAGACGTACCGGATTTTTGCAGAGGGAAAGAATCGTAGCCGTGCTGCCTGTGAAGCCGTGCATCGCGGCCTTTATCAATGCGGCTTCCGTGTCCTTTTCAGAAAGGAGATTCGACTTCAGCAGGAAGGAAAGGACATCCCGCGAGTCTTTCCCAGCGGCTGCGAGGGCAACGTCGTTTCCCGCCTTGTCACGCAGGTTTGTTTCCGCCCCGGCGTTTATCAGCCGTTTGACGATATCCGTGTCGTTATAGCAAGCCGCGACGATGAGGGGCGTTCGTCCCGTGTTGTCGGAACGGTTCACGTCTGCTCCGGCCTGTATCAGCCGCTCGGTGATTCCTGCGGATTTGTTTATGATGCTCCGTATGAGCGCGGTCTCGCCGAAGTAATTGGAGCAGTTCACATCCGCCCCCGCTCCTGCGAGCAGGGTGCATACCCCCTCCGCCTTGTATGCGACGGCCTTCATCAGAGCGGTTGAGCCGGTGATGTCCTTTGCCTCGAGGTCAAGGCCCGGGGCGGAAAGCAGGGCTTCAGTGGCATCCGCGCTGTCGTTGAATGTCGTGTACATGAGGGCCGTCTGACCGTTCTTGTCCCGTGCGTTTACGTTCGCTCCATTCCCGTCCGCAAGGAGCTGGCGTATCTTGTCTCCGCTACCGGTCTCGTTCGCCGCCAACATCAGCGGGGTGATTCCCATCGGCATGTTCTTCCCGTCCACTTCCACGGCTTTCCTCCCCTTCACTCCCTCCTGACCAAGAACTCCCCGCAGCTTGTGGATTTGCTTGCACCGAGCTTGTACGGGAAGAACGTGACCTTATACGTCCCTGGCTGGGGGAAGATGAAAGTCAGCATCGTCTTGTCGCCGTCTGTCTTGATGGCGTAGCAGCCGCGTACGTTTTCGCCCGTGGATGAGTTCGTTACAGAAACACTCATGGAGTATGACTCTGCGAGCTTCAGCTCAAGCCCCAGTTTGCCTTTGCACTTGTTCAGCCGTCCGAGCTTGGGATGGCACTTGCGCACGGCATCGAAGAAGCTGGGGCGGAGCGAAGGCAGGGAAACGAACTCTTTCCACGAGACTTTGTTGGCGAGCAGCTGGTCGCTCCTCGAGTCCGTCGGGTAGTGGCTGTAGATGAATGTCTCCGGTGCGGCGAAGAGCCATTCGGTCTTGTAGTCGCGCGTCGTCGTGCTTCCGTTCATATACCCCTCGTCCCAAGTGCAGTCCACGAGGTACTTCTTGCCTTTTATGCTGACGATGTTCCACGCGTGGTTCGAGCTGGGCTTGCTGCCGCCCTCTGACTCCAGGCTGAAGCCTTTGCCCCGAGAGTATCCGTGGACTACCTTACACTTCACGCCGAGCTCGTCACAGAACGTCTTGAATGTGTTGGCGAATCCCTCACAGACTGCGGTTTCCCTGCGGAGGACGGAGATGAAATCCTGCGGGGGTATGTTTCCGCTCAGGTATGCCGGGCCGTCATACTCTATCGTGAGCGCGATGAAGTCGTGCGCCATCTTTACCTGCATGAACTCGTCGCCCGTTGCCGCCCGAATCGTGGAGACGACCGACCTGACGTAGGCGAGTCCGTCTGTGCGCCGGGCTGCCGGCATACCGGACGCGACGAGCGACTGCATCTCGGGCTCGGGGCTGCCCGTCCGGTAACTGTATGCCTTGGATGAGAAATCGTTCTTTGACGGCATGGGCATTCCCGCCCCGGCCGCATGGGCGGAAAGGAGCGCGGATACCGCAAGGATAATGCCTGCGATGGAGGGCTTGAGCGTTACGCGTATCACCAGAAGCCCCCTTCGTCGTTGTCAGAGCCGAACCCGTCATCGTAGCCGGGACGGCGGTCGTCATCGACACCGTCATCCTGCCCTGAGCCGAAGCCAAAGCCTGGGTTGAGTCCAAAGCCCGAACCGAAACCAAGGCCCGTGCTGGGGCCGGGATTAAAGCCGGAATTGAGGCCCGTGCCGAACGCAGACCCGAATCCGCCGCCGAAGCCCCGGTCACTGCGGCCTTTTCCGTGTTGCATCCCGCCATGCGGGCGGTCGCGCGGGGTGGCGAAGCTGTCCTCCAAGTTCCGTATCTCCATGCCGCACTGCGAGCAGCGGTACACGCAGATTTGCCCGCGGCTACCATATTCCGTGCCGACGTACTGGAGCATCCCGAAGCAGTAGGTGCCGTCAATGTCATTGTGGAAGGTGTTCATCAGCTCAAACATCCGTATTCCTCCTGGTCTTGAGTTTCTTCTATTATAACGCCATTCCCCGCCGGAGAGGTCGCCTTTTAGGCGACTTTTGGGGCTTTCGGGGAGCAGACATCAGGCTGCCCGGTTTGCAGGCCGTCAACCGGGCGGTTTGCAATCTGGCACCAAGCCCGTGCCCGGGCTTTTATCGCCTCTGGCACAGGAATCCGCCTGCTATGGAGCATCTTCTGTGTTTCGGCATATATCACAACTTGTTATTATATATCAAACCATAGGAAACACAAGCAAAAACGTGGGGGGCTGGGGCGGGGCGGTTCCCGGAGTTCGGTGTTTGTTGAGCAAGTCATCTGCTTTATGGTAGAATGGAACAATGGCAGATAAAAAGGAAGACGCTGTACCTAAGCCGGAGGGGGCCGGAATGGAGAGCCAGAACGTAGAATACAAGGAATCTTGGCGTGATGAATACCTGAAATGGATCTGCGGTTTCGCGAACGCTCAGGGCGGCAAGCTGTATGTCGGCATTAATGACAATGGCGATGTGTGCGGTGTGACTGACGCGAAAAAACTTCTGGAGGACATCCCCAACAAAATCGTCAGCCTCTTGGGCATAGTCTGTGACGTGAATCTTCTGTCCAAAGACGGCAAAGAGTATGTCTGTATTGACGTTCCGCCGTACAAGGTACCGATTGCATACAAGGGCGTGTACCATTACCGTTCGGGCAGCACGAAACAGGAGCTTGGCGGTGTCGCGCTGCAGGACTTCCTGTTCAGGAAGATGGGGCTTACGTGGGACGGCGCATCTTATACGAATGCCACGATAGACTGCATTGACCCCAATGCAATCGCATACTTTTTGCGAAAGGCGATTTCGAGCGGGCGGCTTCCCGCTGAGTTTGAAGGCTCCGACGTAAGGACTGTTCTGGAGAACCTTGATTTGTTCGCCGATGACGGGAAACTTAAGAACGCCGCGATACTGTGCTTCGGCAAGCGTCCTTCACGGTATTTCGTCTCGACAGAGTTTAAGATAGGCAGGTTCGGCGCGAGGCAGAGCGACCTGATGTTTCAGGATATGGTGGAAGGGAATTTGATTCAGATGGCGGACCGCGTCATCGATATTCTGAAATCGAAGTACCTCAGGAATCCCATTCATTATGAGGGCTTGCTCCGCGTGGAGGAACTGGAGCTGCCGGAAAAGGCCCTGCGAGAGGCAATTTTGAACGCGATAATTCACCGTGATTATACGGGGGCACAGATTCAGATGCGCGTGTGGGATGACCGCATTGAGCTGTGGAATGACGGCGAGCTTCCCTTCGGTCAGACAATTGAGAGCCTGAAGCAGGCGCATTCCTCCAAGCCTCGGAATCGCTGCATAGCGAACGTGTTCTACAAAGCGGGGTTCATAGAAAGCTGGGGTCGGGGCATTGACAAAATCTGCGACGGATTCACGGCGAAGGGCTTCGCGGAACCTGTTTTCGAGCATAACTCCGGCGGGGTGCTCTGCACGCTCTACCGCAAGGACACGGCGGCCCTGTTCGCGGGGAACGAGGACGTAACTCTCGGTCAGAATGTCCAAAAAACTGTGGAGAAAGACACGGGCAGGGGCACTGAAACTTCATCGGATGATGAAATGTCCAATAAAATGTCCAATAAAATGTCCAATAAAATGTCCAATAAGGATTCCAGCCGGATGAAGGTTGTATTGGACTATCTGTACAAAAACGGCACGATTACTAAATCGGTGGCCGCAGAAATTTTGCAGGTAGAAGACAAGACGGCCCAGAGGCTTTTGATTAAGGCAGAGAATTTCGGGCTCCTTGTAAGCGAAGGCGAGAATAAAGGACGGATATATAAGCTGCCGGAAGAGTGAGAGGATGTTTTTTATGGAAGATAATGATAACCAGTTTTTGGAGAATTACCTCGATGACTTGGATGATATTTATCTTGCAGAGAAAGTTCTTGCCGACATACGCAGTGGAAAGGAAGAGACCATTCCCGCTGAGGATGTCTATAAGGAACTTGACCTGTGAAGGCGGGGATATTAGTTGTCAGGCTTGTCACCCCCGGACGGGGAGGTCGCCTGTCAGGCGACTTTTTGCATTCACAGCGCGTCCTTGGGGCAGTTCCGTTTGCACTCCATGCACAGGATGCATTCCATCCCGTTCTCACGCTTCCGTGAATTGTCCGTCATGTCCACGTTCATCGGGCATACCCGCCTGCACTTCCCGCAGGATATGCATTTCTCCTTGTCGCATTTTATCCGTATCAGCGAAAAGTAACTCATCGGCTTCAGGAAGACGGTTATCGGGCAGATGTATTTGCAAAATGCCCTGTTGTCCTTGAAGACGAACGCCAGCACAATGCCGATACCGTAGTATGCTATGTTTCCGATTACGAATGCCCAGAACATGATGCGTTCGATATTTCCGGCTTTTGCAAGGAACAGTGCAAACACGAATATCAGCGAGGCGGCAAACGTGAAATAGCGGATCCAGCCCAGTTTTCTCCTGGGGCCATTTGATTCCTTGAACGGGAGGAAATCCAGCAGCATGGCTGTCCAGCAGGCATATCCGCACCAGCCCTGCCCAAAGATGAGAGGGCCGAATATCTTTGCGACGGCATAATGTATGGTCGCGGCCTCAAAGGCACCCGTAAAGAGATAATACCAGAAGCCCTCAATCTGCATGTTTTCCTGGCAGACAAGGCCGAGATACACCAGCATATACAAGCCGACAAGCAGTTGCACTACCCGTCTGGCATGTGTATACTTCCTTATGAAAAGCAGCATTCCCAGCGATATGGCTAAGCCTATATAACTGAAGTTGAACAGATAGAACCTGTTGTCCTTTGTCAGCCACAGGGTTATGGCCACCGCCTCGAATACCACCAGCATCAATATTGGCAACCTGTACTGTTTCATATATGCTCCTTGCCACGGTTAAGAACCCGCTCCTCGGGAGACTTCTTGGATTTGTCAAACGCTATGCCCATTGATTTCCCCTGCGACATACAAGTATATACCAAAACACAGGAAAATCAAGCAAACGTGCCGGATTCTGGACGCGCGTAACGGCTGTTCGGCTCGCACGTAACGGCTGTTATGGACACGCGTAACGGCTGTTATGGACGCGCGTAACGGCTGTTATGGACGCGCGTAACGGCTGTTATAGACGCGCGTAACGGCTGTTATGGATGCGCGTAACGGCTGTTCGGCTCGCGCGTAACGGCTGTTATGGATGCGCGTAACGGCTGTTCGGCTCACACGTAACAGCTGTTCAGGTGTGTCCAGAACAGCCGGTCGGACAGGTAACCAAATCTTTCTGCTTAAAAACTACGGCGTTTTGAAGTGAGACTTGAAACCTCCGTACTTTTTTGCTATCATCGGGGCATGATAGAGAGGACAATCGCTTCGGAATTACGGAGATGCATGGAGGAGTACCCGGCCGTGACGCTCTACGGCCCCCGCCAGTGCGGGAAGACCACGCTGGCGCAGGCTCTGTTTCCCGGTTATTCCTACGCGAACCTGGAAGAGACGCAGACGCGGCTCCTGGCACAGAACGACCCGGAGGAATTCTTCGTGAAATTCCCTGAGCCCGTCATCATTGACGAGATCCAGCGCGTCCCGGAGCTGCTGAGCACCGTACAGGTGCACATCGACCAGCAGCACACGCCGGGGCAGTACCTGATTACGGGGAGCCAGCAGATCCCGCTGAAGAAGGCCGTTGCCCAGTCGCTTGCGGGCAGGACCGCGGTACTGCACATGCTCCCGCTTTCCCTGCAGGAGCTCGCCGGCGCGGGAATCGTCCTTGGGCGGGACGTCCAGCTCGTCGCGGGCTGCATGCCATTCCTGTTCAAGGAGAAGGGGCACTCGCCGGAGACCTTCTACAAAAGCTACATAGACACCTACCTTGAGCGCGACGTGGCGGGGATACAGGCCGTCCAGGACATGACGAAATTCACGCATTTCCTGAGACTTCTCGCAGGACGGACCGGCCAGCTGGTGAACAATTCAGCCCTCTCCGTGGATGTTGGCGTAAGCAGCACGACCATAGGTGCATGGATGTCTGTCCTTGAGGCATCCCACATCATATACAAGCTGCAGCCCTGGTACACATCGCGGACAAGCCAGATAGTAAAGACCCCGAAGGTCTACTTCTGCGACACGGGCATCGCCGCGAGCCTCCTGGGAATCGAGACCCCCTCGCAGATGACCCGGGACCCGCTGTTGGGCAGCCTGTTCGAGAACATGGTCGTGATGGAGGCCGTGAAGCAGTCCTACAACGAGGGGCGGGAATGCGGCCTGTCCTTCTTTCGGAACAGCAACGGCCTTGAGGTTGACCTCATCAGGAAGAGGGGCGCGTTCCTAGATTTGTTTGAGATAAAGAGCGGGAAGAGCCTCGACAAAAAATATACGGGCGGGATGAAAAAATTCTGCTCCCACTTCCCGGATTTCATAGAAGACAAGGAGAAGCCCGGGACGGTCATATACTCCGGCGACGATGTCCCGTCGTTCTGCGGTTGCCCGTACGTGAACTACCGGAATACGGCACCTCTGTTCAAGAACGAAGAAGAAAAGTTCCGCCTGGAATTTTGACATCTCGGTGCATTATACCACAGTTTTGTTTTGTATCCATAGGTCGCCCGGCGTGTCCAGAACAGCCGGGCAGCTGGTCGCGAATTGTGGACAGCCTATTGATGCTATATAATCTCAAGTATTACTTTTACCAGACCTGTTTCTTTCCGGTTTCGCCAATGGTTGGTTGACTGGATGTTTCCCCTCAGGTTCGAGGATTCACTAAAGTTATGGGCATCCCACAGTTCCGTCCGAGACCTGCCGTCTTGATAGACCCAAGTCCGTTTGGCGCACTTCTTCTGGAGCAGAAGCCGCCTGAACTGGCCTTCGCTCGGGGGAACAAATTCGATTGTGGTATTTCCTGTAAAAATCGGTTTCAGAGGGATTGCGGTAGCTGCCTGTGTTTCAATTGAAGTATTAACAGGTGCAACAGCATAACCGCCAGAGGTGAATGATGCCGTATCATCAAATTTTAGCAGTCCGAATATGTCCAGCAGATTCGCGCTTCTCAGGAAGAGCTCAGAGGTATCGGCATCCGCGGAGGATGACGTGAGCGTCGGTATCAGGATGGAATTCTTGAACTCTTCGTTAGCAACATATTCAAATTTCACCTTCTCTTCGTCCGAGAAATTCCGGTTCAGCACCGTGAAATATTCGCGTATGGTCTCGTCCGTAGCGGGATTCACTTTGGGCGAGGCGAAGATTACCTCATAGGAGTGCTTCGGAAAATATGCGAGTCCAATCAAGTATGCCCGGAGCAGTTTCTTGCAGACCCTGTCCTTCGTTTCAAGGCGTCCTCCGTATTGCAGGCCGTTCTCGTGGAAGGCGACTTAGACCAGATACACTTTGTCCTTGTCAATCCCGACGACATCGACCTCCGCCTGTTTCAGGGCCTGCTCAAGGGAGCTTTTCTTGAACACGTCGGAAAAGTCCGCATGGTTCTGTATTTTGTTGAAAACGAACTCAACTTTCTCATAATCCTCGTTCTCGATGGCCCACGATGATGCCGTCTTCCAGTTCGTCTGGGTTATCAGGCTTCCTTTCTCGTATTTCAGATACGACTGCATTAGGGACTCGCCCATCTCGATTTTCATGTGTGTCCTCCTATAAAGCGCATATTAAGTTTTTGTCTGTTAATAACTCTTGGCACTGCGAATAAGACTTGCTATTTCAAAACGACTTGCTAATTCCGCAATCTTTAAGAGTTTCTTTCCATCGTCTGAAGATATATCGAATCGTGCGCCTGCATAAAACAACAGCTTAGCAACATCCCTCGAATCATTTGAAACAGCCCACATAACAGCTGTTCTTTCATTTATCCACTCTGTTTTTAATGATTTTTCTTCTATGTTGGCACCTGCCTCTAGGAGAATTTTTGCAACATCTACTGAATTTCTAACCGCAGCACAAATAAGAGGTGTCCAACCGTCATGGTCTTTTACATTAATATCTGCACCTGCATCTATTAATAACTTGGCGACATCGACAGAATTATGCTGGGCAGCCGTCATCAATGGCGTCCAGCCGTCTTTTCCCTTTCTCAAATCCACATTTACTTTTGCATCGAGCAACAATTTTGCAATATCGGAAGCATTATTTCTTGCAGCCCACCGAAGAGGACTCCATCCGTTTTTATCCATTGAGTTTATATCTGTTCCTGCATCTATTAACAACTTGGCAACATCAACAGAATTATTATGAATTGCAATTATCAGTGGAATCCAGCAATTTTTCTTATCTTTCAAATCAATATTTACTTTTGCATCAAGCAACAATTTTGTAACACCAGTTACATTCCTTTTTGCAGCCAAATGAAGAGAGCTCCAACCGTCATTGTCTACTGCGTTTATATCTGCACCTGCATTCATCAACAATCTGGCAATATCGACAGAATCATTCTGAACCGCAATCATCAGTGGAGTCCGCCCGCCATTGTCCAGTGCGTTTATATCTGCACCTGCATTTATTAACAACCTAGAGATATCGATAGAATCATTCTGAACCGCAATCATCAGCGGAGTCCAACCGATATCATCCCATACGTTTGTATCTGCACCTGCATTGACCAGCACACCTACAACCGCTACAGCATTGTTTTTTACTGCCAATAAAAGAGGTGTTAAACCGTTCTCGTCCTTTTTTTCAATAAACTTTTTGATTGTCTCTGTATTATTTTCTTTTATAGCTCTAAGCAATTCTTTTTCAAGAGAATTTTCAAAAGCATTCGTAAACTCTGGTCTTGACAAAATTCCCCTTGCCATCTTCTTTGTATCACGAGCATCAAGATTTATAGCATTTGTATTCAGCCTGTCTTCATCCATTTTTAACACTTCGTTAAGCCAACCACGATGATATGTCCTTGTGCTACCATATACGCTTTTCCTAGATGTATGACCGACCATCATCCAGTTTAAATGCGACATGTCAATCCAATCGTAATAACAATACGAAACAAACCAAGTTGCTCCTATATTACCAAGCTTATCACCACCAGCAAAGCTAAAACCGTTTCCCAAATGGTACTCCTTATATGCGAAGGCATATATTATAAAAAACCTATCCAAGAGTATATGGAACTCAATAGATTGACTTTTTCCAAGATAACTCTGAAAATGTAATATTGTAAACAGTCCAGTTACAGAGGTTTACAATTCCATGACATCTATGAAATCTGCTAAAAGTAGATTTCATAGATGTCCTATAATAAAGAAGCCAAAAACTCTATATATGCAACCCACCAATCAGAGGTACATCTTTCTCAAGCCTGTCAAGAGTATTCATCGCTTTCTGTTCCAAGGATTTATTCTCCCTCGCAAGAAGTCTCTTTACTTCTGAGGCCATCTGGCTGTTTCTTAGGCATTCTACCTTTTCATCTGCATCACCTTCACTTGCCTCGTTCATACTTTTGATGACGTAATAGTCTTTTCCATCTATCTTCTCTATATCTATAAAGACATTTTCGTGGAGCAAGAGTTCATCATCATTTGGTGTCCAATTGGTGATTCCTTTCTCTGCGAGGGATTCCACGCTAATCTTGTCCCCGACCTGCGGGTAGTCTCCGACGATTCTGTAAAACTCCGGGTCATCAGGATAGCCCAGCCTGTCAAGGCATAGGTTCCTCACGAACACTTTAAGCTCTGGTGTGAGAATCAGGTCCAGCACTTCGATGGCGATTTTATGGGCCTCTTTTCGTTTGAGGGCAACACAGTCTTCCATTTCCATGTTCTCATAGCGTTTGAATTTTTCACTATCTTCGGGAGAATGAATTCCTTCCAATGTGTTGAAACTAATCGCTTCCGTGTACTTGTTCATCAGCGCCTTGATCTCTTCATCTTTCATAAGAAAACTCCTTATATGTTTAATGTATGCAGTATTGCCTTTATAAGCTTACTGTAATATTCCAAAGTAGTTGTCACTGAGCATCGGCATCCCCCTGCTCGGCAAGTCTTGTGTATAGGGCGAACGCCTCCTTGTAATCTTCCTTTTCATAGGCTTCATTCGCAAGCTTCATCAGGTTTGACATCTGTTCTTCAGTCATAGGTTTCATCTCCTCCTGTTTATTGTCCACCTAACCCCAGATTTTGCAAGCACAAGCTGTGGCTCCTGTTGGGATGAATGAGAAACCCCTCCTGCTCAGCCCTGCGCCGGAAACACGGTGGCCAGAGATGGTTCCGCCGTGCCTCCGGCTTGCAAACCTCAGCGTTTGTAGGTGAACATCATGCCGTCGTCATACTCCTTGTACAGATGGCAGACCCTGAGCCAACGGGCGACCTGCTTGACAGTTCACCGGACACAACTACTCGGTGATTTTATAGAGTGGACTATAGTCAACGATATTATTCCAAGAACCTTGGATGTTATCCCAACCAGATGCAACAAACTTAAAAGAACCTTCTGTTGCATTGAAATTATCTATCATCAATTCGTAGTGCACTGTTAACCAAGCTACGTCACCCATCGAGTTGTCCCAAAAGCCCCAGCAGATTTTGTAGCCGTCATCGGTTTTGCTGACAGTATAGGGACCTGGGCCATTATTCAAATATCCATCCGTAAATGCATAATATAATGAACCGATATACTTCCACTTGGTCCCGTTGACCGGGTCTTCCGCACTGCCGGGGACAATGCCGGTACCGCCCCCGGCACCCTCATAATTCCTCGCGGCTTTTCCGAGCGCATAAACAAAAGTCGCTCCATCGCTGGCAACGGACTTTGCAATGAGGAAGTCCTTGGTCACTAAAACTTTACTGGTAAGTATTCCGCCAAAAAAAGTTACCGTGAAATTCCCTTCTATTATTGACCCGCTGATTTCAATCATAGACAGGGCCACGGGATTCGCTGCTGCATTCGCCGTGCTGCCCATCGCGACATAGCTTCCCGTCAGGTCGGCCTTGATGCCGTCGGACAGGGTAATCGTGCCACCCTGGGAGTTGCCGGTGAGCGTGCAGGTCTGATACTGGCCGCCGTCTATGTTCAGATAGCCGTTCCTGCTGTCGTAGCTGGTGTAGACTACAGTCGTCGTCGCTTCCGTCGCAGCAGTTTCCCCGCTGCCACTGGAACTTCCGGAACTGCCAGACGATCCGGCAACTGCCGTGCTTTCGCTTTTCCCGCCCTTGTACCAGTCTTCGTCCCAGTAGTCGCACGAAGCGAGCATTGCTGCCATTGACACCGCCATGGCCATAAGCGTAATGAGTTTCCTCAGTTTTACCATACCTTTTCCTATTTTACGCACAATTTCCTCCGTAAAATCTTGCCGTTTTCCCCGCCTCCCGCACAGGAAAGCGCCTTTTCAGGGGGCTATTCTGTGTTTCAGCCGGGTATGTACGGCATGTTATTATATACCAAAACACAGGAAAATCAAGCTTTAGCTGGAAATTCTGTGTTTAAGCCGATAATAAACGCCTCCCAATCCCCTACAATGAAGGGGCTATGGGTGTGAGAAGCGTTTTCATAAAGAACCTCAAGTTCTACCGCAAACAAGCGGGCTTTACCCAGGAACGGCTTGCGGAGACAATCGGCATGAGCACTGCCTACATCGGCGACATGGAGGCCCGCGAGCGGTTCCCGTCCGCCGAGACGATAGACAAGATTGCCCGTGCCCTGAACGTCCGCCCGTCGCAGCTTTTTGACGAGCGCGGTTCACCGGAGAACATCAAGGACTCGTTCCGCAGCTCCTACG
The DNA here is from genome assembly GCA_024690865.1 of Treponema sp. Classification (GTDB taxonomy): domain Bacteria; phylum Spirochaetota; class Spirochaetia; order Treponematales; family Treponemataceae; genus Treponema_D. Next base: position 42,014 of record JAILON010000089.1, on the reverse strand, counting down.
GCAAGTCGCTGCAGGAGGAGCTGTGCTCCCGCGTCACCGAGGCCATCAGCTCCGTCGTGAACAAGCTCTAGCCGCCGGCCCGGTATCCGCCCCTGACGCACGGACAGTAGGATTCGCTCTCATGTTTGACCTCCGTTCTTTAGGATGTCCACAGTGTAGCACCTGCCCGCGTTTTAAAGGTCGCCTGTCAGGCGACTTTTTTTGTCTTCCGGCATCGATAACATCCCGGCCCCGGCAGCATCCCGTCGCGCACAGACGGCATTCAGCCACACGGACAGAACCCCGCCACACGGGCAGCACCCCGCCCAGCCCAGCACCACCCCGCCGCGCACAGACGGCATTCAGCCACACGGGCAGCATCTCCCCGTGCAGACACGTCCGTATTACCAATAGGAGTGAATTTAACTACCAAGCAACAGGTTTTTTAGAAGGAAATTACCGTAGATAATGGAACATCTATGGAAGAAAAGGCAGAGACAGAGAGCATTCCCCAACTGTTCGGGAAAAACGTGCAGAAATACCGGAAAGAGGTTGGTTTGACCCAGGAGCAGCTTTCGGAGCGGTTGAAGATTTCCCAAAAGCACCTGTCCATCGTGGAGACAGGCACCCAGTTCGCCTCCGCCAGCCTCATCGGAAAAATCGCAAAGGAGCTGAACGTCTCGCCCGCAATGCTCTTCGGCGGCAGCAGGAACGACATCAACTATGCGGAAGTGAACGCCATCGCAGTAATGATGCAGAACGTCATCCAGGGCAGGATGTCCGCCCTGGAGTCCAGGCTGGACAGGATGGAGCAGCTGCTCCAGAACCGTTAGAACAGGGCCTTGACCAGATCCTTCACACGCGCGACGGCTTTCGCCCCGTCCACCTTCTCCGGGGCAAACACGGTCGTAAAGCCCAGCTCGCGGGCGGCCTTGACCCGGTCCTTCAGCTTGGCGACGGGGCGAATTTCACCGGCCAGCGAAAGCTCGCCCACTATGGCGGTGCTTTCCTTGAGGGGCAGGTCGCTCCGGGCCGAATACAGGGCCGCAGCTAGGGCCGCGTCTATCGCGCTGTCCACCAGGCGGATTCCACCGGCGACGTTGATGTAGATGTCCTGTTCCGAAAACTTCACGCCCAGCTGCTTTTCCAGCACGGCTGCGACACGGCTGACCCGCGCACCGTCCACCCTGTCGGAATAGACCCGGCTCATCGCCCCCTTGGCGGGAACGGTCAGTGCCTGGATCTCCACGATGAAAATCCTCGTTCCCTCGAAGACCGGCACGCAGGATACCCCGGCGGGGAGGCCGCCCGCCCGCTTGGTGATGAACAGCGACGAGGGGTCGGGCACGGGCTTGAGGCCCAGCGAATCCATCTTGAAAATCCCCAGCTCGTTGACCGAACCAAAGCGGTTCTTCAAGGCATGCAGAAAGCGCAGGTCGTCGTTGTGGTTGCGCTCGAACGAAATCACCGTGTCCACCATGTGCTCAAGGCTTTTCGGCCCCGCGATGTCCCCTTCCTTTGTGACGTGCGCGGTCATAAAAAGAACGGCGTCCCGCTCCTTGACCCAGCTGATGAGCTCGTTGGAACAATACTTGAGCTGGCTCACGGTGCCGGGCACTATCCCCGCCTGCACCGAATAGACGGTCTGGATTGAATCGATTATCGTAACGGTGGGATTGAGCGAGTCAAGCGCGTCCAGTATATCCTCCAGACGGAGGGTCGGCAGGATTTCCACCTTGCCCACGTCGAGCGACAGGCGGACGGCCCGCCCCTTTATCTGCGAGGCGGACTCCTCGCCCGAAACATACAGGATGCGGAACGACGGATTCACCTTCTGTATCGCCGCCGCGCACTGGAGCAGGAGGGTGGACTTACCTATACCCGGTTCACCGCCGATGAGGACCGCGCTCCGCTTGGTCGCCCCGCCGCCCAGCACCCGGTCGAACTCAGCATCGCCAGTCGCAATCCTGCCTTCGTCCACAATCTCTATACGGGAGAGGGGAACAGGCTTCACCTTGGCCACCGTCCCGTCTGACGAAAGGCGGGGACCTGCGGCCATGGGGTCATTGATGCACTCCTGCATGGAATTCCACTCGCCGCACTGCGGGCAGCGGCCAAGCCATGCCGGCTGCGTGTAGCCGCATGAAGAGCACTTGTATACGATAGAACCTTTCTTTTTCATTTGACACACCTCCCCGGCCACTCCTAGCTACGATACGGCCCCGCCAACGACAGCACGCCTTGCGGAACAGCCCCGGCATACAGCAGCATGCCCGACCTACGGAACGGCCTCCGCCACCGGCAGTATGTTTTGCGGACCACCCGGCTTACGGAATCGCCCTGTCTATAATGCCCCCACCGGCTATGACGCCATCCCGGTAGAAAACAACCGACTGGCCGGGGGCAACGGCCCTCTGCCGCTGCTCAAAAATGACGGTGCAGGAACCGTCGGCACGTGCGGTCACGCGGGCCCTCACGGGAGACGAGGCAAGGCGTATTTTTACCTCCGCGTCAAACGAGCAGCGGGGATTGTATGAGGCGGGCCACACCATGTCCACGGCCTCCAGCGCGGAGCTGAACAGGTCGCAGTCCTTGCCAAGCACCACGGTGTTGCTTTCCCTGTTTATGGCGGCGACGTACAGCGGATCCTTTGCGCTTATGCCAAGCCCCCGCCTCTGGCCCACGGTGTAATGTTCTATTCCCTTGTGCCGTCCCAGCACATTGCCGTCCAGGTCGGTGAAATTCCCCGGCACGGAAGGCTCGTCCGAAAAGAGCGCGTCAAAATATTCCGGCGGAATGAAGTCCTGGCTTTCCGCACGGGAAGCAGCCTTAAGCCCCCGTTCCCCGGCCATTGCGAACACGTCCTTCTTGGTAAAGCTCCCCAAGGGGAACCTCACCTTCTCAAGTACGGGGGAAGGGATTCTGCATAGGAAGTATGCCTGGTCCTTGCCCTTGTCGTTGGACACGGCAATCTGGGCCGGCCGCTCCTGCCCTTCGGAGGAAGCATAGGCGGACTCCCCATAGGAGGATGCCACGGAATCCCTGCCGCGGACGACCTTTGCATAGTGCCCGGTGCAGAAATAGTCATATTCGATTCCCACGGCCGGCAGCCCCGAAAGCAGGGCGCCAAACTTGATGAAGCGGTTGCACCTGATGCAGGGATTGGGGGTTCTGCCCGCACGATATTCATTCTTGAAGTATTGGAGCACCTCGCGCCTGTAGGCCTCCCGCACGTCAATGACATGGTAGGGGATGCCCTGCTCCGCGCAGAAGGTGCGGCATTCGTCTATATCCTGCTTTTCGCCCGGCCCGTAGCAGCTGTCGTGCACGTGCTTCAGGGCCGCAGCCTCGTCCAGGTCCGGCAGGTCTCCGTCTGCCCACATGGACATCGTCACGCCGGTAACCTGGCAGCCCCGCTCCTTAAGGAGGAGGGCGGTCAGCGTCGAGTCCACCCCGCCGGACATTCCCACGACGACGCGGCTCCCTGGCGGCGGCAACTCAAGCTCTTCATATTCCATTATATCAAATTCCCATAGTCTCTTTTGGCGTAAAAAATACGCATGATAGAGACTTCTTTTTCCGCATCATCAATCAGATACAGAGCAATATAATTCTTCTTGAAAAGAAACCGATGGTATCCTTCCGCTTGCAGCACAGGATCATTACTCAGGGGATACATATACGGATTGTCAGCGATATTGTCCCGCTCCTGCAAAAACTCTTCAAGCACCCCCTCCGCAGCCTTAGGATTGCAGAGCGTATCGGAAATATACGTCACGATTTCCGACAAATCCGCCTCCGCCTTTTCCACTATGCGGACATCATAGGCCATGGCTCTTTCTTATCCGAGCGACCGCATCCTCGACGGAAGAACAACGGCCATTTTTCATGTCCAGCTTTGCTTCTTCCAACTTTCCGTAAACATCCGCAAGGAAAAGATTCTTCTCGTAGGTTTCCATGCTCATGATAACCATATCGCCATAACCGTTTTTCGTTACAAAAATAGGCTCTTTGTTTTCATGGCACATATTGGAGATGGCCGTTGTATTTTTCAAATCACGAATCGGAACAATCTGAGGCATACAAACTCCTTATGGGATTATTATACCACGCAATCGTGTGTTTTGTCTACAAAAGAGCCAGCCCCGTCCAGGGCGTTTCAGTCCTGGACGGGGCAGGATTCGAAGCCCCGTACCCAGTTACAGGCAGGGGCCCGACAACCGCAGGGCAGGACTGCCCCGCGGGATGTTAGTAGAGATTACGGATGGCCGCCTGCGGCATGGACCAGCAGCTTGACGGTGTAGCTGTAGTCGTAGTTGTCCGTTCCGACACCGATGACATGGAGGTCATAGGAACCGGGTGCGAAGGTGCTCGCAGGTATCGTATAGCTGAAGCTTCCAGTTGTGTTCGCCTCGCAGTACAGGACGGTATTTCCGACCATAATCTTGTAGCCGATGAAGCGAGTCGGATGGTCTGCATCCATGGCAGAATCCGTGACGTCAATACCCACGGTCTCGTTCGTGGCAATCTTCAGCTTCGTGCCGTTCAGATTTCCGCCCGTGAGGGTCACGTCGCCCGCATCCAGGACCTTCGGCTCATGGGGATCCAATATGGCCTCGATTGACGTAGACAGATACACCGCGGTATACGTGCCGTCGACAAATCCGGCCGGAGGCACATAGGAGGCATCGTTCGGATCAAATACGGTCACGCTTCCGTCCGCGTTGTTCCGCTTCCATTTCGTGCAGGCCACAGACGTCGCCGAAGTACCGGTACCGATTACCTTTGACACATTGCCCACAGGAAGCAGGTCAACATCGCTGCCCGTGTAGGTGTTCCAGTCAATGTACCTGGGTGAATGCTCGTTGCCGTCACCGTCCGTGTAGATGCCGCCGGCAAGCTCGTATATCCTCATCAGCTGGTTGACAGAGTCCGCGCCGAAGCCGGTGCAGCCAGACACCGTTCCGGTGGCGGCTTCCCTGCTCACCACGGCAGACTCACGTCCGCGGGCTGACCTCGCCTTTATCGTTGCCTCATAGCGGTGGTTGGCCGGCAAGCTGACGATGCAGTACTCTGCTCCTGCCATCAGGGAACCGTCAGCATAGGCCGCGAAGTTTCCTTCACCGCTTCCAGCACGCTCGCTCGGAAGAGTCTGGGTCTCACTAGAGTCAACGTCCGTAATCTGCAGGACAAACTGCGTCGCATTCCAAGAAGGCGTGGGATCCCAAGTGAACCTGACCTGGTATTTGCCATTCTCCTGTGAGTCATCAACAAGATACGCCATGAAATCCGTAGGAGCATCAACGGAATCTTCGTCCTCAATGTTGAGGGTCGCTTCCGTACACAGGCCGGAGTCAACGATTATCAGGTCTGAGTACTGCGTGACGACAGCACCGTTGACGTCAAGCAGCTGGAAGACAAAGAGGTACTCTCCCGGAGGACAGCTATAGGCGTCGCTCTTGTCCCAGTCGAATGCGATGGAGGCAGGGCTGGTCAATCCAGTCACAGGTTTCGTATCTTCATAACCGGCAACCGTCGTCAGCTCCTTTTTGTTCCGCTCATACAGGCCAATCTTGTAGCTATTGACATTCGTAACGATGTCGGCAGCACTAGAAGTGAAGGTTCCCGCTATGTGGACCGTTCCGTTGTAGAAGCCGCCCGCACCGTCATCAAGCTTTCCCGGTGACAGGGTGAACGTGACGTCCGCGACGCCATGCGTCAGGTCAACCGCACGCACTCCCCGCAGGGCTGGCTTGCCGGAAACCTTGTCGTACGCAGTCAGCGTCAGCTCCCAGTAGGTCGCGTCAAGATCCACGTTTGCCGTGCTGGTGGCGGGATCGAACTCGCTTTCAAGATGGATTCCGTCGGCGGAACCGCCCACCTGGGTTCCCTTCGCGGAAGTTCCCGTCAGGATAATCGGGCTGTACTTGATTGTTCCGTCGTCCCCGAACAAATCCGATCCAACGCTCGGCAGGATCATCATCGACGGTCCACTTGCATTCTTGTCGCCGACGGAGATGCTTACCTTGCGGGTGCTGGCGGCATTGCTTACCGTTCCGCCGCTCACCGTTCCTTCGTCATCCCCGCCCGCAGACTGTGCGCACGAGGCAACTGCGAAAGCAAGCAGCAGGGCTGCTGCCGCCTTCAGGCATGAAGAAAAAAGTCTTTTTTTCATCCCAAAACTCCTTTATACAATAACATACTTTCTGTTTTGCCCGAATGGAGCCGGACCTGCTCACGTCTATTTTTCTTGTTTTTATATCCTATTTGTTTATAGCCTACTCGTCCTCTATCCACAGCCGTCCGGAATCCGTAAAGACCGTGCCGGCCCTGTTGGTCACGGAAAGGCTTACGGTGTACATCGTCTGTTCCTTGAGCGTCGTGTTCGGCAGGTAGACCGAGAAGGTCCTGCTCCCCATGTCCACGCCCGGAAGGTTCACGCTCACACCGCTTACCGTCTCGCAGATGCTCCACTCATAGCTTTCTCCATCCTGGGGGCCCACGATGGCAAAATTCGTCATCGTGCGACGGGAGACCGAGTACAGGTCGCGCAGCATCCGGGAAGCGTCAAAGTCCGCGTCGTTCACGGAATACTGCGAACCGTCGGTATCTTCAATCGTGACGAAGTTCTCGTTGTATTCCTCAATCAGCGGGTCGTATGTACCGTTGGAACAGCCTGCCGCCAGAAAGCTGGCCGCAAGGCATCCTGCGACGGCGAGCACAATGCTCGTAACGTGTCGGGACATCAATTCTTTCCTCCTCCCGGCAGTGTAAAGCTGTATCCGAGCAGCACGCCGGGCGTAAATCGTTGCACCGGGTCAAAGTCCACCCCGGCCTGGAGCATGAAGCCGTGGAACAGTGCCCCCATATAGATGCCGGCCATGGGGACAAAGTGCGGCTTGGACCGGAGCAGGCCTTCATCGCAGGTCCGCCAGAGCATCACTTCCCGCACGCCTCCATGCAGCTCGCTGAAGACGCTGAACGCCGAATTCCGTATGGCGAACTCCACGCCGAGCGGGACGTAGAGGGTCGCGGCTTCCGTCAGGGGCGGCGCAAGGTCCTCCCCTTTCCAGGTATATGAATTGGGGTAATTGTCCGCATCAAAGCATTTGCCCAGCTGTCCGCTCAAGGCCGCCCCCACATAGAAGGGCGGGAACAGGGTCCCCATCCGAAAGGACAGGTCCAGCTCCACGGCCGCATCGTAGGGGTCCTGCAGCAGCCTTCCGCCCGCCTGGAGTGAAATGGAGTTCCTTCCCGTGCTGGTGAAGTTTTCCTTGAATGTCCGCTTCCGCGGCTCGACATCTTCCTCTTCCTCACCATAGGGTTCAAAGTCATCGTACTCAAAAGGCTCCTCGGCCACTGGGACTGCCGGGGGTTCCTCGGCCACCGGAGCCACCTGTGCCTCCTCCGGGACTGCCGGGGGCTCCTCTGGGGCAGCCGCAATGCCGGTCTGCACGGGGTCCTCCGCATTCTCCTCCGGTTCTGCCGGAGCCAGGTAGTCAGCCAGCGGAAAGCAGTACACCGTGCCGTCCCCATATCCTTCCAGCAGGGACAGGCCGTCCTCGCTGAAGTCAAAGGAGCAGAGCGTGGAAGCCTGGACGGGGGGAACCGAAGCAAAGCGCTCTCCTGAGGCTATATTATAGAAGGATATGCTGCCGTCCATCCCCTGCACGGCCAGGCTGTCGCCCCCGCCCCAAAAGCGGACGGCCTGTATGTCGCAATCCACGATGAGGCTGCCCTTCTGTTCCCCATCCCTACCGTAGAACACCACGCTCCGGTTGTCCAAGACAGCCGCGAGGGTTCCGTCCGGGGCAAAATCGATGGGGCCATCGGCCTCTACGGCGTAAAAGGGAAGCCGGGCCACCGGTTTGACGGAAAACGCGTTCACCAGGAGGACGCTGCCGTCATCGGAGGCCGAGGCAAAGGAGCGACCGTCGGGACTGAATGCCAGGGCCGTAATCCGGCCAGTCTGTCCGCCCGTCTCGCGCATAAGGAACTGCTTGGAAAAGCGCAGCTTGAAAAAGAGGCGCAGGCTGCCGTCCTGCATTCCGGCCACCATGCAGTCGCTGTTTCTGCTGAATGCCAGGGCCGTAAAGCGGAGCTGGCCGATGGGAACGACGGTTCCGTCCAAGGGGTCTTCAATGAAAGCGATGTCCGCGGGCACGGCCTCCCCCTCCCCTACGTCCCAGACGGACAGTTCCCCTGAGTCGGAAAGGGTGGCGTACAGGGTGCCGCTGCGCCCGAATTCTTTGGCAAAGCCCACCGCCCCCGCGTCATGAACCGGCAGGGACGCGCGGACAGTCCCGGAGTCCAGGTCCCGTATGCGTATGCCGTCCGCTTCGCCAACGGCAAAGGAACTGCCGCCGTCCGTCCAGACCAAGCTGCGGACAGGGACGTCGCCCGTCATAACCAGCCTGGGGCCTTCCGAAAAGCCGGGGCGAGAAACAAAGAATAGAATGCTCAGAGCCAGGAGCAGGCCGCTGCCATGCCCCCGCTTACCTCCAACGGCAGAACCAAACGAAAACACCTTACATGCCCTATACTTTATAAAACTGGGGGAATTATAGCGTCATTCAAAAGTCGAAACTAGAGTACAACGCACAGAATTTTAGTGCGTTGGCCATTTTTTTTGCATTTTTTTGTTTTTCTGCAAATTTTTTTTTGTAGTACTGAAATTTTTCCGTTACAATATTGTAATTTTCCCGTTACAATATTGTAAATTTTCCGTTACAATATTGTAAATTTTTTGTTGCAATATTACAAATTTTCTGTTTGTGTGCTAGTCTAGGGAAACACAGGGGCGACAGGCACCGTTGCCCCACTTGAAACGCACACAGGAGGCTCCATCATGGACGCGCTGGAAAAGAAGCTGAAAGAGAACGTATATCCCGGACGGGGAATTGTCCTGGGCAAGTCGGAGGACGGGAAGTCTGCCGTCGCACTCTACTTCATCATGGGCAGGAGCGAAAACAGCAGGAACAGGGTATTTATAGAAGAAAACGGCGGCCTGCGGACGCAGGCGTTCGACCCGTCCAAGCTGAAGGACCCCAGCCTCATCATCTACTCGCCGGTCAGGGTCCTGCCGGAAGTGGGAAAGACGACCGTCATCGTCACCAACGGCGACCAGACCGACACCATATACGAAGGGCTCAAGAACGGCTCCAGCTTCCCGCGCTCGCTGGAAAGCCGTACCTTCGAGCCGGACGCGCCCAACTACACACCCCGCATCTCTGGAATCCAGAAGTTCAAGGGGGGCACCTACAGCTTCAGCCTTTCAATCCTGAAAAGCGATCCCGCTACGCTCCCCGCCGCAGGAACGGCCGGCAAGCAGCCGGGCAATCAGCCGGGAACGCTCCGCTACACCTTTGACTACGCAAGCCCCGCCGCCGGGACAGGCCGCTACATCCACACCTATATGGGGGACGGGAACCCGCTGCCCAGCTTCGAGGGGGAGCCGGAACTCGTCAGCCTGAAGGGGGACCTGGACAGCCTGGCCAGTTCCGTCTGGGAAAGCCTGAACGCGGAGAACAAGATTTCCCTCTACGTCCGCTTCACGGACATAGAAAGCGGGAAGGTCAGTACGAAGGTCATAAACAAGAACTAGCCTTTTCTCAGTTTTGAGAGTTATTCTTGATTATATGGGAATTATGCCTTACAATAGGAAACTATGAAAGAAAACAGGAAAAAGGCATATATAATCCTGACTGTTGCCCTGCTGGCCCTTGCGCCGGCGTTCGGCCGGTCATCGGTAAACATCGCGGCAAACTCCGCCAATGCCGAGGATTTTTTCCTTGAAAAGCAGAAGCACGATGCCGCCCTGTCGGCCGACATAGAATTCTACCCCTTGGACAGCTGGTACTTCGCACTCCTCCTGTCCAAGCACAGCGACCTGCTGTTGCAAAACACCTACGCGCCGGGACTCAGGGACCTGTATGGCACGGCGGAAAGCTCCTACCTCTGGTACATGGACATAGCGGGGGGCCTGTACCCCGAATATGCCGACTTCATTCCCTATGCGAACTACGTCATTGCAAAATGCCTCAGGACGGGCTGCGGCGTAATAAAGAACTACAGCAAGTCGCGTGAATTTGCCGAACGCGCATACAAGGCTGGCTTCGCCGGCGGCAACCTGCTGCTTGCAGAGGAGATAGAAGGCTGCTGGGCAGACAAGGAAACCGCAAAGCTGTCCGTCAAAAAGCTGTACGATTCCGCCGCGTCGGAAGAATTTCCCGAAAGCTTCATCTGCCTTGCAAAGCGGACGGGCGGCACGGACCGCAAGAAGTTTCTGGACAAGGCCATGAAGTTCAACGTCGCCGAGGCATATTACCTGGCGGCACAGGACATACTCGCGCTGGGCGTGGGGAACGTGACGGACGACAGCGCGGCGGAGCTCCTGGAAACGGCCTCGGTCCTGCTGGAGGAGGCGGAAGCCCTGTTCCACGCAAAGAGCGCGATGCTCCTGGGGGACTTCTACGCCGGGCTCATTCCCGTACAGACCGAATACTCCACGCCCCTGTGCCGCAAGCAGTCCAACCCCTTCCACAACCAGGAGAAGGCGGAAGAATACTACATGAACGCCGCGATGTACGGCGAGGCAAGGGGCTTCGCGGCACTGGCGGCCATCTACCGGGAAGGCTACTTCGGCACGACCGACAAGAACATGGCGTCCTTCTACTATTACAAGTACCGAGACGCGCTCTACGATGAAAAGCTCGCCTACCAGGAGAAGATGGAGCAGATGCGGGCCTGGTACGAGGATGAAGGAAACGGCAGCGACGAGACCGTCTGCCTGGACCTGGGGCTGTACTACACGGAGGCCGAAACAGAAGACGGCGAGAAGGACAGCCTGGCATGGCTGAACGAAGGGGCAAAGAAGGGGAGCGCCTACTGCATGTTCGTCCTGGGCGAACGCTACCGGGGCAAGCAGGGCAGCTTGAACTTCTACCGCCAGTCCATAAACAGCGCGAACAAGTTCCCGCTGAATGCGTCCAGGCAGGCAAAGGCGCTGTCCGAGCTGGACAACATCTACGCGCAGGTCCTGCAGGGCATCCGCTTCAAGAACGACGTGGAGTACTGGTTGAATTCGATGGACGACAAGAATTTCATCGAAAAGAAGGAGACCGAAAAGAACACCGAGCTGCTCAAGGTTGCCACAAAGACGGAAGCGATGAAGTGGTTCAAGACCAGGGCGGAATCCGGCGGAAAGTTTGAAAAGACCTGGTACGCATGGCTCCTGCTGGAGGACAACGAGGCCACGTCAAAGTACAATATGAAGGCGGCTTCCGTACGGCCCGACAAGGACGTGGCCGCAGCCTGGGGGCTGGTGCAGGACGCGCTGAAGGAAGACCCGGAATATGCCCCCGCCCTGCTGTGCCAGGGCCGTTGCCAGCAGAACGGCTACGGGACCCGGAAGAAGGCAAAGGACGCGCGGGAAAGCTTCGAGGCGGCCGCAAACCTCAACTACAGCGAGGCCTGGGGCTGGCTTGCCGTTACGGCCAGGGACCAGGCGGAACAGAAGGAGTTCATCACGAACGGCTGTTCCGTTGACGACGAATACAGCTACTACCTCTCATTTTCGTTCCTCATCTGGCTTCCGGGCCAGACGGACATAAAGGAATCCCTCATAGCCGCCGTCAAGTACGGCTACATCGAATCCTATGAGGCCCTCATAAAGCAGCGGATTCAGGACGTTTCCGTCACCTTCGACGGCGACTACAGCAACCTGGACGACGCCTACCGGCTGGCGGTGTTTGCCGAAACCGCCGGAATAAGCACGGCGAAGGACCAGAGGCTCTACATCGAAAAATACTACAGCGACAAGATGACCCTTTCCGCATACACCGTGAACGAGGCCATAAACAAGGCGAAGAAGAAAGTCTCCTCCAATGCGGAAAATGCCGACGCGCTCTATACCCTGGCGGAAGCCTACACGGAAGCCGGTTCCCTCGTGAACGGCTCCGACGAGCTGGCCGCAAAGTACTACCTGATGGCGGCAAAGCTGAACAAGGTGGAGGCCATGGAAAAGATGGCCGGCTGCTACTACAATGGGAAGGGAGTGCCCAAGAACTACGACAGCGCCTTCCTCTGGTACAATGCCGCCGAATTGAACGGGAATGAAAACGTCTACGCCATTATAGGCACCATGCTCATAGAAGGCGAAGGCTGCGAGCGCAATGTAGAAAAAGGCCTGGACTACTACAGGACCGAAAGCGGCATACATCCTTCGTCCCCGGTCGTCAAAATTTTGAACTGCTTTGACGGACTGCCGGAATCATACAGCAGGAGCAAGGAATAGACATGCACCACAACATGATCCTCTCGGCCTCTGGATGGCGCAAAATCTTCACGGAAAGCGGCGATGAAGAAGACAGCAGCAAGTCCATCGGAAAGGCGAACACCCTCATTTCGATCTTGATCGGGGAGACCTTCGCGGAGTACCTGCTGGAACGGAGCCGGGACAAGAAGCCGACCGTCATCGTGGGGCGGGACACCAGGCCGACCGGTGCGGAAATAGCGAAGGACCTCATGAAGTCCCTCCTCTATTCGGGAATCACGGTCCACTACACCGGCATCGTGGCGGCCCCGGAAATCATGGCCTACGCAAAGAAGGCGGACGCCTTCGTCTACATTTCCGCCAGCCACAACCCGATTGGGCACAACGGAATCAAGTTCGGCATGTCGGACGGGGGGGTGCTCCCCGCCGATGAAAGCAAACGGCTCATCGAGCTGTTTGAACGGAAGTGCAGCCCCCTTGAGACCGAAGCCCACGCCTGGAAAATCCTTTCCCGCGTAAGCGACAAAAACTTGGACAGCACCTTTTTGGATTCCTCCCGCTACAAGAAGGAGGCCCTGCAGGAATACGATTCGTTCATCAAGGAAATCATAGCAGGAAGCGCGAATCCGGGAGAACAGGAAAAGCTGTTCTCGCTCATACGGCAGTCCCTCAAGGAGCATCCCCTTACCGTCGTCATCGACATGAACGGGTCTGCACGGACCTGCTCCATCGACAAAAAGCTGATGGACTCCTTCGGCATACGCTATGATGCATTCAACGACGAGCCGGGCCAGATTGCCCACGCCATCATCCCGGAACCGGAAAACCTGGTCCACTGCGCAAAACGGATGACGCAGTGGCAGGAAACCGGCGACAGGAGCGTAATCCTGGGCTACATGCCGGACTGCGACGGGGACCGGGGCAACATCGTGTTCTGGGACGAAAAGGCGGGGTTGACCAAAGATGAAAAGGTCGCCCGCCCCATTCCGGCCCAGGAGGTCTTCGCCCTCTGCGTCATGGCCGAAAGCACGTTCGGCATCTGGAAGAAGGAAAACCTTTCCGCAGGCGGCCTGTACCGCAAAATCATGGCGATGCTGGAAGGGAAAGGCGACGACGCCGGCAGCGGGCCGGACGCGGCCGCCGAAAGCAAGGCGGCAAACACCGAAAACAAGCCGACGGCCGTCGCCGTCAACTGTCCCACGTCCATGCGGATTGACGAAATCTGCGACAAGCTGGGCATACGGCTGTTCCGTGCCGAAGTCGGCGAGGCCAACGTGGTGCAGCTGGCCCAAAAGAAGCGGGACGAAGGCTATGAAGTGCGGATCCTTGGGGAAGGCAGCAACGGGGGGAACATCACCCATCCTTCGCGGGTCCGCGACCCCCTTGCGACCCTGTTCGCAATCATAAAGCTCCTGAGCATCCGGGACAGGACCGATGCATCCGGCAAGCTCAAGAAGGGCCTGTTCCATATATGGTGCGAACGGTCTGGACAGGAATACTGCTACACGGACGACTTTACCCTTTCCGACGTGCTGGAGACCCTGCCCCGCTACACGACGACGGGAGTCAGCGAGCCCCGCGCCGTCATGAAGGTGACCACGAAAAACATGGGCCTGCTCAAGGAATGTTTCCAAAAGGTCTTCCGCGAAGAATGGGAGGCAAAGAACGATGAGCTGGAGGCCATCTATGCCTTCAGCTCCTACGAGGCCGACACCACGAACGGAACGGAAGAAGTCAAGAACGTCTCCAACTGGAACAACGGCAAGGGGGGGCTTAAAGTGCGCTTCCTGGACAAGGACGGCTGGACCAGGGCCTTCATCTGGATGCGGCCCAGCGGGACGGAACCGGTGTTCCGCATCCTGTGCGATGTAAAGGGGGACGAACCGGCTGCGGAACGCTCGCTGCTCCGTTGGGAAAGCAGCATGCTGCGCAAGGCGGACGAGCTGGCCAGGGGAATGGCACTATGAAGGACGGGGATCTGATTCTCATCACCGACATGCAGAATGTCTACACGGCGGGCCAGCCCTGGGCCTGTTTGGACACGGAGGGGGTCGCCAGGAGGATTGCCGGCCTGTGTGAAAAGGCGGAAGCCTGCCGGAAGGACGTACGGACGGCCATCACGGTGTTCCTCCCCCCCACGGACCCGCACGGCACCTGGAAGGACTACAACGTCCACTATGCCGACATAAACGAAAACGTCTGGATGAACGAACTGGTGGACGACATAAAGCCCTTGGCACAAAAATACAAGGTCTATGCAAAGAGCGTGTATTCGTCCATGAAGATTCCCGCCCTCAGGGAGGCTGCCCAACAGTCAGGAAGGGTCGTCCTGACCGGGGTCGTGGCCGAATGTTGCGTGCTGTTCACCGCCCTGGACCTCATAGACTTGGGAAGCAGGCTGGTCTACCTGACGGACGCCTGCTCCGGCTTTACGAAAGAAAAGGAGGCGGCGACGGAACTTGTCCTGCAGGGGCTTTCCCCGCTGCACTGCCAGCTTATGACGACCGGGGAATACGAGTCCGAATGAGGATACGCCGCCACAGTCCCGCCAGCATTGCCATGCTTGCGCTCGTCCTGGCCAGCTCGGCCTTTTTTGCCTTCGCAGGCTTCTATTCCGGCGTCCGGGAAGAGGACTACCGGAATCTGGACCTCCCCATCCTGAACGTGCATACCTACGGCAGGCAGGTCAGCTCGACGGAAAACTTTCTGGACGCGGTCTATACGCTGGACGACGGGGACAGCCACTGGGAAGGCGGATGCAAGATAAAAGGCCGGGGAAATTCCACCTGGAGGACCATAGACACCAGCAAGAAGCCATACCTGCTCAAGCTGGACGAAGAGGCGGGCCTCTTGGGAATGGGAAGCGCCAGGCGCTGGGTCCTGAAGGCCAGTGCAACCGACAAGAGTTTCCTGCGCGACGAATACGCCTTCCACCTGGCCCATGAAGTCTGGAACCGATTCGCCTGGACTCCCCGGCAGAGATTCGTCAACATGGTCCTCAACGGGAAATACATAGGGCTGTACGGAATCCAGGAGAAGATAGAGATAGCTCCCGGCCGGGTGGACATAGACCCGGCCCAGGGCAGCATACTCCTGAAGATTGACGAGCACAGGAACACACGGTACAGCTTTACGAGCAATCAGGGGGTCATATTCAACATCGTCGAGGCCGACGGCATGGAATACAGCTGGGATGAGTTCCTTGAAATCGAAGACCTGGTAAACGACCGGGAGGAGTACCTGTACGGAGAAAAAGGCAGCCCCGGAGACTGGACCCACTACTTTGACCTGGACTCGCTGGTGGACTGGTACCTCGTGAACGAGTTCACAAAGAACCACGATTCCCGCTTCCAGGGGTCCTGCTTCATCCACTACGACGGTCCCACGGGCAAATTCTACATGGGGCCAGTCTGGGACTTCGACCTGTCCTCCGGCAACACCGACGCGTCGGGATGCAGCGATGCGGACGGCTACATAACGGACCAGGCCTTCTGGTACGACCATCTCCTCCAAGACGACATCTTCACCGATGCCCTGAAAGGTCGCTGGAAGGAGAAGCGGGAAGAGCTGGAAAGGTCAATCGACCTCATACAGGGCTGGGCAGACGGTCTGACGGATGCGGCCATATTGAACGACAGGGTGTGGAAGTCGTTCGGCCACCGGCAGTGGCCCAATCCCAGGGGCTGGCGGAACAGGAAGACCTACCAGTCGGAAATAGACTACATGACGGAATACCTGCGTGCCCGGCTTGCCTGGCTGGACAGCCAGTGGGGAGGCGACTGACGGGCACGAAAGGGCGGCGGGGCAACGGGGTGGCGGCTGTCCCCCCGCACCCGCGCACCGGGCCGTTCACACCAGAGGGGCTCTGAAGCCGCCCGGGTATTCCAAGCCGCCGCACGAAAAAAAAGGCATGAAGCCAGCGTCTCCAATGCCGGCTTCATGCCACGACTGTTTTCAAGGCGTTCAGCAGTCGTCTAAAAAACTCCCTTTTTTGGCGGTAACACCATATATATGAAACTCCTTAAGTAGTTGTCTCGTTCATGAAGGCTGGGCGTTCGTCAGCACCCTTGTACTTGCCGCATCTCAACCTTACAATACACACTATACTGCATGGCAGGTCGGGCTTCATTAAACCCTACTAAGAGAAAAGTAAGAAAGCTCTTATAAAGAAGGGGAGTCTGGGGTGGGGGCGGCGGCCCCGCAAGGGGGGACCGCTAGAGGGATTCGGGGCGAGGGAGGCCCGGCTAGAGGGATTCGGGGACCTGCTTCAGCGTGGTGTACTTCCAGTCGTAGGCGTGGCTTCCCGGAACGCCGGAAGAAATCCGCTCGTTCTCCTTTTCCAGCTGGAACTTCACCAGTTCCTTAAAGACGTCCATCAGGGGCTCCGGGTCAACGGAGGCGGAAACGACGGACGCGGCCTGCAGTTCCTTTATCAGATAGTAGCAGGACTCTATGCTGGAAACGCAGTATTCCTTGGGTTCCCGCTTGAAGGTATAGATGCTCCGGTAGCTGCCGGAAAAAGAAAATTTGGGCAGGGAGAGGACGTTCTTGGAAAGCTTTATCATCTTCTTGGAACAGGCCCAGGTGGAATCGATGATGATGACCAGCAGCTTTCTGCCGCCCAGGCTTTCTTTGAAGCCCTCCTTGCCGGCGGTCCAGGCATCCGGGCCCGGATAGAGGAGGACGGGATAGTAGCCGGGGTCTGAAAGCAGGGCATTGAGGCGGGCATTGCTGGAAAAGTCAACGCCCACCAGGATCTCGCTTCCCTCCAGCGTCAGGCTGGCCAGGCGGCCCGTGCCCGTCCGCTGCCGTTTTGCCTCCTTGGGATGCATGAGGAGGACGAACTTCACGCCGCTGTCAAAGGGCTTGATGTACTTGCAGTAGCAGGAGGAAAGCGGACGGAGGCAGCGGTAGCAGATGTCCCGGCAGGGGACATCCGGCTGTGAATCGCGCATGGGTCACACACCAAGCAGCTTCAGGATGGCATCCTTGGGAACCGCGCCCACCTGCTGTCCGGCGCTCTGCCCGCCCTTGAACACGATGAAATTCGGAATGCTCATGATGCCGTACTTTTGTGCAAGGTCGGGACTGTCGTCCACATTGACCTTGCCGACTTTCGCCTTGCCGGAGACTTCGGCAGCGACCTCCTCCAGCACCGGCCCCATCATCTTGCACGGTCCGCACCAGGGCGCCCAGAAGTCCACCAGGACCGGGACGTCGCTTTCCAGAACCTCATGGGTAAAGTTTGACTCGTTGAGTTCCAATGCCATATTGCACCTCCTTATAGGTTTACAATCGATACGAATCGATACGAAAATGAATTTGGTCCAGCTTCAAACGCCCGTTGCGACGACGTCGCAGGGACTTCTTGAAACTGCCTCACCCAAAGATAGAAGTAAAACAAATCTTTATCAAGAATTACATGCGGCAATCCGCAGACCGGGCCGTAGCCAGCAAATCAAGCAGCAGGCCGCAGACCGGGCCACAGCCGGCAAACAGGACCGCAGCCGGCAGGCCGGCCCTAGTAGCGCAGCTGCCTATTGTTCTCCTCGCAGTAGGCGGCCCACTCGTCGTCGTCCATGGTGTAGGTCATGTACTGGATGCCGCCGCGCTTGACCAGATCGTTTATGTAGAAGTTGGCCCCGTTCACCACGCGCTGCGAAATCATCGAATTGGAATTATGGTAGCGGAGGGGAATCATATTGTAGTAGGACAGGAGCTTCTCCTCGCAGGACGCAAGGATCTTGTTGCGCACCGCATAGGGAGCGGAAGAATATTCCCCGGAACAGAGGGCCTTGTACCAGGCGTTCATGCTTTTGGTCACCCTGTTGCCATTCAGTTCGATGGTATGCACCTCGGCAACGGGGTCAAAGCCGTACTCGTTCAACGCATCGCTCGTGCAGTAGCACCACAGGACTCCGTAGGGGTCAAAGGACGCACCGCCCCAAGCCGTCATGGCAAGGTCAACGTTCCCGTTGCGCATGTTGTCGTAGTAGTCCTGGTCGGTAACCTGACGTACCGTCACGCGGCCTTCAAAGGGCGTTCCCTTGGCGGCGGAATCCACCGCATCCTGTATGTATGCGACCGTCCGCATGTACACGTCGTCGTTGCTGAAGGTATGGAAGTCTATGTAGAAGCGGTCGCCGGGCCGCACGTCCCCTCCGGTGCGGAGCTCCTCGTACGCCTTCTTGAAGCAGTCGCGGGCTGCGTCTATGTCGTAGCCGGTGATGTCCTCGTATGTGTCCGCCCCATAGAAATCCACCATGGCGGCCCTGGCCTCGGCGGTGTTGCGGTACAGTTCGTTCGTGTCGGGATTGCTGACGTAGGAATTGCTGATGAGCCCATAGCCGGGAGTGCTTCCAATCGTCACGGTATCGCAGTACTTCTGCCTGTCCAGCGCAAGGGAAACTCCCTTCCTGAAATTGATGTTGGAAATGGCAAGGTGGTTCTCTCCGTCGGTATTTTCCTTCATGAGCGAATCCCGGTCCATGTTGAAGCTGAACTTCCAGGTATAGGGAAGCGGAGTTATGAGCCGGTATTCGCTGGACCCGTACTTCTCCAAATCCTTGGCATCCAGGGACGTGTCGTCCAGCTCGCCCTGGAGGAAAAGGGAAATGACGGTCTGATGCTCCACGATGTACTGCATGTAGATGCTCGTCGTCTGGTACTGGCCTTCATACTTGGAATCGCGGTAGCCCCGCCAGTTTTCGTTGCGGACGAAGGTCATGGACTTGTCGGCCTGGAATTGGGAAATCTTATAGGGGCCGTAGGAGGCGGACGTCTCCACGCTGGTTCCGTAGCTGCTCTTGATGATGTCGCCCGATTCCTTCTTGTTCGCCTCGTACAGGTCCTTCCGCATGAGGTTGAAGGAGGTGCTGTTGTACAGGAACATGAAGGGGGACAGCGACGTCGTGAGCACCAGGGTAAACTCAAGGTCCCCGTCCTTGATGAACCCGACATCTTCCCATGCGCCGGTTCCCTGGTAGTACTCCTCTCCTCCGGCAAGAGGAAGGGAATCCTCATAAAAGGTGCTGGCACGGAAGTTCTTCATCTTGGGGTTCAGGAACTGCTGGGCCGAATACTCAAAGCTGGACGCGTCGATTTTCTCGCCGTTGTCCCAACACAGGTCGTCGCGCAGGTGGACCTTCCAGGCATAGCCTTCCGTGGCATCTTCGGGAACTCCATAGCGGCCCGCGTAGGAACGGGTCACGTCCTCCGGCATCTCCGTCGCCATTCCCGGTTCAATGACATAGCCGTCCCTCGTCTCATTCAGGTTGAACTCGAACAGGGCATCGGCGGTGTAGGTAATGGGGAAGCTGTCGCTCGTGGTCTGGCAGTCCGTGGGACTCCAGGAAGATGGAGAGGAACCGGTAGTCCGGTAGGTGTAGCTCCGGGGCTTGACGTCCTCATTCTGGACAGGCTGGCTCTTCTTTCCGCAGGAAACGAAGATGGATGACACGGCCATAAGCAATGCCGCAGGTAACAGAAAAGCCACAGGAGCGGATTTCGCAATGCAGAACGATCTATTCAAAATGTGCCTGCCTAGAGAAAAAGATTAGTGTAATCCCACTGCTTTTATTCTACACGGAAAAGTCGGCAGGCACAAGCTTTTTTTCATCAAGACGGCGGCCATCAAGGCAGCCGTCTTTCAATATGTCACCTCGCCGTCATGGGAAAGCAAACTGGAGGAAATCACCTCCTGCAGGGCGGCGACCTCTTTGGCAAGCTGCCCCTCGCTTTCGGTCCTAACTTCCAGAACCAGGTCCATCTGCCCGCCGGAAAGGGTGCGGGACTTGACCGCGTAGTAGCGGCAGTGCTTCTTTACCAGCTCCAGCACGGCCCCTTCCGCATCATAGCCCGTCGCGGAAACCAGCAGAATCTTCGGGGCGCGTCCCACGGGCAGGCGGTCCAGGAAAAACAGCGCCAGGGTCAGGACGAAGGCAAGCACGGCGGCTATCTCCGCAAATCCGGCACCGCAGATTATGCCCGTCGCAATGGACCAGAAGAGGAACACGAGGTCCATCGGTTCCTTTATGGCCGTCCTGAAACGGACTATAGAAAGCGCACCGACCATGCCGAGCGAAATCACGATGTTCGACTGGATGGCAAGGATGACGGATGTCGTTATCAGTGCAAGGGCCACAAGGGCTATGTTGAAGCTCTTGGAATAGAAGGTCTTGCGGGTCAACAGCCTGTAGGCAAAAAAGATGTAGAGGGCAAAGACCGTGGCGACGGCAAAGGCGATGATGATGTTCTCCGGGCTGCTGTCGTAGCGGGAGAAGCCCTGTAGGAATGACTTTTTGAATATGTCCTTGAACGTGCTCATACGTGCAACCTCATGCAATCCTCTGCCCGCCCGTATTCAACTTGCGGCAGAGGTAGTATTTTGAAAACGTAGTCTCCCCCAGCGAACCGCACTGGAGCAGCTCATATATGAAATCAGGAAGGAAGGAATCGAACTTTACTTCCATAAGGCTGCCCCCCAGCCCAAGGATGGGACGGGCGGCAAAGGAAGGTTCCAGAAAACGTGAAAAATCAGAGGAACTGCGGATCTTCCTGTCGAAGGTGACCCGGACGTTGCAGGAGGGGACCACCCGTCCGCACTGCATCCAGACATAGGGAACTCTGTCGTATGCCACCAGCACGGCCGGCCGCAGGGCGACGGAATGCATGGCGGCCCAGAAACGCCTGTACAGGGGCGGATCTTCGGGGCGCAGGTCCGGGATGCCCCCTTCCATCAGGGTCCGGCAGCGGTCCAGGCTGAGCGGGCAGGAACGCTTCAAGGTCTTGCCGCCTTCTTTCCGCTTAAGCTCCAGCTGTATAACGGAAGCATCGCAGTCGTACACCCTCACGCGGAATTTCTCGCGGGGCTGGGTTCCGTCCTCGTTCTCCCGGTAGCACGAATTGTACATGTCGTCGAAGTACAGGCTCCTGATATGGTAAAAGCCCTTCCGCGACGCATGGGGATCCAAGGTCAAGACGGACCGGGCCCTCCGTTCAAGCATTGCGAGGACCTGCTCAGGGGCAATATATTTGTATTCATGCCTGTACATTTGCGGGCCATTATTTACTGAAAGGGGCTCAAGTGTCAAGCCGACGGCGGAATCAAGGCAGCGAGGGCGGAATAGAAGTCAGGCAGGGCCTTCTGCAGGACGAGCGGCCTCCCTTCCCTGTCAAGGAAGCAATGGGTGCTTGTCCCCTTGCAGACGACCTGCCCCCTGCAGCTCATCGTATAGCCTATCTGGAGTTTGACGGCGGACAGCTTGAGGACCGAAACCTCAACCTCGATTACATCGGAAAAAGTCGTGGAATGCCTGTAGTCGCAGGTCACGGCAAGGACGGGGGAAGCAATTCCATCCTCCTCCATCTTGGCATATCCCCATCCAATCTGGTCCAAGAAAAAGACCCTCGCCTCCTCCATGAAGCGTATATAGTTGGAATGGTGGGTTATTCCCATCTTGTCCGTTTCGTAATAATTCACCCGATGAACATATCTTTCCATAGATACCATTGTAGCGGAAAGGCCGGGCCGCCGCAACAAGCCACAACAACAAGCCGCCACAGGCTGCCACAACGGGCCGCCGCAACAAGCCGCAACAAGCCGCAACAGGCCGCGGAAACTTTCGTTGACCGCAGGCGGAAAGGGTGGTAAAATATCAATATTCGTATCATACGAAAAGCATTATTATAGAAAGTTTTATGGATAAGCCGCTCGATTATAAGGACGTTTTTGACACGCTTCCTCAGCCCGCCTTGGTCGTGTTCCCGGAATTCGATGACAAGGGATCTGTATGCAGGATAAAGGTCCTGCGCGAGAATGCCGCCTACACGGACATGATGAGGAGCCTGACGGTAGACGGGAACAAGTCGGACCTCTTCCGGCAGGAGCTCAAGGCCTTCCCCGCCCTGTTCGGCAGGGCGATGGAAGCCGGGGGAGGCCAGCCTTCCTTTGAGATGGAACTGGATTCCAAAGTCCTCAACAGCAGGTTCAAGATAGAAACGGGGGCCATCGAAGGCGGCGGCTACGTCATGACCCTGCTCCGGGAGGAAAAGATACGGCCCGCCGAAATGCAGGAGAGCAGCAAGCCCAGCCTGGATCCCCTGACCGGACTGCCGGACCGGAGTTTCTTCAACAGGACCTTCGACGGCATCATCGACACGGCCGTCATAGACGGCCAGATGGTCGGGATAGTCCTCATAGATATAGACAACATGAAGAGCATAAACGACAGCTCGGGACACATCGCCGGGGACAGCATCCTCCGCCGCAGCGCACACCTTATAGACCGCTTCGCAGGGGAAGACTGCCTTGCGTTCCGCTATGGCGACGACGAATTCCTGGTACTGTTCACGAAGCTGCCGTCAAAGGACAGGCTGGCCACGGTCAGCGACGTGATATTCGACAGCTTCCAGAACATCGGAATCAGGATTTCCGCCGGAATAGCAGTCTGCCCGGACGACAGCTCCAACTCGACCGACCTGCTCAAGTTCGCGGACCTGGCCGTAAAGCGGGCCAAGAGAAACGGCAAGAACAACATGGTCTTCTTTGAACAGAAGATGTACGACGATTTCCTGCACCGCTCGCTGCTCCAGCAGAAGCTCATCATCACCTCCGCGAACGGCAGCTTCGAGCAGTATTACCAGCCCCAGTTCAACCTGCAGGACAATACGCTGCGGGGTTTCGAGGCGCTGCTGCGGTGGAACGATCCCACGCTCGGCATGATAAGCCCCGAAGAGTTCATTCCCATTGCCGAGGAAACCCACGTCATCTGCGAGCTGGGCAGCTGGGTCCTCAAAAGGGCCTGCGCGACGCTGCGGGAATGGCGGGAAAAATACGGCTTCCAGGGCGTTATGTCGGTGAACGTGTCGCCCAGCCAGCTGCTTTCCATCGGATTCATTCCAGACCTTGAGGAAGCCATACGGAGCTTTGCGGTGCAGAGGGGGACGCTGGAAGTGGAAATAACGGAAGGAATCTTCATCCACGACGTGAACCGCATAGTGCCGCTCCTGCGCAAAATACGGGAACTGGGGGTGCTTGTCTCGCTGGACGACTTTGGGACGGGCTACTCGTCGTTCCGCTACCTGCAGTACCTTCCGATAGATACGCTGAAGGTGGACAAGGCCTTCATATCCAACCTGACCGACCAGCCCAGCCTGGAATCCAACATTGCGGAATCCATCATCTCGCTGGGCAACAAACTGGGACTGGAAACCATTGCGGAAGGTGTAGAACGGGAAGAGCAGGTTGCGGTCCTCCGGCAGATGAACTGCCGCATCCTGCAGGGCTTCTTTAGGGGCAGGCCGATGCGGAAGGAACGCTGCGATGCCGTACTTGCCGGGGACCTCTCCCAGCTGGACCGGATTGGAAGCGAACCGCTCGCAATCGGCGGTCCGGCAAGGGAGCAGCCTGCCGGACAGGGATCGCCCTGGCCCGACGACGCGGACTAACGAGGCCCGACGACGCGGACTAACGAAGCCCGACGACGCGGACTAACGAAGCCCGACGACGCGGACCGGATTGGCGCAGTAAAAATACTTTGCTTTTTTGCCTATATGGTTGTATACTGAAGATAGGGCAGGTGAAGCAAGGCTTTCCGCTGGAAGTTTTCCGCGCTGCCCGCCAAAACGTACTATAAGAAGGAGAAAATAGCCTATGACAAAATCAATATCAGCGCAGGGGTTCACGTTGGAGAAGGATCAGTCGGAGCTGATCAACCAGAAGCTCAAGAGGATCGACTATGCCGACAGCCTGATAGTGGACCTGATTCTCCGCGTGAAGGAGGACAAGAAATACTACTTCGACACGACGGTGAACTTCCGCTGGGGGGCCAACGCCCACGTGACGAGCGATGACTACGACTTTGCCGCCGCGCTGAACAAGATGATGGACGTACTGGACCAGAAGGTCAAGAAAGAGAAGGACCGGGTTCAGGAAAAGAAATAGAGGTCCGTATACACACGGCCACAGCCCGCCTTGGCGGGCTTTTTCATTCCCCGGAGCCAGTGCGGAGCCCCCGTGCGGAAAACCCGCGGGGACTTCTTGAAACTGGCTCCACAATTCGCATTCCTACAGAGGGAGCTCCACATGGCAGGTATAATAGAAAGAATTAGGAAAAGCTGGTCGGAAAGCGACGACAAGCGCGATGCGGGCCTTACGACCTCGGAGAACATCCTCCGCCACGACAACCTGAGTTATGGCAGTGACGGCACGTGGCAGAAGCTGGACATCTACCGGCCCACGGATGCAGGAACATCCGGCACGATGGCAGGAACAGCCGTGGCAAGGATTTCCGGCGCCGCCGCTGGGACTTCCGGCCCGGTAGAGGGAAAACTCCCGGTCATCGTCAGCGTCCACGGAGGGGCCTGGGTCTACGGCGACAAGGAACGTTACCAGTTCTACTGCATGGACCTGGCACGGAGGGGCTTCGCGGTGGTGAACTTTACCTACCGCCTGTGCCCGGAATTCCGCTTTCCCGCCCCCCTGGAAGACATAGACCTCGTGTTCCGCTTCATACAGGAACATGCCGCCGAATACGGACTTGACACCGGACGGGTGTTCGCCGTGGGGGATTCGGCAGGGGCGCACCTTCTGGGCCTCTACCTCTGCACCCGGTCAAACCCGGACTTCGCAGGGACACTGCCGTTCGAAACATGCACCAGCCCCGCAATACGGGCCGCCGCGCTGAACTGCGGGATATACGACACGGTGGCGGCCTACAAGCTGGACCCCAACATGCAGGAGATACTGAAGGACTTCATGCCCGGAGGAGGCAGCAGTGCGGAACAGGAGCAGCTGTCGGTCATATCCCACCTGAGCTCCGGCCTGCCGCCCCTGTACGTCATGAGTTCGACGGACGACTTCTTGAAATACCAGAACCCCATCCTGATACGGGCCCTCTGCGACAAGAACGTCCCGTTCACGTTCCGCCTCTTCGCGAGCGAGGGAAGGGAGGAGAAGTTGTACCACGTGTTCCACCTGAACATACGGAGCAGGGAAGCCACAGCCTGCAACGACGAGGAGTGCAACTTCTTCAAGGGCCTTTGCAATGCGCGTCCTTGATTTTAACTGCGTTTATATAGTATAATAGTACCATGCCTGAGAAGGACTTTACAGTTCTGGATTTACTAGACTTGAAATTGCACGGCCACGACTCCCTCGACTTGCGCTGCATAGGGGGGAGGAGCGGCTTGACCAGACTTATAGTAGTCCCTGACATAAACCGCCCGGGGCTGGAACTCGCGGGATTCTACGATGCGTTCGCCTTTGAGCGGCTCCAGCTGTTTGGACGGGGCGAGTATGCCTACCTCATGAAAATGCAGAGGGACAGCAACACCGAAGGCATAAAGAGATTCTTCGAATACGAAATTCCCTGCGTAGTCTTTACCCACAGCCTTACTCCGGACGGGGTATTCCTCTATTTCGCCGAAAATTCGGGCTGTCCTGTCCTGCAGACGAGCCTCGACTCCTCGGAATTCTCGGCCAGGCTGCTCCGCGTCTTTTCCAACGTCTTCGCCCCAAAGAAGACCCTGCACGGTGTCCTCGTCGAAGTCTACGGCATTGGAATCCTCATCATGGGCGAAAGCGGCGTCGGAAAGAGCGAGACTGCATTGGAACTTGTGGAACGGGGCCACCGTCTGGTCGCCGACGACATAGTGGAGCTGTCCTGCGTAAACGGAAACACCCTCGTAGGCCGGGGCGCGAACAAATACATAAGCCACCACATGGAGATAAGGGGTCTGGGAATCATCAACATCTCCCAGCTCTACGGAGTCGGAGCAATACGCGAGCAGAAGGAAGTCCAGCTGGTCGTCACCCTTTCAGCCTGGGACCAGAACAAGGTCTACGACAGGCTGGGCACGGATGCCAGCAAGGTTGACCTGCTTGGGGTCAGCGTCCCTTCTATAGAATTGCCCGTAAAACCGGGACGAAATTTGCCGATTATTATAGAGTCGGCGGCGATGAACGAAAGGCTGAAGAGCATGGGTTACTTTTCGGCCAAGGAATTCGACCAGAACATACTCAAGTGGATTGAATCCGGGGATGCCAAGACGGCCTACTACAGCAGGGAGGATTTCTACTGATATGTTTGCATATAAATCTACGCTTATTCTTGGAGTTTCAAAGTGATTGAAAAAATTCTGACAGTTCGCAACAGGGCTGGTATACACGCGCGTCCAGCGGCACTCATTGCACAGACGGCGAACAAGTTTTCCGCCGAGATCATAATGGAAAAGAACACCACGACGGTGAATGCAAAGTCGATTATGGGTGTAATCACGATGGCAGCAGGCTACAACACGACGTTGACCCTGAAGGTGGAAGGGTCGGACGAAAAGGATGCGGCAGAAGCCATAGAAAAGCTGTTCGAGTCCAAATTCGAAGAGGAGTAGGACGTTCCATGTCCGCAGCAAAGGCGGTGCCGGTCGAATCGGAAGTATACCTGTTCACCGGCCCGGAGAACGGCGACAAGAATGATGCCGTAGACAACCTGAAAGCTGCCTCCGAGAAAAAGAATGGTGCGGTAGATTTTTACCGCTATTACGCTGGCGAAACGCGGCTCATGGACGTGATTTCCCAGCTGGAAAACGTAAGCCTCTTTTCTTCTGCCCTTTTTGTCGTCCTTAAAAATGCCGAATTGATCAAAGGCAAGGACGACATAGCACTCATATCTTCCTATATCAGGGGTTCGCAGGACAGCCCCAATACCCTTATTCTGGAATCCGATGAAAACTCCGTTGAAAAATCCCTAGAGAACCTTTTTCCCCCATCACGCAAAAAGGTATTCTGGGAGATGTTCGACAACCAGAAGCCGCAGTGGCTGGTTCGCTATTTCCAAAAGAACGGTTTCCAGATAGACATGGAGGCCGTGGAACAGATTCTGGACATGGTGGAAAACAACACCGAGGCCTTGAAATCCGAATGTTCCCGTTTCTTCTACTGTTTTGAAGCGGGGCATCAGGTCACTACGGAAGACGTGGACAAGATGCTTTCCCACAACAGGGAAGAAAACGCCTTTACCCTCTTCGCTGCCATGGCCAATCCGTCTGCTTCCCCCAAGGAACGTCTGGAAGGCTCGATGGCGATACTGCAAAAAATCCGCCTGTCGCGGGATTCGTCAGGAACGGCACTGCTGGCAGGACTTGCCTACTGCTTCAGGCAGCTCAGGACATGGCAGGCACTGCACGCCGGCCAAGGCGAGCCTGCCGAAAGCCAGCTGCGGGCCGCAGGATTCGCAAGCAAAAAGAAGCGGACCCAGTACGCGGGAGCCGCACGGATTTGGGGACCGGGAGCGGCCGCCTCGATCCTGTCGCTCATAGCGGCGGTGGACATGGACATACGCTCTGGCGGCGCACTTCTGGAGGACACGAGTCTGGCACTGCTGCTCTATGGCATCATCATCAAAAACGGCGTGTATCCGGCAAAGTACGAGTAGGAAGCTTGATTTTATGAAGAAAATATAATATATTAGAAGATATGGGGACGCTTGCGACAAGCGACCGCCTCCGTAAGCAAGTATTAAAACCCGCCCAGAGTTGGAAGCTATGGGGCGGGCTTTTTTTGAGCTTCTTTCCTTAAACTATTTCAGGAAGGTGAGCAGGTCTATCACAAGTCCGACAATAGCTATGGCAAGCATAACTCTTTCGTAATCCGTCATAGACAGCCTCCTTCATTCGTGAGAAATCGGAGGCAAGCCGCCTGAATCCGCAAGCGTCCCCTTACAATAAGTATAATACGGAGAGGGCTGAACCGACAAGCCCATACTGACACATTCCCTCCTATCTGGTATAGTAGGGGCATGAACACATCAGACAACATCCCGACATGGAAGCTGGACGGCATCTTCGGCCAGTCCGGCAGCGACGAATATACGGCATATCTTGCCTCCTGCAAGGAGCGGATAGGCAACATCGCCTCCCTTTTGGAGAGCGCGGACAAATTCACCAAGCAGGGCAACGAGAACTTTGACTTCGCGGCATGGCTTGCCCCCTTCCTGAAGGAATACGAGAACTGCGCCGCGATGAGCGGGACGCTCTGCAAGTACGCATACGTCTCCTATTCCACGGACACGACGGACCCCGCGAAGCTGAACCGCCTGAACGAGACGACCGACCTTGTGAACAGCCTGCTCGTATACCAGCGGAAGCTCTCGCTCGTCCTGGTCTCCCACAAAAAATACATGGACGACTTCTACGCCCGCTTCCCGGAGTACAAGGACTACGAGTACATCCTCTCGGAGATGATGGACGACAGCGCCCACCAGATGTCCGCGGCGGAAGAAAAGCTCGCGTCCGACATGCAGAAGACCGGCGGCGAGGCCTGGAGCCGCCTGCAGGAGCAGATAATCAGCACCCTGCAGGACGAGAAGGGGCGGACGTTCAACGAGCTGCGGGGCCTTGCCTCCAGCGCGGACAAGGACGAGCGCAAGGAAGCCTACGCAAAAGAACTTGAGCTGCTGCGATCCAACCGCGTCGCCCTCGCCGCCTGCCTGAACAACCTGAAGGGCGAGACCGTCATGCTGAACGGCCGCCGCAACTGGAAAAGCGCATTGGACAGGGCGCTCAGCTCCTCCCGCCTGAGCAAAGAAAGCCTGGACGCCCTCATCGGAGCAATCGAGGACTCCCTGCCGGTCTGGCGGAACTACTTCAAGACCAAGGCAGCCATACTCCGCAAAAGCGGGCAGACCGCGAGCGACCGGGCAGGAACGGACGGGAGGGGGCTGGCCTTCTACGACCTCTTCGCTCCCCTGCCCGCCCCTCGGACGGCGAAAAGCGGCGGCGAAAAAGCGGGCAGCTCTGAAGGGGTGGGCGGCTCTGAAGGGACAGGCGGCCAGTCCTTGTTCGAGAAGGAATGGACCTTCGACGAAGCAAAGGACTACGTCATACAGGAATACGACTCCTTCTCCAAGAACATGGGGGACTTTGCCCGCATGGCGTTCTCCTCCGGCTGGGTCGATGCCAAAATCCGCCCCGGAAAGGTCGGCGGGGCATACGACGAGGATTTCGCCAAAGGCCACCAGAGCCGCATCCTCTGCAACTTCAGCGGCAAGTTCCCGGACATCATCACGATGGCGCACGAGCTGGGGCACGCATTCCACTTCCACTGCATGAAGGGGAAAAGCCCCCTCTTCTTTGACTACCCCATGACCCTCGCCGAGACCGCCTCCACCTTTGCGGAGACCTTGGTCAAGCAGGACATGATTGCGACCGCATCCGAGGCGGACAAGTGCCGCATCATCGAGCTTGACCTGCAGGACGTGGCGCAGGTCCTCGTGGACATCCTGAGCAGATTCTACTTCGAGAAGTCCGTGTTCGAGGCGCGGGAGAAAGGCGAGCTGGGCGCGGACGACTTCTGCCGCCTGATGGCGGAGGCACAGGAGAAAAGCTACGGGTCCGGCCTTGATGACGAGCGGCACGAATACATGTGGGCGCTCAAGTGCCACTACTACAGCACGGAGCTGGACTTCTACAACTTCCCCTACGCGTTCGGCCAGCTCTTCGCCGCAGCCCTCTACGCCAGCTTCCGAAAGGAAGGGAAGGCGTTCACTGAAAGCTACGAGCGGCTCCTTGCCGACACGGGCAACATGTCCTGCGAGGACTTGTGCGCCAAGGCGGGATTCGACATCCGTGACAAGGCCTTTTGGAAGAGCGGCATAGACGTATACGCCGAGGAAGTGGAGACGCTGGTGAGGGCCTATGGAGCGTAAGGCGACAGACAAGAAGGGCGGCAAGGACTGGAACAAGACGAGGAAGATTCTTTCCATAATCTGCCTGGTCCTGCTCGCCATCGTCGCGTTCAGGAAATGGACGCGGGGAGCCGGAGCTGACGGAGGAACGGCAGGTCAGGCCGCAAGCAATGCGGTCACGGTCATCGAGGAGAACGAGCCTGTAGCGACAGCAGAATCAGAATCAGCGGCCACAAGCAGTCCGTCCGCCACCATACTGTCCGACAGCGACAGCCCGGAACAAACCGCAAGTCCGCCAGCCCCCGAACAAGAAGCCGCAACAATCGACAGTCATGCTACGGCAGCCGGCAGCCCCTCCACGCCACAGACCGACACCGGGACGGCGCAGGCAGACATAGGGACGCTACAAGCCGCCACAGGGACGACAGCCAGCAGCCCCGCAAGCAGTGCCCCCGCACCTACCCTGCCCGAGGACGGCCGGTATACGAGCAAGGACGATGTCGCCCTCTACATCCACACCTACGGCCACCTGCCGGATAACTTCATTACCAAGGCGGAAGCAAAGGAGCTGGGCTGGGGCGACACGTTCGGCAGCGTGGACGATGCCGCCCCCGGCAAGAGCATCGGCGGCGACCGATTCGGCAACCGGGAGGGCCTGCTGCCCAAAAAGAAGGGCCGGACCTACACCGAGTGCGACATCGGCACGATGGGCAAGAAGTCCCGCGGGGCAAAGAGAATCGTGTTCTCCAATGACGGCCTCGTCTACTACACCGGCGACCACTACGAGACATTCGAGCTACTATATGGACGCGAATGAGCGGGAAAGGGAAAGAACCGAATATGTTCAGTGAAGAAACACAGGGACAGGACAGCGCGGACGACCCGGGCAGCCCAGACGGCGCGGAATACTACACGATTGACCTCTCGGACGTACATGACAAGGAAGCCCTGCACAACAAGCTTGCCCAAAACCTTCCCCTGCCGGACTACTACGGCAGGAACCTCGACGCACTCTATGACTGCCTGACCGAAGCACACGAGCCCTGGCACATCAGCTTTACCGGCTGCGAGCAGGCGGAATCCCGGCTGGGCGGCTACTTCCTTGGCCTCAAGGAAACCATCGAGGACGCGGAGGAAGCGACGGACAGCATCCGGGCAACGTTCGGGTAGATTGATTCGCGCCCCGTGCGAGTCGTAAGCCGTACCGTTCGCGCCCACTACAGAACCGAGTCCGTCGTCAAACGAACGCGTAGCACACCAGGCTCATCATGTCTGGGTGCTTCCCATCTGCGTGATTTTGATGCCGGTGAGGGCGCACTGGTCGCCAGAGAGGGCCACGTAAACCTCATCTGCCCTCACCTTTATCTTGGTGATGTTCCTGATGGAGATGCCGGCGTTCTTGGTTTGGGAAATGACGGTATTCCCTTCCCTGCTGAACGAGATGTAACTGTCAAAGCCTTCCTTGTTAAAGCGCTTCCATGCGTCCCAGCCGTTGAAGTCCTGCCTGTCCACCAGAAGCTCGTTCTCCGCAGCGTCGCCGGACTCCCAGTTCTCGCCGTCAAGCCGCACGAGCGAAAATTCCTTGTAATTCCCGCCACCCACGGTTCCATCGTCGGACGTAAAAACGACATACGAGGGGCAATGCCAGACGAGCCGCGCCGTGGGCAGGCTCTTGCTGTGGAACGAAATCGTCGTGCCGTCCCGCACCGGGATCCCCTTCGTTGATTCCGTGCGGTAGCCGTCAACCTGAACGTTCGGGACATCCCCGGCAGCTTCGTTGATGTAGCTGATTTTCGGGGCGATGCGCGGGATAGCGTCTTCCCCGGTCTGTATCCCGGACCTGTCCACTTTCACATCGCTAATGCAGCAGTGCGCCCCGGTAAGGCCCACGTACACATAGCGCGAGCTATCCGGCAGGGCAAGAATATATTCCCGTGCGCCGTCCGCGCCAAATATCCTGACTCGCGCATGATCCTTTACCCTGACAGCCTCTATACGGTATTCCCCCGCGGACAGGGAAGGGCCTTTCTCTTCGCATGGGCGAGACTCAACTTTCCGCGCCCCGGCGTTGACGCACTGCCCGTCAAACAGGATCTCGCAGTATTCGTAATAGACCAGTTCCTTCTTTCCCTGCTCGTCGGCATGGAAAAGGCCGTCCAGCGAGTCAAAGAGGACAATGGATGCCCGCGGCGTGCGGGCCGATGATTTTCCGGCCGACACCTTCATATCGATGCACGTCAAACACGAAGAAAGCAGGATGCCTTCGGAAACCTCCTCCCGGTGTTCCTCCACGAGCATCTCGTTCCTGCCGGAAAGCTCCTGTATGTCTTTCCGTTCCTTCATGCTGTAGTCCGTATCCAGGTCGATGAGGTGGAGCATGATGTTGGCAAATTTCGGGTCAAACTGCGTCCCCGATCCTTCTATCAACTGCTCGCGGACCTTGTCCTGCGGCAGGGGATCCCGGTAGCTCCGCTTGGACGCCATGGCATCGTATGAGTCCGCGACGGAGATTATCCGCGCAACTTCTGGAATGTCGCTGCCTTTGAGCCGCTCGGGATAGCCTTTGCCGTCATAGCGCTCGTGATGGAAATGCGCCCCAACGCTCAGGCGGGGATATTCCGTGATGCTCTTCAGGATCTGCGCCCCCATTGCCGGGTGCTGTTTGATGCATTCAAGCTCCTCGGGCGACAGGCGGCCCTCCTTGTTGATTATCTTCTCCGGGACGCCGATCTTCCCCACGTCGTGCAGGAGGGCGACATAGTAAATCTCGTCACATTCCTCCGGGCTCTTCCCGGCAAGCTCCGCAATTTTCTTTGAGTATTCCGCGACCCGGGACGAGTGTCCGTGCGTGTACTTGTCCTTCGCGTCAATCGCGTTCGCCAGGGCGGTCGCAGTCTGGGAGAAGAGCCGCTGCACGTTCTTGCGCTCCTCTTCCTTGCGGTACAGGCTGTTCTGGAAGGAGATAATCGTATAGATGATGCCGCTGACGATGAACAGGGCCGCCAGGCTGTCAAAGTAGTTGCCCCGCCGGGAATAGCCGGTCACAAGCTCGGGAAACGCATAGCCGATGAGCCAGCATGCGGTTATGACGCACGCCTCGCATACCAGCATGATGACCTTGAGCTTGCCTTCCAGAATCAGCGAGATATAGATGGTTCCGAGCAGGAGCCAGATGGGGGTCCCGCCTTCAACGCCGCCGTTCGTAAAGAACATGGCAGGAAGGAAGATGAACGAAATGATTATGGAAATGGCAATCTTTGCCCGCTCGATTGTCTTCCGTTTGAACGAGATGATGACGTAGGCGGTAAAGAACAGGGCTCCTACCAGGGTGGATATCGTGGCCAAGGGCGGCTCGTGCATGGCAAGCCCGCAGGGTACCGCCGCAAAGAGGGCGATAAGGACCGCAATCGAAAAGACGATGAACGACCGTTCCTTTATATTGATTGAGGAATCAAATATATAGCGCATGATACGCTCAAACACTCTTTTTGCAGCAGCCATGCAATGTTCCCTCTCTGTACTTTATTACTTTATTACTTTCACGTGCAAGGCTTACGACACACGACGCCAGCAGGTGCGTAGCGTCGTGGGCGTAAGCCTTACAGCATTCTTGTATAAGCTTTGCAACATTCTTGTACAAGCCTTGCAACATTCTTGCACAAGCTTTGCAACATTCTTCTACAAGCCTTGCAACACTCTTGTACAAGCCTTGCAACATTCTTGTACAAGCTTTGCAACATTCTTCTACAAGCCTTGTAGCATTCCGGAGCAAGTCTTCCGGACAAATGCCGCTAGGCTTGCAACGCCCCAGCAGGAACAGGTCCGCCCGACGGGGCTTCCTTGTCCAACGCGTAGACGGCCTTCAGGATGACCGGGGTCAGGATGGAGCTGACGATAATCAGCAGGATGACCGCAGTGAAGAAGGAGTGCTCCAGAAGTCCCGCCGCAAGCCCCCGCTGGGCGACGATAAGGGCGACCTCGCCGCGGGTCATCATGCCGCAGCCGATTTTGAGGCTGTCCAGCGTGTTGAATCCCAGAAGCCGCGAGATGCCCCCGCAGCCGATGACCTTGGACAGCATGCCGACGACGACGAAGGCAAGCGAGAAGAGGATGACGGACGAGTCCACCGTCCTTATGTTCGTCTGCAAGCCGATCGAGGCAAAGAAGATAGGCCCGAAGAGCATGTAGGAGTTGATGTCCATCTTGCGGGCGATGTAGCTGGAATCTTTCGTCGAGCAGAGGATGACCCCGGCGATGTAGGCCCCGGTGATGTCGGCGACGCTGAAAAAGCGCTGGGCGATGTAGGACAGGCTGAACGCGAGGGCCAGTCCCACGATGGGAATCCGCCGCGTGTGGACGTATCGCTTCTCAAAGAGCTTGAAGACCTTGTGAAAGGCAACCCCGAACACGAGGGCGAAGGCGAAGAAAAGCAGGGTCTGCACGATTACCTTGCCGACCCCGGCGGAAGGATCCTTGAAGCCGATGACGAGGGTGACGACGATGATTCCGATGACGTCGTCGATGATGGCCGCGCTCATCACCGTCGTGCCGATGAAGTTCTGCAGCTTGCCCAGCTCCTTGAGGGTCTGGACGGTGATGCTGACGGAAGTCGCGGTCAGGATCGTGCCGATGTAGAGGGCACGGTAGAACTCCTCCGTTCCCGGCTGGTCAAAGCCGTAGAAGAACATGAAGAGGAAGGTTCCCGCCACAAGGGGAACGGCCACCCCCACGCAGGCGATGATGGTCGCCTTGACGCCGGACTTCTTGAGGTCCTTGATGTTGGTTCCAAGGCCCGCATTGAACATCAGCATGATGACGCCGATTTCCGACATGCCCGAAAGGAAGGCGGAGCTTTGCACCCAGCCAAGCAGGCTTGGCCCTATGGCCAGCCCCGCGATGATTTCCCCCGCGACCTGGGGGGCGTGGAGCTTGCGGGCGACAAGGCCGAAGAGCTTCGCGAATATGATGATTATGGCTAACTGCCTGAGTATATCCAAAGTGTCCATGCCACTCATTATATAGACTTTTATGGGCAAATTCAATTATAATGGAAAGATATAGAAGGATATAACACGGTATGACAGAGACAGAACACAAGAAGGACATATTCGACAAGCTGATGGGGCTGCCCGTCCTGCGGATTTTCCAGCCTTTCTTTGACAAGCACCGGGAAGTCCTGCTCTACCTCTTCTTCGGGGGACTGGCATTTTTCCTGAACATGCTGCTCTTCTTCCTGACCCATACCAAGCTGGGGATGCAGGAAGGACTCGCAACCGCAGTCTGCTGGGTAATCTGCGTCCTTTTCCAGTATTTCACAAACAAGACCTGGGTGTTCCAGTCGCAGACCAAAAACACGTCCGGCCTCGTCAAGGAACTGGCGGCTTTCTTTGGAGGACGGGTCTTCACTCTCATCGTGGAGGAGGCCATCGTATTCGTATTCATCACCTGGCTGGGAGACCGCATTTACAACGACCTGCTCCCCTACTCCCCTCTGAAAGAGATTCTTATCGCGGGGCCTGACGGAGAGGGGATTCCCGCCACCGTGCCGGTGTTCACCAGGGGATCGTGGGACCTCATCGCCAAGCTCTTTGCCCAATTCGTCATTATCGTGCTGAACTATGTCATCAGCAAGCTCTTCGTGTTTAAGAAGGCGGAAGGGGCTGCATGACGTTCTTTCCGGTCGAACACGAGGAATATGAGATTTTTCCCCAGAGCCCCGAAGAAGTGGTGGGCAGGCTGAAAAAGATTGCGGACGGCAAGCTGTGCACGGGTATCTTCTTTTCCAGCATGTTCACGCTCAAGCCCATAAGCTGTATAGGAATGCTGGTGACGGGCTACTTCTCCGTAGACGGCAAGCGGATGGTACTGGACTACCTGCTGACCAAACGGGGCAAGATCGTCTGGCTGCTGGAGATATTCCTGATTCCCATCATCATGCTCATAGTCTACCTGAAGCTGACGGGGGGCTTCATGCCGGGCGACAGCGTATTCTTCCTGCCCATGTGCATTTTTTTCTACATACTCTGGATGCTGCTCATCATCTGCCTAAACCACATCCTCTTCCGCCTCGTAAAAAACGCCACCCACAAGAAAATCCTGCTCAACTCGCGCTATTAAACCGCGGCAGCACCCCTACGGAAGTGCTCCGACCGAGGCGTAGCCTCAAGGGCTACCCGCGAGGTGCAAAGTCCCCGACAGGACCTTGTGTAGAAGCCCTATACCGTGAGCCCCCAAGTCCCGCAAGGGTCTTGGGGGCTCATTGACCGAGGCGTAGCCTCAAGGGCTACGCCTCGGTCGGAGCATCATCCTTCAGGTACTGGACAAAGGCGTCGTAGATTTCCTGCGTAAAGTGCGTGCCGATGTTCGTCGCAAGAATCTGCAGGGCCTGCTTGCGTTCAAGGGCCTTGCGGTAGGAGCGGTCGGAAGTCAGCGCGTCGTAGATGTCGGCGCAGCTTATGACCATCGCCTCCTCAGGTATCTTGTCGCCCATAATGTGGTGATAGCCCTTCCCGTCCAAAGTCTCATGGTGGTACAGGACGAATTCCTTCACCTTGTCAAAATACGGATTGGCGGCAAGTATATTGTAGCCCAAGTCCGTGTGGTTCTTTATGGTCTTGAACTCCTCGTCGGACAGCTTGTCGGGCTTGTTGATGATGTCGTCGGAAATTCCTATCTTGCCAATGTCGTGCAGCTGCGCTCCGTAGTTGAGCAGCTTGAGCCGGGTGGGGTCGTAGCCCATCCGCTTACCGATCGCAACGCTGTACTTGGCAACCCGATCGGAATGTCCCTGCGTGTACTTGTCCTTCTCCTCAAGGGTATGGGTAAGCCCCTTGACGAAGCGCATCTCGTTGTTTTCCAGCTGCTGGTACAGCTTGCGGTTGATCGTCTCCACCGCAAAGAACGAGGAGGCTATCTGCATCATGTACTGGTGCTCCAGGCTGAAGGACTCCTTGTTGCTGCTCTTGCGCCGTGAAATCGTGATGACCCCCAGCCGCTCCTGGTTGGTGCCGAAGGGAACGCTGATGATGGAATCGTCCAAGAAGGATTCCTCCTTCATCAGGGAATAGGCAGGATGCCCCTTCCGGTCGGGAACGAAAATCGGCTTCCAAGTCTGGAAGACCTGGCCGGAAATGCCCTCCCCCACGCGCAGGTTGGGGACCTTGTCCTCGTCAACCTTATAGTAGGCAAAGGGAGAAAGGCTGTGGGCCGCATCGATGTAGCGGTAGGCCACGCCCTTGTTGAACGAAATTTCCTTCTTGATGTCGTTGAACAGGCTCGTATTGACGGCGTTCAAATCCTCGTGCTTCTGGAGGATGAACGGATATTCGGCTATCCTCAGCAGCTCCTTCTGTCCCCGCGTTGCCACCGAAGCCGCATAGAGGTTTATCTGGATCTTGGTGGACAGGCGGTTCAGCATGTCCTTGTTTTCGTCAGTCAAGATCTCTTCCTGGGCCGGATCCTTGGCGCAGATGAGCAGGAAGGAAATCATCTCAAAGCCGTGGACAATCGGAACCAGGTAGCGGCCGTTGTAAAGGGCCCGCATGACCTCGTTTATCATGGGGTCGTCAATCTGGAAGTCCAGGAACATCTTTTCCAACGGGATAAGCTCAGTCACCATGGAAAGGCAGCCGATGAAGATGGAATCGTCAGAGAAAGAGGTTATCCCCTCCCTGTCTATTTCCCGGTACTCATGGAATTCCGCAGAATGAAAAAACAGGTGAACCGAGCATGAGGGTATTTCGTTTTCTACAAATTTCACTATGGATTGTACCAAACCGACAGTCGTCGTCCAGTTGTCAAGCTCGTCCATATTGAAGGACTCGTTGACAGAAGTTAAATTGAGCACGTCATCCACTCCTACGGTTTCCAGCTGATTGACCTGTTGATTCTTTTTTTTGGGCATACGTTATACAACCTTTTTCGTTACCCTCATTTTCGGCAGATATCCAAAATTCAAACAGGCATTTCAAAAGGGACAGCCGCCTGCACATCCCTCTCGCCGGCTATTTTTTCGGCAGCTTCTGCAGCACCACAAGGTTGCGCTCGTGGTCTTCAAGGAATGGAACAGAAAGGGATATCTTCTGGTAGGATGGAATCAAATCTTTCACGGACTCCATTTCGGCGGCAATCTTTTCGGACCGGGCCTTGTAGGCGGCTATGAAGCCCCCCTCCTTCGTAAGGGAAAGGAGCGTCCGTGTGGTCTTGCGGTCAAAGGGATGGAAGGCGCGGAAAACGGTAACGGCAAAACTTTCGGGGGGAACTTTCTCTGCCTGCACGGGCAGTATACTGACGTTCTGCAAGTCCAGCTGCCTGCGGACGTCTTCCAGAAACAACACCCGCTTTTCCATCCGCTCCACCAGCGTGAAGCCGTAGCCGTCAAGCATGATGGCAAGCGGAATCCCGGGGCAACCACCCCCGCTGCCAATGTCGGCAATGGACGCCGTAGCGGCGGGAATCGAGTCCGCACGGCCCTGAGACTGGGAAGGTGATAAAGGAAGGCCATCCGCAAGGCCCCGGATGTGTCCCAGGGCGGCAAGGCTGTCCAACAGGTGGTTCACGACCATCTCGTCCTCGTCTTTGGCCTTCATCAAGTTGTATCCCTTGTTGAATTCCAAGACCATGCGGGCGTACTGGCGCAACTGGGCAAGCTGCCGTTCACTGGCGGCAAGGCCCAGTTTTTCCAGTCCGGAAGAAAGCCTGTCCTCCACCCCGGCTACCTCTCACCAAGGTCGATCAAAAGCTCCAGCCTCCAGTCGGGATCTTCCGTCCGCATCGAAACCAAATTGCCCGTGCGGGAAGCCATCATGTTGCTCCGCTTGGAAAGCTGATAGACGAAGGAATTGGGATTGTAGCTGTCCTGGGTCACCGCGGTGGCGGCATCGTACTCGCGCAATGCCGAAGCATCCAGCTTCGTCCTGAACAGAATGTGGAAGGTTTCGCTCCTCGTCTGGCCGTCGCTCATATAGCGCCTGTCGCCCGTCACAAGGAAAGTCCCATCGTCCTGCACATCGGAGATGTAGACCGTCCGGCAGGTACGGAGGATATTGTATCCGTTCACCGCAAAGCGCAGGATCCTGGACCGGTTCCGCACCGTAGAAGGGGCAGTTCCATTTCCCGACGGGGAGGAGGCAGTGTCCGCCTCATCCGAAACCAGCGTCGCCATGGGAGCGGAACTGGAGGCGGGCCGGGAAGCCTCGCCCTTCTCCTTCAGCTCCTCCATCTTTTCAAGGACGCGGTTCAAAAGGCGGTTCGTCTCTTCCGTCCGTTCCAGCGCCGTGGCCGCCGAGGAAGTGCGCGAATACAGGGAAGAGCCATATCCTTCCGAAAGTATTCCCGAAAGTCCGCCCAGAAGCCCAAGGGAATCCATGTCCTCCATATCGCGGGCCGAAATGCTGTTGCGGAATGTCCGGGGAAGGCTGGAAACGGCGGCCACCGTCTCAGAGGCCTGCGACGGCGCCTGGCCGGCGGACTTGGAACTGCTGGAACTGCCGCTTCCGCCCACGGGACTGTCCCCGCTGCTCCTTCCGGACATGAAGGGACTGGGACCCACCGACGGCGTATAAAAACCCGTTCCCAACGAAGGAGACTCTATGGTCGGCATGGACATATTCCACAGCGAGTCGTCCGCAACTCCGGCGGTCGCGACCAATAAACACAGTGCTGCACACGAAACGGCATTATAAACTCGCAAGACTTTCCTCCACATATTCAAGACGTGCTGTAAGTTCGCTGATCGTCCTGGTCAGACGGTCCCGCTCCTTTTCCAGTTTGACTTTTGGATCAACTTCGCTCGACTTTTTCTTCATCATCGCTATGACAGAATCAGGGCTCTTCCCCGCCTTGATTGCCTCCGTAACTTTGGCACGCTCGTCGGCCTTGCGGGTCCCCGCGACAATCTTCATGTTTTCAAAACCCATGTCCGCATCGGCATCGGGAAGCACGCTGACCTGCTGCATCGACCTGGCGGCAGTGCGGGGCAACTGCAGGACGCGGTCTATGTAGTCCTCGTAGCGGATGTTCGCCTGTTCGCACAGGCCCTGCGCACGTACGAGCGCCCTTCCGAATTCAATCATCAGATGGCCGTTCGGGGCTATGTACTTCTCTCTGATTTCCTTGGTCAGGGCCTCCAGCTCCGGGGAATCGGAAAGCTGCATCCTGTAGTAGCCCTTTTGTTCGGCAATTTCAAGCAGGGCATTGAACTTCGCCCAGAAGTAGCGGGTATGGCTCCGGGCCTGGTGGGGAGGCTCCCTGCCTCCATTCTGGGCAATCTGCTCTTCAAAAACGAGGTGATGGACATATTCGTGGACAGCGGTGTACACCAACTGGTTGTCGGTCTTAAAATTCTTGTTGTGCAGGAGGATTTCGCGGGTATCCGGCTTGTACAGGCCGTTCACCCTCTTGCTTTCCTTGCCGGACTGCACCACGGAAAACTCCAGTTTGGAGTCCTGTATGTCCAGCAGCATATCCTTTATCTTCTCGTTGTCCACAGTCTTTTAAGTATAGCATAAAGGGCGGATGCAAGGCAAGGCTCGCATCCGCCCTTTTTCATCAAAAAAACACGAGGTCAGAAGGAAATCCGCGCACTGAAGGCCACGGACGGAATCCGCGAGGTTATATCAAAGCAGGCGCTTGCCGTCAAGTCAAAACACAGGATGTCCAGACCGATACCGCCGTACAGCTGGGGCCGTATGCCTTCCGTAAAGCTGCTCTTTGCACCACCGGAAAATTTGGTCGGCAGGACCCCCCAGTCCTGGGCCATGGCGATGTAGCTGGACTCGCCGGAATAGATGTCCTTCCAGTCCATATCGATTTCCCAGTCGGAACTGGACTGGGTAAAGGCGAGCCTGGCCCCCACGAAGGGAACGAGGACGGCAAGCTTCAAGGAATACTGGGCGTCGATCTTGAAGGTCGAGGACTTGTATTTGAGGGATGCGGAAGCATCATCATCCGTTATGGAAACTCCACCCTTTGAATAGTAGTAGCCGCCGCCCAAGGACAGGACGGAATTGAGCGGGCCGCGCTTTATAATCGGATAGCGCACGTCAAAGCCAAAATTGAAGAAATCCAGTGCAAACTTGTCGAATATGTCAGAACTGCCGGATATTTTTCTCGTGTCAAACAGGGACATGGTTGCCCCTATGTCTATCGGGAAGAAGGGCATGGCGACGCGGATGTCGGCGGTCGCGGTCGGGAACGGGATGGAACCGGGAATTCCTTTCGTATCCATACCCAAGCTGTTGGCGGCATCCAGCAGGCTATTGATGTTCATGAAGGAGATTCCCGCATTGACGCCACCGCCTATATGGAAGCCCTTGCCCATCCAGGCCTTGGCCCAGACGTTCTGCTGCATCTGGGAATCGGGAACAACATCCACGACAGAACCGCACAGCTCGTTCAAGGCATCCTGGGCGTCCGTTATAGGCGCAAGGGACTTCAGCCCGTAGTCGGAAAGCTTGCCGTAGGCAGTGTTAACCCGGGAAGAGACGTCCCGTATGGTTTCGGCCGAAACATTGTTGGCAACAAGTTCATTCTGTACGGTGGCGTAGTTGTCGTTTATAATCTTTACAACCTCGGACGGCAGGTCCACCGTGACCTTGGCTCCCGTACAGTCGATGAGGGTCACGTTTTCAGAAGCGGCAAAGTAAACCGACACGGCCGCAACAAGCACGGCAAAAAAATACTTCGCTTTCATTGCTCCTCCTCCTTTTCATCAAATAGTGGCGCCGATGACAGCATCAACAAATCAATAAAAAAATTATATATGCAGAACTGGAAAAAAGCAATAGAAAAGGGGGAGCAGCGCTCCCCCTTGCATCACGCACTATACGGCTTACTGGCAGCAGGTGCAGTTGATTACAGAACTGCTACTTCCAGGAACGCTGTTGGAACCGCCGTTGTTCAGCGAGGAACTGCTGCTTCCAGGAACGACGTTGGCACCGCCGTTGTTCAGCGCGGAGCTGCTGCTTCCAGGAACGACGTTGGCACCGCCGTTGTTCAGCGCGGAGCTGCTGCTTCCAGGAACGATGTTGGCCCCACCGTTGTTCAGCGCGGAGCTGCTGCTTCCAGGAACGATGTTG
>JAILON010000079.1 GCA_024690865.1 Treponema sp. | reverse complement strand
CTGGAAAATGGTCATTAACAATAAAAAGTTGCAGAACACGATTATCAGCTTTGCTTTTCTGCTTGTGCCTGTTGTTGCGCTGATTTGTCTCGGCGTGGGGCGTTATTCGCTTTCGCCGTGGCAGATTCTGAAATCTTTCGGCGATGCAATTTCTGGCAACGCCGGTGACATGATGGCAAAAACCGTAATCTTTAAGGTGCGGCTTCCGCGCATTCTGCTTGCAATTGCAATAGGTGCAGGGCTTTCTTGTTCGGGCGCGGCTTTTCAGGGCTTGTTCTCAAACCCGCTCGCCACGCCTGATACGCTCGGCGTTGCAAGCGGCGCTTCGTTCGGTGCGGTTATTGCCATGATGCTTCACTGGAACTTAATAGGCATTCAGCTTTGCGCGCTTGTCTGGGGCCTGGTTTCATGCTTCATCACCTATTCGATAAGCAAGATACGCGGAAAATCCAGCGTGATTATGATTGTGCTTGGCGGTATGGTCGTTTCGTCGCTGTTTCAGGCGCTTGTTTCGCTTATGAAGTACATGGCAGACCCCGAAGACGAGCTGCCGTCAATCACATATTGGCTTATGGGCAGCCTTGCAAGCGTAACTTACAGAAGCCTTCTGTTCGGCGTACCGTGCATAATAATCGGGCTTGCCATCATTTATGCGTTGCGCTGGCGCTTGAACATACTTTCGCTCAACGAAGATGAAGCGCGCTCAATGGGCATGAACATAAAGTTTCTGCGCCTGCTGATAATCATCGCGTCGTCGCTGATTACGGCGAGCTGCGTCAGCATGTGCGGCCAGGTCGGCTGGGTCGGCCTTTTGATTCCGCACATTTCACGCATGCTTATGGGCAGCAACAACAGAACGGTTGTGCCGCTGAGCATCGGGTTTGGTGCAAGCTTTATGGTGATAATCGATACGTTTGCACGAAGCGCGAGCAGTGCAGAAATCCCGCTTTCGATTTTGACAGCCGTAATAGGCGCGCCGTTCTTTATCGGGCTGCTGCGCAAAAGCGGAGGGCTTTCCGCATGATTAGCACAACGTATTTATAAGGAAGAAAGTATGCAGTTTGAAGTAAAAAACGGAAGTTTTTCGTACCACAATAATTCACGGACTATTCTGGAGAACGTCAATTTTGACGTTAAATCTGGCGAAATCCTTTGTGTGCTCGGCTCAAACGGTGTGGGCAAGACCACGCTCTTAAAGTGCATGATGGGCTTGCAGAAATGGAACGGCGGCGAAACGCTGCTTGACGGAAAGAACATAGCGGAAATTTCGATAAAGGAGCTTTGGAAGCGCATATCGTATGTTCCGCAGGCTAAGAACTCGGTGTTTTCGTTCAGCGCGCTTGACATGGTGACGATGGGGCGGAGCGCGCATCTCGGCATGTTCCGCCAGCCGACGAAGAAAGACGAAGAAGTTGCAATTCAGGCAATGGAAGACTGCGGCATTTTGTGGCTCAAAGACAAGCTCTGTACGCAGATAAGCGGCGGCGAGCTTCAGATGGTGCTTATTGCGCGCTCTCTTGCGACTCATCCTGAAATGCTTGTGCTTGATGAGCCTGAATCAAACCTTGATTTTAAGAATCAGCTGATAATACTGAACCTTATTCAGAAGCTTGCGCAAGAAAAGAACATCTGTGCAATCGTAAACACGCATTTTCCCGCACATGCCATGAAAATCGGAACGAAGGCATTGATTCTGAATAGAAACAATCCGCCGATTTTCGGGCAGACAGAAGAAATCATAAGTGAAGAAAACATGCGCAAGACGTTCAGTGTGCAGGTTCAGATTCACGATTTTGACTATGCGAGCCGCCATTACAGAAGTGTCGAGCCTCTGTATATCGTCGAAGAAGTTTCTTGAAAAAAGAAATGTTTGAAAATGGATGTTACATTTTCCTTCGGCATCATGCGGACTTCTGAAAAAGAGAGCCTTGATTCTTCCTCGGGAAAGTGTTACTATCTGCTAATGAAAGGAGTGAGATGCTTATGGCGTTTACGGACAACTTCGGACACCCCAAGGGGCTGATTGGGCGGCTCATGCTGGTCATAATGGACAAGGAACACTACCCGATGGCACAATGGGCTTTGGAGCAGCTGGAGTTTCCCCAGTCGGGCGAGATAGCAGACATTGGCTGCGGAGGAGGCTACAACATGAAGCGGATGCTGGAAAGAAGCGGCACTGCAAAGGTGTACGGGCTGGACATTTCCGCAGAAAGCGTGAGGAAGGCAAAGAAGGTCAACAAATCCGAGCTGGGGAAGCGTTGCGAAGTTTTTCAGGGAAGCGCGGAACAACTGCCATTCAAGGACGGGCAACTTGATTTAGTGACGGCATTTGAGACCGTGTATTTCTGGAAGAACATAGGAGGCTGCTTCAAAGAGGTAGCCCGCGCGCTGAAGAGCGGCGGAAAGTTTGCCGTCATCTGCAACTACGGTGACCCGAAAATCGACTGGGAAAAGAAAGTTCCTTGCATGACGCGGTATACGGAAAAGCAACTGGCAGAGCTCATGGAAGGGGCCGGGCTTAGGGATGTTGTGACTTCCACGCACGATACCCTCTACCTCGTGCAGGGAACGAAATAGTTTTTTGGCTGTGTAAGGAGAAACTATGAACGACGCGAAGAAAACGCTGGAAACGAAGAGGGTCTTTAAGGAAGAGTTGGCTAGTCGCTTTCCGGCTGATGTGACGGAAAAAATCTGGACGGATGCCACGGAGCGGCTTGCCGCGATGTATAATGCACATCTTGACCTTCCCAAGGGCGTGAGGACGCACACTGACTCGTTCATATTCCCGGCTGCGGCCATATACCTTGCCGTCAAGGAAGTCTCGCCCGATTCCGCATTTGAAATCATGCAGAAAATAATGAAGGAGAAGGCCAGCCAGTCGGGCGTATCCCTTGCGAAGATGACGAGGCACCGCCTGTTCGCAAAATTCTTTCTTTCCATGTGGAATCC
This sequence comes from Treponema sp., assembly GCA_024690865.1. Taxonomy (GTDB): domain Bacteria; phylum Spirochaetota; class Spirochaetia; order Treponematales; family Treponemataceae; genus Treponema_D. The sequence continues at coordinate 21,670 of JAILON010000079.1, read as the reverse complement.
GGTCAGCCATAAAATGTTCGGGGAGACTGCAGGATTCAAGAACGTCTTCTATCCAAAGAAGAAGGGGGAGTTCAGGATGGACATAACGCAATGCCCCTACAAGACCTACCTCACGGAACAGGGCTGCCCCGAGTTGACCCGCCTTTTCTGCGACAACGACGTGTACTCCTACGGGAATCTTCCGAATCTCACGTTCACGCGGACAAAGACGCTCGGAAGCGGCGGGGCCTTGTGCGACTTCCATCTGGCGCTGACAAAGTGAGGATGAGCGACCATGCAGTTTGAAGAGACTGGACTTATGACGGGCAGGACTCTTATGCTCCTGCCGGGTACCTGCTGCGACTGGCAGACAAACTTCGGCAGCGTCATAGAAAAACTCGCGGAGAAGTACCATCTTGTCTGCGTCAACTATGACGGCTTTGACGGGAGCGGGGCGATTTTCCCCGACATGATAACCGTCACGGAAAAGATAGAGCGGTACATCATCGAAAGGCACGGGGGCAGGCTTGACGGGGCCATCGGTTCGTCCTTGGGCTCAAGCTTCGTCGGCCAGCTGATACAGAGGAAGCGGGTCCACATCGACCACGGCATATTCGGCAGCCCCGACCTGGACCAATGCGGCCCCCTGCTCGCCAAGCTCCAGTCCATGCTCGTCGTCCCCCTCCTTACGAGCTTCACCGGCAGCGAGAAAAAGCGGAACAAGACACGGCAGAAGCTCAAGGATTTATTTCTGATGAGCGATGAGACCGCGGACAAGTTCATGGACTGCTTTGCCAAGTTCAGCCCGGAGTCCATAAAGAACGAATACTACACCGACCTGCTCACCCACCTTGAGGACGACATACAGGTGGAGCACACCAAGGTGCACTTCATCTACGCGAACAAGATGGGCGAAAAATACTTGCGCCGCTACAGGAAGTACTTCCACGACCCGGACATCCGCGAGTTCGACATGCAGCACGAGCAGTGGCTCCTCGGCGAGGAGCGCTATGCCCTCCCCGTGTTGCAAGCAATCGATGAATTCATGGCAACGCCGGTGTGAGGGGGACCGTTCTGGTGGCAGAACCGTACGGTTTGCAGACCATCAACCGCATGGTTTGTAGACTATCAACTGCTACGTGCGTCCATAACGGCTGTTACGCGCGTCCGGAACGACTGTTACGCGCGTCCGGAACGACTGTTACGCGCGTCCAGAACGACTGTTATGCACGTCCGGAACGGCTGTTACGCGTGCCCAGAACGGCTTATTGACGGCTGCTATCCCTGCCTGTATACTATATAATATAGAAGAAAACTGAGGGCAGGGACGATATGGACTACATGAAGCTCAAGGAAGAGTCGCTCAAAATCGTCGTGCGGGACGACTTTTTCGGCAAGTACAAGTACACGCAGCTGGGCAACATCGACTTCGTGATTGCCAAGCACGTCATGGATGAGAACACGCAGGCTCTGTTTGACGAGTTCGATGATGACGAGCTCAAGTCCGTCCTCTGGGCGGAAGCCAAGCAGGGCACGACGCACGACATCTACGAGAGCTTCGTCCAGCTCATCCTGACGATAGGCAAGGAGCGGACCTTCGAGAAATACCTGCCGCCCAAGTACATCGGGGCATTTGATGCGGAAAAGTTTGCGTTCATCGAATACCACGAAATCCAGCACATCTTCTACCAGAATGATTTCAACTGGAACGTCACCCCATCCAACCACGAGAGCAAGGAGTTCAAGCAACTGCACAAATTGTGCGAGAAACTGCTTGAAGAGAATTCGATCCTCTTCCGCTACGAGACACAGGGCCAGGATCTGAAGGAATTCATCAAGACGAACTTCAAGACCGACAAGTCCGTCTCGGAGAAAATCTCGGTGACCAAGAACAACTTCACCTTCGTATTTCAGAAGTGGAGCAATGTCGTCAAGCCGACGATAAACGTGGACTGGGAAAAGGCGAAGAAGGCGGGCATCATCGCGGCGGACTTCTTCCTTGCCGATTTGCTTTCGAGCGGAAACGAGAGCCTGAAAGATTCGCTTTATGTCGTGCTCAAAAAGACCAAGTACGAGCTTGCCAAGAAGGTGGACGAGCTGGGCTTCCAGACGGCAAGCTACGTCGGCTTCACGGACAAACAAAAAGCCTATAAGGAATTCTGGTCCGTCTACGCCCGTCCACCCAAGGAGGAATACTGGGGCTACATCATCGAGCGGCGCGACCTGCTCGTGCCGCAGGACATCCGCGAACGCAAGGGCAGTTTCTTTACCCCTCAGATATGGGTAGAAAAAAGCCAGCAGTACCTTGCCTCCGTGCTCGGCGAGAACTGGCAGAACGAGTATTACGTCTGGGACTGCTGCGCGGGAACGGGAAACCTGCTGAATGGGCTGACCAACTACCGGAACGTCTTTGCCTCCACGCTGGACAAACAGGACGTAGACGTGATGAAAGACCGCATCGCCAACGGATGGAGCATGTTCGAGAACCACGTTTTCCAGTTCGACTTCCTGAACGACGGCTTTGATAAATGCCCGGACGAACTGCGTGAAATCCTCTCCGACGAGAACAAGCGGCGGAAGCTCGTCATCTACATCAACCCGCCGTATGCGGAGCATGGAAACTCCAAGCAAATAACCGGAAATGGGAAGAACAAATCAGGGGTTGCCACGGAGACAAAGGTCTATGCTGAGTACCAGAATAAGATTGGAATGGCAGCAAGGGAATTGTATGCACAATTTTTGATACGAATAAACGTTGAGATTCCTCACTGCAAGATTGCACAGTTTTCAAAACTGAAAGTGTTGTGTGCTTCAAACTTTGACAAGTTCCGTGGAGAATATCAAGCAAAGCTGGAGAAATTGTTCGTTGTGCCCGGTAACTCTTTTGACAATGTTAAGGGGCAGTTTCCGATAGGGTTTTTCATCTGGGACGGAGAAAAACAGGAGACTTTTGAGGAAATCAAAGCGGATGTTTTTGACTCTGAAGGGAAAAGCCTCGGAACAAAGCTAATCAGCTCTTACTCTCACGACAGGTATGTCATAGACTGGCTGAAAAAATATCACGACAAGAAGAATCCAGATTTCGTAGGGTACTTACGGATGTGCGGTACTGATATGCAGCACAACAAGGATATTTTTGTATGTAACAAGCTGTCAGACAATGACATCAAAGAAAAACTGTTTACACCAATTACAAGAAACAACCTCATACAGACAAGCATTTATTGTACGATACGGCATATCGTAGATGCTAACTGGCTTAACGACCGTGACCAATTTTTGTACCCGAAAGATGATTGGGAAGCGGACACTGAGTTCCAGTTGGACAGTTTGGTTTTCTTGCTATTTTCAGATGCAAACGTTATAAAGGCTGAGAATGGCACGAACCACTTTATTCCTTTCACCGAGCAGCAGGTCGGCAGCAAGAAAACCTTCAAGAGCGATTTCATGAGCCGTTTCCTCGCGGACTTCTTCGCCGGGAAAGTAAGCGTAGCAAATGCTTCTCATACCGAAAGCGATTTGTTCTCCGGAGAAGCCTCTGGGGTCAAGGGGGCTTGCCCCCTTGCGGTGCTGGGGAATGGAGGGGGTGAGGGGGAGGAAAACCCCCGCTTCCGAGTAGAGGGGTGTTCCTCCCCCTCAAGCAACGGGGGGCTGGGGGTCTCCCCAGAAAGCAACGGGGGTTTGGGGGAACTCCCCCGAGAAAATACAAGGGGGCTGGGGACCTCCCCTGAAAGCAAATTGAGTTCCGAGGCCCAAGCCGTCTACGACTCCGGCCTTGAGCTGTGGAAATACTACCATTCCCAGAAGAACGCGACCCCCGACGCGTCCTTCTACGACATCCGCAAGTACTTCCAGGGCGAGAAGAACGGACGGGGCAAAGCCCGGATGAACAGCGATTCCGATGACGAAACCTATACCGCCCTCATCGCCGACCTTCGTGCCAAACAGAAAGCCTTGGCAAAGAAGATAGAGGCTGGCGTATACAAGTATGGCTTTTTGCGCTAGTACGTGATATAATAGAAGAAACGGAGGTTGTATATGATTGCAGTAAAAGCATATTATGACGGAAATGCATTTATTCCGTTCGAAAAAAAGTCTTTCAAAAAGAACCAACAGGCTCTTATAGTAATTGAAGAAACATCCGTTCCCCTCAAAAAATGCAGGGGAATTGCATCTGAATATGCAAATCCTTCTCTTATAGAAAAAGAAAGCGAAATAGCAGCCGAGGCTTTTTCGGGTAAAGGATTATGACTCTCATAGATACAAATGTTATTCTCAGATATCTACTCAATGACATAGAGGAACAGGCTGACAAGGCTGCGAACGTCATAGAAAACGGTGCGTTCACATTACCAGAAATCATCGCTGAAGTCGTATATGTGCTCTATCGCTTGTATTCTGTTCCGAGGGAAAAGATGCATGAAATTGTATCTCCCATCCTTGATGAAGTTTCTATAGACAATCGAGATGTTATTGAGGAAGCCTTGTCCGTTTATTCTAAAAGCAAATTTGACTTTGTTGACTGTATTGTTCTTGCCAGAAAGGAAATTCTGAAAGAGAATGTATTCACATTTGACAAGAAAATCGCAAATCGGCTGAAACTTGAAGGATGATTGCGGGAGATTCAATTGACACATAGGAACAGCGATTCCGATGACGAGACCTATACCGCCCTCATTTCAGACCTTCGCGCAAAGCAGAAAGCCTTGGCGAAGAAGATAGGGGCTGGTGTATACAAGTATGGCTTCCTTCGCTAATCTGCACATAGGGATGAGTCTATGACGAGGCTTCTTGCATACAGCTACGACCATCTCTCCTGTATCGCCGGTTACGGCACTCCCGAAACGCACAGTCACCTTGCCCTGCATTTCATTTTTTCCGTGGGCGACGCGTTCTCGGGGACTGCGGGCGGGAAGAGCTTTGAGGGGAGGGCAGTGTTCATCGGTTCGGACGTGCCGCATACCCTGAATCTGGAACGCCGCGATTCCGTCGTTTTTTTGTTCGAGCCGGTGAGCGTGCTCGGCCGATATGTCAAAGAGACATTCCTCCGTGACAAGGAGTTCTTTCTGCCGGGGGAAGGGCTTTTGTGCAGGATAGCGGAACTTGTGTCCCGCTGTATGGCTTCCTGCCCCACTAACGGCCTGTGCGGGATGAGCCCGGAAGAGGCCGGAGCGTTTGACCGGGAGCTGTTGGGGCTTCTCGGCTGGAACGGCACGGACCACGCGGACGCATCGCTTGACGAACGGGTTCTTTCCGTGAAGACCCGGCTTTCGGAAATGGAGAGCATACCCCCCGGCATCATGAAAGAACTCTGCGACACGGCGAGGCTTTCGCAGAGCAGGCTGTCCCATTTGTTTTCGAGTCAGGTCGGCATATCGCTCCACCGTTACCTGGCGTTCATAAAAATCCAGAAGGCGTTCCTTCATGTGCGGAAGGGGAAAAGCCTGACGCAGGCCGCCTTGGACGCGGGCTTCGACTCTCCGTCCCACCTCGCTGCCACGTTCAAGCGGATGTTCGGAATTTCCTTCTCTCAGTTCCTCAAAAACGCGGAATAGCATCTAATTGAAAGTCTCCCGCCGCTTTTCATGCTAGAGTTACGGCAAGGAGCAGCATGATGAAAAGATTTGATTCAAACACGCCGATCGCTTTCAAGACCGGGACGCATAAGATTGTGCCCGACGCGAATTTCAACTTCCAGCTGAACCGCGTCATCTTTTGGGACGGCGGAGATGAAGAGGAAGTCTGCCGCGAGTGCGGTGGAATCAAGACGAGCGAGGACTGGACGCGCACGCTCATGGCCTTGGAGCGCAAGGCGCACGATGAGGGCCGGACGCAGAACGAGATTGCCTATGCCCGCATGGCGGAGTTCTTCATGTACGATTCTGACCCGCAGAAACAGGCCCAGTACGAAAAGGCCGCAGCCCTCTTCTATGAGTATTATGCGGATTATTTTGAGAGCGGCAAGGTCAGCCGTCATTCCGTCCCCTACCAGACGGGGGCGCTTCCCGTACTGGTCGCGAAGGCAGCGGACAACGGCGGCGGAAGCCCTCGCGGGGCAATCCTTTTTCACGGAGGGAACGACAGCTACTTTGAGGAGCTCTTCTTTCCCATGCTCTATCTGGCGCAGGGCGGCTTCGACGTCTACCTTTTTGAGGGGCCGGGGCAGGGCGGTGTCCTCCGCGTGCAGAACATGAAGTTTACGCACGAATGGGAGAAGCCCGTCTCCACCATCCTCGACTACTTCAAGCTTGAGGACGTGGCTATCATCGGTGCCTCGCTCGGCGGCTACCTTGCCCCACGGGCGGCGGCATTCGAGACGCGGATACGCCGCGTCATCGCATGGTCGATTTTCCCCGACTTCTTCCATGTCGTCCTTTCCGATCATCCGGGGAACGTCGCGTCCGTCATCGAGAAAATCCTTTCCTCGCCCTTCCGCGGCATCATGAACGGCTTCTACAAGAAGATGATGAAGACGGATGAGCTGGTTCGCTGGAACCTCCTGCACGGCATGTACGCATACGATGCGAAAACACCGATGCAATACATTGAGCGGATACGGAAGTTCACCCTGCACGGGATAGCGGACAGAATCACGCAGGACGTGCTGGTGCTGGGGGCACGGGAGGACCACTTTATCAACCCGCGCCTGTTCCATGAGGAATACGACCTGCTTGCAAACGCCCGCTCGCTCACGCTCAGGCTGTTCAGCGAGGAGGACGATGCAGGAGGTCACTGCAACGTGGGGAACTCCAAGAAAGTGCTGGACGCGATGCTTTCGTGGCTCAGAGAAGTCTGATAGCATAAAAATTCTGGTTAGTATTGACAAACTTTTCATTACAGGGTATCTTCTTTATTGTAGTTAGTTTTATCTAACTACAAGGAACGGAGAGGCATGCCCATGAGCTTTGACCAGACGGTAATCCACTTTGCGGCCCCGACAATCTGCGGCATAAAGCCGGCCAACCTGTTCTCGGTACGGAGGGAGTGCTTTTCCGCGCCGGAATTCACGCGCTGGAAGAAGGCCCTTGCGGAAAGGGGGATTTCCGCCGATGCCGTCAGGTCGGGAAGGAACAGCTTCCTCATACTCGTCTACAACCTCCACTGGCTCAGGAAGCTGCTTGCGGATTCCTTGGTCCGGTCTTACATGGACGGCAAGGGCTACGGCGACTGCCTGACTGCGCGGGAAACCATTGTCCGCCTGCTCGGCCGCCTGCGGGTTTCCTCCTGCTTTCCCCATGAGGTCGGGATCGTCCTGGGCTATCCCGTTGTGGACGTGATGGAATTCGAACGCTGTGGCGGACGGAACTGCAAATACTGCGGATGCTGGAAGACCTATTCCGACGTGGAATCCGCCAGGTGTTGCCAGTGCAAGTTCAAGGAATGCAGCTGTTTGTGCAGGAAATGGTTCGATGAGGGATACCCCCTCTCCCGAATCATCGAAGAATACAAAAAGGCCGTGGAAGCGGCCTAAAGAAAAGAGAGGTTCTATAATGAAAGTTGCTGTTGTTTATGCGAGCACGACCGGTAACACCGAGGCCATGGCGAACGCAATTTCGGAGGCGGTGAAAGCTGCCGGAGCGGAAGTTGTCTTCGGGACTGCTGACGGGGCGGACAAGTCTGCCGTAGCGTCCTGCGATGTCATCCTACTCGGCAGCCCTGCGATGGGCGACGAGGTGCTTGAGGACACGATGGAAGAATTTTATGCTGGCCTTGAGTCCGACCTGAGCGGAAAGAAAGTCGGCATCTTCGGCTCATACGACTGGGGCGACGGCAAGTGGCTCCGTGACTGGAAGGACCGCCTGGACGGGGTCGGGGCCTCTGTCGTAGGCGAGCCGCTGCTTGTTCATCTGACGCCGGGCGATGACGAAATCGAACAGTGCAAGAGCTGGGCGGCTGCCGCGATAAAATAAGAGAAAGGTTTGCGGAGCTGGCGGAAAGTAACGGGGCGTGAAAGGACAATCTGTTTGTCCTGCGCAACGTGAAACCGCCGCCCGCTCTAATCACTTTGGCATGAGGAATGAAATGAAGGATAGGGATTCAAAATCTTTCCGCTGCTTCATTATGGGGGCAGTCTCAATGTTCGCCTTTATGATTGGAGATTGGCTTCTGGACGCTGCGGGACCGGGCGATGCGGAACTTGGGCTGGTCGCCCACACGAACTGGCCTGGCATGGCCATGTGGCGGTTCGTGGCTTCCTCGGTCATCGCCATCGTCGCAATCTATTTTACCTATCTGGGCTGCCGGGAGGCGATTGCCCTCAGCCGGGAGACTTCGCGTAGCGGCTCAGCGGCGGGCCGGTTCATGAACGCGCTCTACCGCTTCTGCCACGTGACGCTGATTGTCTTTGGCTCCGGCCTGCACATCATCATCTGCATGTTCCCGATGATTTTCAAGACGGTGCTCGCTTCGGGCGGTTCCTTGGAGCTTGCCGCTTCCGTTGCAAATGATACTGCATCCCTCATCATCGTCCCCTTTATGATTGTGTACCTCGTATGCGACCTGGGCGTTTCCGTCGCATGGTATTACATCGTCCTTAAAAAACAGCTGCGCCTGAGCCCCCTTGCCCTCCTGTGCTGCCCCTTGTCCACTTTGCTTCTGGACTTTGCGCTCAAGGCAATCCCCCTCCAGTTCTTCAAGGACTTCACGGTTGCCTTCGAGTCGCTTGGATGGCTTTTGATGTTCGTCGCCCTTGCAGTCCACACGAGAAGAAGCGCGGCATGACGAAGCGGGTCACGGTTCCCGACATATACGGCCTGCCTCCCGGAAAAGCGTTTGACGGTTCCGCATACCTTTCCAAAGAGGTCGGAAAGCTCAAGCTGCTCAAGAAGGAATGCAGCGGCAAGATAAGCTACTACGACTGGGATTTGAGCTTCGTGGATGAAACGTTTGCCAGCAGGGAAGACAACTTTGGCAAGGATGAAATCCAGCTGATTTTCAACCTGAGCCAGCCGATTGAATGGCAGATTGACGGGGGGCGGGAACTGGTGAGCATGAAGCCCGGTGAGGTATGCGTATTCCGCAACAACAACTGCCGTACCTCGATGAACTATGATAAATCCGTCAGTTTCCTGTTCAAAAGCATGCAGATGCCTACCAGTTACTTCGAGCAGCTGCTGTTGCGCTATTTCCCAGAAACGCAGACTGAGCGCTGCAAGGCTCTTTTCCTTTCGCACGTTACCAAAACCCTCATAACGCAGGATATGTACCGCGTCCTGTCCGAGATTGACAGCTCGGAAAAGTTCAGGGAATTCTCCGGCGTGTTCATTGAAGCCAAGATGATAGAACTTGTCGCCCTTGTCCTGTACGGCATCTCATACCACACGTCGGAAAGCAAACCAAGAAGGAACGAGGTTTCCCTGACTGCCTCCCTGACGGACAGGCAGCGGCTGGAATCCTTACGCCAGCGGATTCAACTGAACCCTTCCGAGGACTATCATGCTTCTGAGCTTGCCGCAGACCTTTCCATGAGCGAGAGCAAGCTGACCCGCCTGTTCCGTTCCCTGTACGGAATTTCGTTCCACCGCTATGTGCAGGAACAGCGGCTGGAGAAGGCTGCCACCCTCATTGCGCAGGGTGGCGTGAACATCTCGGAGGCCGCCCAGAAAAGCGGCTACACGAACATGAGCTGGTTCGCCAAGGAATTCAAGGAAAAGTTCGGCATATCTCCCAAAAAGTTCGCCATGCAGTCCTCTGCAACTTTGCCTGAAAACTGTTAGTTTTTTCCCGCTTTCTGACAGAAAAGCTTCACGGAAGAAGCTATACTCATTATGTTAGCTTAACCTAACAAAAATCGATGGAGGTCCTATGATTTCTTCCGTAGCCCCGTACATGGGGAAATACAAGAAGTACACGGCGCTAGCTTCGGTGCTGACCACAGTTGGAATCGTTGCGAGCGTTGTCCCATACTTCTTCCTGTACCAGCTGATTGTTCCGCTCACCCGGCACGAGCTGCCGGACTTTCAGTTTGTCGTCCTGCGTGTCGCAGCTATTTTTGTCTGCCTGGCAGTATATGCGATTGCCTACAGCCGGGGGCTTGCTTTTTCGCACATCAGTGCATACAACACGCTCAAGAACATCCGCATCTCGCTGAAGGACAGGCTGGAAAATCAGCCGTTGGGAAACATCAAGGAGATTGGAACAGGGCAGATAAAGCGTGTCTTTACCGACGACATTGACCAGATTGAGATTCTGCTTGCCCATGCGATTCCCGAAGGAATTGCGAACCTTACGGTTCCCTGCGTCGTGATTCTCGCGATGTTTTTTGTGGACTGGCGGCTTACGCTCCTGACGCTTGCGGTCCTGCCATTCGGCGCCTTCGGAATGTACATGATGATGAAGGCTGGTACTGCCCTGATGGGGGACTATTATGAATCCGCAAAAAAGATGAACAATACGATTATCGAGTATGTGAACGGCATGGAGGCGATAAAGGTCTTCAACAAGGACGGTGACTCTTTCCGCCGCTTCGGGGAGGCTGTCCGCGGCTACCGGGATTTTACCCTCGCATGGTACAAGGTGTGCTGGCCATGGATGGCGGTGTACAACAGTACGCTTCCCTGCCTTGCGCTTTTTATGCTGCCGTTCGGCGGGCTGATGGTCCTGAACGGTACGATTGATTTGAGCCAGCTGGTGCTCGTCCTGTGCATGTCCTTTTCGGTCGGGCCTGCAATCCTGCGTGCCTTGAGTTTTGGCGGCAAGATTCCGCAGCTGAACTACAAGATTGCCGAGCTTGAGAAGCTGATGAATGGCGAGCCGATTAAGGCAGGAACAAAAACGTTTGAAGGTAAAAATCATGACGTTGCATTCAAGGACGTGACTTTCGCGTATAACAAGGGGAACACTGACAAGGAGCAGACTGGTGAGCAGCAGGTCCTGCACGGCATAACGCTCTCCCTTAAGCAGGGAACGACTACCGCGCTCATCGGCGAGTCCGGCAGCGGCAAGTCCACGCTCGCCAAGCTGCTCGTGCATTTCTATGACGTGACAGGCGGTTCCATTTCGATCGGCGGGCAGGACATTACCGATATGTCGCTTGAATCACTGAACAATCAGATTTCCTATGTTGCGCAGGAGCAGTTCCTGTTCAATACATCGCTCTATGAGAACATCCTGATTGGCCGCCCCGGCGCAAGCCGCGAGGAAGTCCTTGATGCTGCCCGCCGTGCCCAGTGCGACGAGTTCCTCTCCCGCTTCCCCAAGGGAATCGACACGATGGCAGGCGACAGCGGCAAGCAGCTTTCTGGCGGTGAGCGGCAGAGGATTTCCCTTGCCCGTGCAATCCTCAAGAATGCCCCAGTCATCGTGCTGGATGAGGCGACCGCGTTCATGGACCCAGAGAACGAGGAGAAGATGAACGCCGCTATCAATGAGATTATAAAAGACAAGACGGTCATCGTGATTGCTCACCGCCTTTCGTCCATAAAGAATGCGGACAAAATCTGCGTGCTCAAGGCGGGCAACGTCATTGCCGAGGGAACGCATGACACGCTGATGCAGGATTGCGGTGAATACCAGAAATTGTGGAAGGCGTCAACTCAGGCAGCAGAATGGAGGATTTCGTAACATGAAAAAACAGAACAAATCGATGATTCAGATGATGCACCGGCTCGTGAGCTCGTGCGGAAATTACAAGGCGCAGATTCGGGCAGCGTATGTGCCGGGCTTTTTCAAGGGCGTGTTCATGAAAGCCCCGCTCATGGCATCGTTTTTCATTATAAGCGGATTCATGGCGGGGACGGTCACAAAGAAGCTCTGCCTTGTTTCCGGACTTGTGCTTCTGGGCTGCATGGCGGCGCAGGCAGTCCTGCAGAATATCTCCGACAGGCTCCAGAGCGCGGCGGGATTCAAGGTCTTTGCCGACAAGCGCATGCAGCTCGGCGACCACTTCCGAAAGCTTTCGATGGGATACTTTTCGGAAGGGAACATCGGCAAGGTGAGCAGCGTCCTTGCGACCGACATGAACTTCATTGAAGAAAACTGCATGATGGTTCTGGAAGATTTAGTTGGCTTTATGATTTCGCAGGGCCTGATGATATGCTTCATGTTCTACCTTGACTGGAGGCTCGGGCTTGTCGCCGTGGCATGCCTAGCCCTGATCATGCTGGCGGGAAACCTGATGACACGGATTTCCGTTTCCCATTCCATGGAAAAACAGGAAGCGAGCCAGGAACTCACGAGCGCGGTCCTTGAGTTTGCGGAAGGAATCGGAATCATCAAGACCTACAATATGCTGGGCGAAAAGTCAAAGGAGATGAACCGGAACTTTGAGGAAAGCTGCGACAAGGCAATCGGGTTCGAAGTTGCCTATGCGCCGTGGTGGGCAGGCTTCATGGTGTCGTACGGACTCGGAACGTCCGTAGTCCTGTTCGTCGCGTATCTTCTGACGGCACGTGGAATCATCAGCATTGAGTATATGATGGGAATGATCCTGTTCCTGTTCGACACCTTTGCCGGAATGAAGGCATATTACGGAAACGTCGCCCGCCTGACCGTGACGGACGCATGCTTGGACAGAATCGAGAGCGTCTTTGACGAGGCTGAAATCAGCAATGAGGGAACGGCCCGGCTTCCTGCAGCGGGCAACACGATTGCCGGGGCAGACGGAAAGGCCCTGCCGGAAATCTCTTACCGGAACGTCAGCTTCTCCTACGGCGACAAAGAGGCCCTGCACGGCATCAGCTTTGACGTGCAGAAGGGACAGATGTTCGCCCTCGTGGGGCAGAGCGGCGGCGGCAAATCCACGATAGCAAACCTGCTCGCCCGCTTCTGGGACGTGAACGCCGGCAGCATACGGATACGGGGGCAGGACATCCGGGAGGTTCCCCTTTCTGACCTGATGGACAACATCAGCATGGTCTTCCAGCGTGTCTACCTCTTCCAGGACACGATTTTCAACAACATCGCGATGGGAAAGACAAATGCGACCCGCGAAGAAGTAATCGAAGTTGCAAAGAAAGCCCGCTGCTACGACTTCATCATGCATCTGCCACAGGGCTTCGACACGGTAATCGGCGAGGGCGGCGCATCCTTGAGCGGGGGCGAACAGCAGCGGATTTCGATTGCCCGCTGTATGCTCAAGGACGCTCCCATCGTCATACTGGACGAGGCGACCGCAAGCGTGGACGCGGACAACGAGCATGCCATACAGGAAGCGATTTCCGAACTGTGCCGGGGCAAGACGCTCATCGTCATAGCCCACCGCCTGAACACCATCCGGGAAGCCGACAGAATCCTCGTCATACGGAACGGACAGATTGCGGAGAGCGGGACTCACGATGAGCTCATGGCAAAAGACGGCGAGTACCGGAACATGGTCAGCAAGCAGACGGCATAGGGGAAGAAATAAAATGGAAAGTTCAAAGAACCTGAAAGGCAAGGACTTCGTGAACATAGGCATTTTTGCCACGATTTACTTTGTCGTCATGTTCGCGGTAGCATGCCTTGGTTTTATCCCGGTATTCATGCCGCTTCTGTATGTTCTGGTCCCGCTCCTGGGCGGCATCCCGTATATGCTCTTCCTGACCAAGGTACGGAAGTTCTGGATGATAACGATATTCTCATTCCTTATGGGCATCTTGTCATTCGTCACGGGTATGAACGTGATTCCCATCTTTCTTTCTTTCGTCACCGGACTTGTGGCTGACCTCATCTGTAAGTCGGGCGGTTACAGGAGCAGGGGCAGGAGCATTCTCTCGTGCGGGGCTTTCTCCGTCTGGATTATGGGCTACTGTGCCCCGCTCTACCTGAACCCGGAGCAGTACTGGTCCAACCGATCGTCCTACGGAGCCGAGTATGCGGAGACTGTCATGACGTTCTTCCCGCCATGGTCATTCCCTGTATTCCTGCTCTGTTGTTTTGCCTTTGGATGCCTGGGTGGGCTGCTCGGGGCCGCCCTCTGCCGCAAACATTTCGCGAAGGCAGGAATCTCATGAGTACAGGCGGTGGCGTAATCTGTGCCGGGGCAAGACGCTCATCGTCATAGCCCACCGCCTGAACACCATCCGGGAAGCCGACAGAATCATCGTCCTACGGAACGGACAGATTGCGGAAAGAGGGACGCACGACGAGCTGATGGCCCTCGGCGGTGAGTACCGGAATATGGTCTGCAAGCAGACGGCAAAGGGGAATCTGATTCATGCTACCCCCGTCCGAGGCGGGCAGGGTGGGGGCGGGCGATAAAAAATCTTCCATTATATAGTGCAAAAGGAGTGAACAACCACCTCATGCGGCTGTTCGACTCGTGCATAACGAGTGTTCTGCCCGCGCGTAACGACTGCTTCGTACGCGCGTAACGGCTGTTCATCCCGCGCGTAACGACTGCTTCGTACGTGCGTAACGACTGCTCCGTATGCGCGTAACGACTGCTTCGTACGCGCGTAACGACTGCTCCGCCCGCGCGTAACAGTCGCTGTTCCAGCCCCTTGCAACAGATTCGCCTTTGTGCTATAGTAGGCGTAGACGTTGGGTTGTCGCCCATTCTGGTCAAGGAAGCGGACAGGTATGAAATCAATGTTACCATTGAGCAACTCAACTCAACTCAACTCAACTCAACTCAACTCAACTCAACTCTGACGAAGCTGTATCCGGCCCCGTAGAAAAGCCCGGCCGCCAGACCAAGCTGCATTTCTGGCGCATCCTCGAAATAGACCGACTCCTGCAGGACGGGCGGCACCTGAGCGCGGCCGAAATCGCATCCCGCATCGAGGACGGAAGCTACAGCCCCCGGACCATCCAGCGCGACATAGAATTCATGCGCAACACGCTCAACGCCCCGGTCGAAAGCGACGGCAGTGGCTACTGGTACGGCGAGCCGAATTTCTTCATCAAGAGCATTCCCCTGACCGAAGGGGAGGCATTCGCGGTCGCCGTGCTGAACCCACTGCTCGAACAGTACCGCAGCACACCGCTGGAAGGGCAGCTGCGCTCCGTGTTCCAGAAAATCACCAGCTGCCTGCCGGAAAAAGTCACCGTGGACACCTCCTTCCTGAACCCCAAAATCACCTTCATCCCCGACAAGTGCGAGTCCGCCGACCCCGGCATGTTCCAGGTCGTGTTCGACGCGCTCCGGGAGTGCCGGCCCCTGTGCTTCGGCTACCGGCCCCTGTCCAAGAGCAGTTATATGGAAAGAACAATCGACCCCTACCACGTCGTGTGCCAGCGGGGCAACTGGTACGTGCTGGGCCGCGACCACGGCAAGGGGGACGTGCGCATCTTCTCCTTCGGCAGAATGCGCGACCCACACCTGGGCGAGGGCGGCTTCCGTATGCCGGAGGACTTCGACCCCGCCGACTGGTTCGACGCGGAGATGGGCGTGTGGCTGAACAAGGGCGAGCCGATGACGGTGGAGCTTTTGTTTGACAAAGAGGTGGGGACCTTCGCATTGAACCGGAGCTGGCACACCGGGCAGGAGGTACGGCAGAACGAAGACGGCAGCGTGTACGTCAAGTTCACCACGACGCAGAAGCAGGAGGTCCTGCGGCAGGTGCTGGGGCAGGGGCACACCGTCAAAGTCCTCGCACCGCCCGAGCTCGTGGCGGAAGTCAAAGCAGAGCTAGAGAAGATGCAGGGGCTGTACGGGGAATAGAAGAACGAGCCTGTACGCGCGGCCCGGTGCGGTGACCGCGGGCATTTTTTTTCGAAAAAAATCCCATCCACGACACTTGTTGTCATGGGTGGGGATGTAGAATAAATGTCGGTTTCCTGCAAGGCAGAATCAGTCCGTGCAGGGAAGATAATCAAATTGCAAGAGCTGTGAACGCTCTTATACTTTTTTATAAAGAGAGGATATTAAGTATGGCAAAACCAAATTGTCCCGTATGTGATTCAAATGAATGTGTAACCTTTAAGAAGAGAGAGACTATTGGTAAAGGTGGAAGCAATGGTTTTGGTGCTGGAATTATGGCAGGAGCTACTCTAGGTTCATGTGTTCCTCTTCTCGGTACCGTTGTAGGTGGTATACTTGGAGGACTAGCTGGAGGACTAGCTGGAGGAGCTATAGGTAGTACTCTCGATACAACAATCGAAACTTGGTATTGTTCCAAATGTGACTTTGAGTTCGATACGAAGGATTAGGCTCATATGACGTGCCGGTATTGTGGATATGAACTAAGGACACAAGGACAGGAGCTCCGGAGCAAGTTTGGTCCTGCTTGCAAGGGAAGCCCTTCCGGGAAGCACGTTGGCGTTGCGGATGGTTCGAGCTGCGTGTATTGCGGCAGGCCCGCAAAGCCCATGAATGGAAGCCTGAGGACAAACTACGGGGCTGTCTGCCCCAATTCCCCTACGAAGGTGCATTGCTTGCAGTAGGGGACGAGGGGTTTTTACACAATGGCTGAATGGGTCTTGCTGTGAAATTACAAGTGTTTTATGAAAAAAATGCAGGTCTTTAACTGTAATAAATGCGGACTTTGCTGTGCACACATAGGAGGTGTTGATTATAGCGGCCTAGACAGGGGAGACGGAGTTTGTCGGTTCCTTAAAGGAAATTTGTGCTCAATATATGAGCAGAGACCTTTGCTCTGCCGTGTTGATGAAAGTTGGGAGAAAATCTTCTCCGCTCAGATGAGCAGGGAAGATTTTTATGAGTTAAACTACAAGAGCTGTAAAGCTCTTGCTGGAAAATTCTCTGTGACGGATGAATCAAACGAATACAGAGAAAATAAATTTATAGAGAGGTTATGTATGAACATGACAGAAAAAGAAAGCTATTTGCAGACACTGATTTATCTTGCAAATGCGGATGGAGTCATCACTGAGGAAGAGATTGTTTCCATCAACAAAGTTGGTATTGCAAACGACATCCCCAGCAATAGGATCGTTGAGCTGGTAAGCCAGGTCAAGGAAGGAAAGACGCTTGCCGCAATTCTTGAGGGAATAACCGAAGAAAAAACAAAGCGAACTCTCCTGTATGAACTTGTGATGCTCTGCTATGCAGATGGGGATTACTCTGACGAAGAGAAGAAGGCTGTTTATGAAATAGCCAGTTTGCTCAAAGTTAGTGACTCAAAGGTAAGGGAGATAGAAGCTTTCTTGCATGATGACTATGTTGCTTTTATGAATAAATTAAACAAAATTCTGGAGGGGAAATAACTTTTATATGACCTTTAAAAAACACGAGAATGATGGAAAGAACAATTTCATAAGCGATGAACCATCTCCATCGTCAGAGAAACAGAAACCTGTTGATTTTATCCCTGAGGATGCGAAGTTCACTCTTGATGGGCTTGTTCTGCCTGCATATACAAAGGAAGCCTTGATGGATGTCATAGACTATGCCAATAACAGTCGGCTTGTGTTTGAAACGTGGGGCTTGGAAAGGACGCATCGTTATTCCAAACGTCTCGGCATTAATCTATACGGACTTCCCGGAACAGGCAAAACCATGGCTGCCCATGCGATCGCTGCATACTTGGGCAGAAAAATACTCGTGGTAAATTATGCGGATTTGGAGTCAAAGTACGTGGGGGAAACTCCTAAGAACATTCGAAGGGCATTTAAAGCCGCACAGGACAGCAATGCCATTATCTTTTTTGATGAGGCCGATGCTATTCTGAGCAAGAGGGTTACAGATATGAAGAGTGCAAGTGATGTAAGCGTAAATCAAACTCGCTCTGTACTTTTGATGCTTTTGAATGACTATCAGGATTTTATAATCTTTGCCACGAATTTTATAGAAAACTTTGACAGTGCATTTATGAGGCGAATTTCCCATCATATCAAATTTGATTTGCCAGATTTGGATTGCAGGAAACGTCTCTGGCGAATGTATATTCCAGAAACGATGCCGAATGATATAGATATCGACGCTCTTGCAGCAAAATATGATGGTATATCAGGCAGTGACATTTCAAGTGCCGTTCTTTCTGCTGCTTTCGCAGCCGCAAGGCGAAAAGATAAGCTCGTAAGCAACAGCTATATCTATAAGGCTGTCGAGAATATTCTTGAAAGCAAGAAGGCGAATGAAAGGAAAAATGTAAAGGTCACAGAAAGAGTCGTTTCGGAGGAATACGCAAGAAAACAAATGAATAAATTTGGAGGAGAAGAATAATGATTCCAATTCTTGTAGCTTTTTTGGCAGGGATAACAGCATTTGCAGTTGTTGCCTTTTGGTCTCAGATTACCGAGTGGCTTACAACGTTTATTCCACAGGTTAAGAAAAAGATTAGAGAGTCACTTGCAAAAGCACAGGCTGTCTTTGCAAGAGTTGTCAGCGGTGCATTCCGTATAATCCATAAGTTCCTATACAAGGATGATAGGGGATGGGTTGAACGGACGACAGAACGTGAATTGGAGGACGAAAATGAAGTTCCCGAAGATATTCGTGCCGCCTACAACTCAAAGAAGAAAGCCAATGGTGAGGCAAATGTAACTTCCGCCATGGAAAAAGAACTTGATATGACGATATAGCAAGAGTAAAGTTAACTATTAAGTGAAGGAGTTGATGAAAATGGGTGGTGCAATAGATAAAGAAGCTCAGAAATATGTAGCCAAAATGCTGCAAGAAATTCTAAAGAAAGCTTTAGGAGCACTTAAAGAAAAAATATCCAAGATGTCGTTGGATGAGTTTCCTTATGTGTTTAAGGAATCTATTATGGAACTTGTAGGAAAGGAGGAGAAAGAAAAGAATCGTGTGTTCTGCGGGGGAAAATTCAATATAAATCTCCAGGACAATGAGGAGTATTTCAATTTAGGGGTGGATTTGTACTTTAAAAATACAGAGGACAAGTGGATAAAGCTAAGCTCTGCCAGTGAATGGATACCATTGGTTCGGCTGAATAAATCCGCCAGTGCGGAGTTGCAAAGCAAGAAAACCGTCACTTTTGACATAAGCAAGTGACAGACAGGCGTTGTTTCATCATCTGCTTTTGCTGATGCTGAAACAACAAAGTGATAAACTTGAAATTTGGAGGAAAAGATTATGGGTTGGGGAAGTGCTGTGCTGTGTGGGCTTGGGGCTGTTGGTTTTGGTGCATTATGTGTTGCAACAGGAGGTCTTGCAGCTCCTGCTATTGGAGGTCTTATTGGCAGTGCAACAATGGGACTTTCAGGTGCTGCTGCTACTTCCGCTGGTCTTGCGGCTGTTGGAGGCGGCTCTCTTGCTGCGGGGGGCTTTGGAATGGCTGGTGGTACAGCCGTTATCGCAGGAAGTGCCGGGATTGGCGGAGCAACAGCTGGAGCTATTGCTGGAAAAAAAGCGGGGGACAAAATAGATAAAGCTAGTCAGTCAACCACAACGGATAAAAGAATTTCTGAAAAAGAGGCAAATGCTCTCGCTAAGGAATATTCTAAAGAATAAGCATTTGGAGCTGTAATTTTATAGGTTACCTCAAAAAGCTCAAATTTTCGCGGTAACTTCGAGAATACGAAAAATGGAGGATGATTATGGGTTTTGGAAAGGCGTTACTGTGTGTCGGGGCTGGTGCATTGTGTGTTGCAACTGTAGGTGTCGCGGCGGCACCGATTGCCGTATGTATGGGTCCCAAAAATATAGTAAAATCAGGAGTTACTACTTGTGTTAAGGCTGGTATTAAGGCGTATGGAAAAAAAATGCTTGCAGAATCTAAAGATAAATGAATATCTCTTGATATGATTCAAAAAATCCTAACTTTCTTTTAAGACAATCCCCGTTTTAAAAGAAAGTTAAAACCAGGAGATTATACTCATTCATTATGCAAAACAAAACTTTGTTTGACAGTAAGAAGTTTAACACGTTTGCTCAAAAGCTCAGGGGTTATGTTGACGGTAAGGCAGATACACCGTTTGAATATTTGGTACTCATTCTGATAGTCGTCAACACTATTTCTCTTGGAATGGAAACATCCAGAGCTATTGTGGAGCAACACGGGCGTCTTCTCGTCCTTGTAGACCAAGTTTGCCTTTTGGTATTCCTGATTGAAATCGGGATAAAGTTCATTGCCTTCAACAGGGAATTCTTTGCGGAAAGGCGGATTGATGAAAAGACGGGTGAGCATTTCCTGCACGTAAACTATTGGAATATATTTGATTTAACCATCATTGCTATTTCCTTGATAGCTTCGTTGTCCTACTCTCCGTTTCTCAGGACTTTCAGCGTGTTTCGCTCCATACGGGTCATAAATGCAATCCGTTCCTTCCGCATAGTGAAGACGCTGAAGCTCATAAACAACGTGACCCGACTGCGGACTTTGTTAAAGGCGATTGTCGGGGCTATACCGAACATTGCGTGGACGTTCTCGCTGCTTGCCATACTTGCGTATGTCTATGCGATTATCGGGACGCATTTTTTCAGGGACGCTTTCCCGCTGTTCTTTGACGGGCTTGGAAAATCCCTGCTGACTTTGTGCCAGATTACGACGTTCGACGACTGGATAAGCGAAATAGCCCGTCCCGTGATAGCCGTATACCCGTGGTCATGGCTCTATTTCGCTACGTATGTGTTCCTAACGGCCTTTGTCATGATGAATGTTATTGTGGGAATTATCGTTGACTCCATCAATACCGAACGTGAAAACAAAAAGGTTGAAAAGGATATCTCCCTGGAGGACATCTCAAGTCAGATTCAGGCACTGCACGAAGAGATTGCAGAACTGAAAAAACAACTGGGGCAAAACACCAGTACAACGATATAGCAATTTCAAAGGAGGTTTCGTTATGTTCATGCCAACTTTTGAAGAAATGTACTTCGACTGCAAGAACTGCGGGCACATGTTCCAGGGAAGGGACTGCAAGGAGGGGCTGCTGGAAAAAATCGCTGGCAGGCAATATCCGCTGCCCCCGTACGGCCTTCTGGGACCCAAGTGCCCCGAGTGCGGCAGCCGCAACACGGAGAAGAATATGTTCGTGCGCTACTGATTTTTCGTGAATAACACTCCGGCAGAATCCGTGTTCCGCCGGGGGACGTGGGGTAGCCATACCCAGCTTTGTGTGATATACTGGCAGAAGCTGGGGGTGACGATATGAGCGATTTTGCATATGCGTATTTCAGTACAGAACTCGACAAGCTCGGAATATCCGAATTAGAGGGAATCTTTGATAAAGTGAAGCAACTTTTAGCAAAGAAACGAACCTCTGAAACATTGATTGATGAAGAGGAGGTTGAACGTATAAATGCAGTATATGCGGGGATATCCCATGAAGAACAGGTTGCGGCTGCAAAAGCTTCCATGGTTTCAATGTGGGAGGCAGTGAAAAATGACTCGTGGTGAGATTTGGTGGGTTGACTTTGGGCTGGCATTCGGTAGCATGACACTTGGCCGTCGTCCTGCTGTAATTGTGCAGAACGACAATTTCAATGTGAGCAAAATTGCGACCATCATAGTCATTCCTCTCACGACAAACACTCTGCTTGCAGAATATAAAGACAACATTTTGCTGACAAAAAAAGTCAGTAAGCTCCCAAAGGATTCCGTTGTCTTAACATCGCAAGTCGGAGCTGTCGATAAAGAATGCCTCGTAGAGAAAGTGTCAAAGCTTTCATCCTTGACGATGCTTGAAATATCACGTGCATTGCAGGACATGCTTTCGATATAGAAGATATCCATTTCTCCCTATGGCCGTTTTCCGTCCGTCAGTTGCGACCCTGTCATAAAATTTGTGTAAATGGCAGCATTTAGAATGCAGGAACACGCCCGTCAAAAACTATCGCAAACTGATTAACGGCCAGTCCCCAGTCTCTTATGGACATCGTCCAGCGGGAGCTGGCATTCTTAATCGC
>JAILON010000078.1 GCA_024690865.1 Treponema sp. | reverse complement strand
CGGCATCGACTGTGACGGAACTGCGGCATCGACTGTGACGGAACTGCGGCATCGACTGTGACGGAACTGCGGCATCGACTGTGACGGAACTGCGGCATCGACTGTGACGAAATTCTGTCTCATGCGGACTTTTGAAACAAGCCCATTGTGTACATCCTGGAAAGCCGATTTTCCCGTTGACGGGCAAAACGCCCTTTTCAAAAGGGCCCCTTCTCTGCTATAATAGCTTCATGGCAAACTCGAAAGTCAAAACATTCGGAATACTGACGAGCGGGGGCGATGCCCCAGGTCTCAATGCCGCAATACGCTCCGTCTGCCGCACGGCAAAGATACAGTACGGCATGAACGCCATAGGAATACGAAACGGATACCGGGGGTTGGTCCAAGGGGATATGTTCCCCATCAAATCCGACGACCTGGTGGGGCTCCTTACAGTCGGAGGCACGATACTGGGAACAGCTCGCGACAAGCCGTTCAAAAATCCCCTGCCGGATCCCGAAACTGGACTGCTGCCAGTGGAGGCCATAAAAGCAAACTATAAGAAGTGGGGCTTGGACGCCCTCGTCTGCCTGGGAGGTAACGGCACAAACACGACCGCAAGCCTGCTTGCGAAAGAAGGCTTGAACGTCATTGGGCTTCCCAAGACGATAGACAACGACATAGAGAAGACGGACATGACCTTCGGCTTCCACACCGCGCTTGACGTGGCGACCGATGCCATAGACCGCATCCACACGACCGCCCACAGCCACAGCCGCATTATGGTCATCGAGGTTATGGGGCACAAGGCCGGCTGGCTGGGCCTCTACTCTGGAATCGCCGGAGGTGGCGATGTGATACTCATCCCCGAAATTCCCTACGACATAAACTCCGTGGCCCAGAAGGCAATGGAACGGCGTGATGCCGGAAAAAACTTTTCCATCATAGTAGTCGCCGAAGGAGCCAGGTCCAAGGACGAGGCCCTGCTGACCAAGAAGGAATTCAAAAAAGCACGGGCTGCCATGCCCTATTCAATTGCCTACCGGGTCGCCCATGAACTGGAGGAGGCGACGCACCTTGAGTCCCGCGTCACGGTGCTTGGCTACCTGCAGCGCGGAGGAACACCTTCCCCCTACGACAGGATTCTCGCCACGCAGTACGGTACGGCGGCGGCCCACTTCCTTGCGGAAGGAGACTTCGGCAAGCTGGTCGCCATGCAAAATGGAAAAATAGTCGGGGTTCCCCTCGAGCAAGTGGCTGGAAAGGTGAAGAACATTCCCTTGGACCACCCGATGATTCAGTGTGCCCGCGAACTTGGAACAGGACTGGGAGACTAACGTGTCAACAACAGAAAGCACTTTCAAATGCCACTTCTGCCCAGTGTGCAACGGATCTGGATGCAAGGGAGAAATGCCCGGCATGGGCGGACCTTTTGACAGCCGAAACTTCATACACAATTGCGACGA
Source organism: Treponema sp. (assembly GCA_024690865.1). Taxonomy (GTDB): domain Bacteria; phylum Spirochaetota; class Spirochaetia; order Treponematales; family Treponemataceae; genus Treponema_D. Next base: position 36,782 of record JAILON010000078.1, on the reverse strand, counting down.
CTGGAGCAGCATTTCATTCGGAAGCAAAATAGCAGCCCTGCCCCAGCTGAGGCTTGCCCCCATAACTGGAGCCATAGAAAACGTAGGCTACCCTGATGAAAAATCCTTCTACATGGACTTGATTCGCTTTGCCTGCGAACGGGGCATAAAGCTTTCAATCGGCGACGGAACTCCCGACTTCAAGCTCCAATACGGTATAGAGGCTGTGAGGGAGCAGCAGAAGACCCTGCCCAACCTAAAGGCTGCGGTGTTCATCAAGCCTTACCCCAACGAAAAGATACTGGAACGGTCCGCTTGGGCCAGCGACATCGCCGAGATATACGGCATCGACATAGATGCATACAACATCATCACGATGCGGAACCTCGTGCATCTGGAGCAAAAAAGCCCCGCCATGCTGTTGGAACTGAAAAAGAAATTCAACGCAAAGGGCGCCATGTTCGCAATAAAAGGTGTATTCAAAGACGAAGACATTGAAACCGTAAAGGAAGTCAAGCCCGACATCATCTACATTTCCAATCATGGTGGACGTGTCGAAACTAGGGAAGGCAGTACGGCAAACTTTCTGGAGGCACATGCCGCCACACTCAGCGCAAACTGCCACAAGCTGTGGATTGACGGGGGCATCAGGCTCAGTGCGCAGATGAAGAAAGCCGCCAGCCACGGGGTAGATACGGTGCTCCTGGGACGGCCCATTGTCAGCGCCCTGTGCAGCGAGAAAGCCGGGGAAGAACGGCCTGTGCTCCAGGCATAAACACGGCTGAAGGAATTGCCTGGGGGAGACGGAAAAAGCAGAATGCACAGGCTAAATTTTAGCTAAATACAACATTTAACTTTACAATTTAACTGAATGACGCTAAAATTAAGCCATGATGATGCAGAACTTCCAAGACAGGCTCGCTCTCCTCACGGCAGAGCATGAGGCCCTCATACGGATGCCGAATTCCCCAGTCTACCCCGGAAACGGCATTTTTCTCCGCTACAAAAACCCGGTCATCACGGCAGCCCACACGCCGCTTGACTGGCGATACGACCTGAACCCACGGACCAACCCCTACCTTATGGAGCGGATGGGCATAAACGCCGCGTTCAATGCCGGCGCAATAAAGCTGAACGGCAAGTACTGCCTGGTCGTCCGCGTCGAGGGGGCTGACCGCAAGTCCTTCTTCGCCGTCGCGGAGAGCCCCAACGGAACAGACAACTTTGAGTTCAAAGGCCTCCCCATCCTCCTTCCACAGACCGATGCCCCTGACACCAATGTATACGACATGCGGCTGACCCGGCACGAGGACGGCTGGATTTACGGCGTGTTCTGCAGCGAGCGAAAGGACAAGACTGCCCCCAAAGGCGACACTTCGTCCGCGACGGCGGCGGCAGGCATTGTCAGGACAAAGGACCTAGTGCACTGGGAACGCCTTCCCGACCTCAAGAGCAAAAGCAGCCAGCAGAGAAACGTCGTCCTGCATCCCGAATTCGTGGGCGGCAAGTATCTCTTCTACACCCGCCCGCAGGACGGATTCATTGAGACAGGCTCGGGCGGCGGCATCTGCGCAGGATTCAGCGGCAGCATGGAACATCCAGAGGTCACGGACGAGAAAATCATAGACCCCAAGGTCTACCACACGATAAAGGAAGTGAAGAACGGATCGGGGGCTGTCCCCATAAAGACGGACAAGGGCTGGCTCTTCATAGCCCACGGGGTGCGGAACACGGCGGCGGGCCTCCGCTACGTTATCTACGCCTTCATGACGAGCCTTTCCGACCCGACGCAGGTCATCGCAAGCCCTTCCGGCTACTTGATTGCCCCCGAGGGAGATGAGCGGGTCGGCGATGTCAGCAATGTTGTGTTCACCAACGGGGCGATTGCGGACGACGACGGAAGGCTCCTCATCTACTACGCCTCAAGCGATACCCGCATGCATGTCGCGGAAAGCACGGTGGACCGCATGGTTGACTACAGCCTGAACACCCCGCCTGACAGCCTGACCTCGCGCGGGCAGGTAGAAAAACGCCTTGCCCTCATAGAGGCAAACCGCGCTCTGAAGGGTTAGATCAGCTGGAATTCCTGTATCGCCCCTGCCACGCCCGCATTCCAGCCGATTACACAGGGGCCGCACCCGCATCGCTTTACCTCAGGGCTTCCTGCATCGCGTCGCGGATTTCAGATGCCGTAAAGCCTTTGCGGAACAGAGACCGGAAGAGCTTGTCCCGGTCCCTGCACGTTTTCATGCCGCGGGCCAAGGCCTTCCTGCATAAAAGGCCCTCGTCGTTCTCGGCAAAGAACTCGTCGAGGGCGGCGGCGGCATCGTCCCTGCCGATTCCCCGCGCGGCAAGCTCCGCCCCCAGACGGAGCCGCCCCTCCGCATGGTCTATCGCCCGGCTCCGGAGCCAAGCCCCGGCAAACCTCCTGTCGCTCAGGTATCCCCTCCCCTCCAGATAATCCAAGGCCGCCTGTATGAACCGCCAGTCCAGGCCCTTTTTAGCAAGCTTGGCTGACAGGGAGGCGCGGCACTGCTCCGCCCGGGCCAGATAGGACATCGCCAGTGTCTCGGCGGAATACGCAAGGGAAGCGGAAAGCACATCCGCATACTGCTCATCAGAAAATTCGACGGAAGACTCCCCGGAAGAAGCCAGAGCGCGGCAAAACTGCGCCAGTACATCGGGGGAAAGGCAGGAAAGATAGTCCGTGCGCAAAAAAAAGGCAGACCCATCCGACGGAGTGAGTTTCCACACGCCGGATGAAGTCTGCTCTATTTCGCGTATCAACATGCGAAGAGGAAATGTATCCTTAGCGCTTGCTGAACTGGAAGCGCCTACGGGCACCCCTCTGACCGTACTTCTTGCGCTCAACCATACGGGAGTCGCGGGTCAGATAGCCGTTCGCCTTGAGGGCGGTGCGGCAGTTGGGATCAACCTGGGTCAAGGCGCGTGAAATGCCGTGCAGACAGGCAGCAGCCTGTCCGTTAAGTCCGCCACCCTGAACGTTGATAAGGATGTCAAACTTAGAATCGTTTGAGGTGACAAGGAGCGGCTGGTGAACAAGCCGGACTTCCTCATCGGTGGGGAAGTACTCCTTCACATCCTTTCCATTCACAACAATCTTTCCGCTTCCCTCGCGCAGAAACACGCGGGCGACGGCGGTCTTCCTTCTACCAGTTCCAATAGCTATGTTCGTTACCACGGTAAACTCCTTTTAACTCAAACTTCCAGCGGCTTGGGATTCTGGGCGACATGGGGATGCTCGCTGCCAGCGTAAATCTTGATGTAGTTCACAAGCTTGCGTCCCAAGCGATTGTGGGGCAACATTCCCCAGACGGTCTTCCTGAGCGGCTCAGTCGGCTTGCGGGCCAGCAGGGAGCCAAAGGACTCACTCTTAAGCCCGCCGACATAACCGGTGTAATGGCGGTAAAGCATGTCCGTTTCCTTTTTTCCGGAAACGACAACCTTGTCAGCGTTGATGACAACGACATAATCCCCGCACTCCTCATTCGGCGTGTAGGTCGGCTTGTTCTTGCCACGGACGGTCGCAGCTATGACAGCGGCGACACGGCCCAAAGTTTTGCCAGACGCATCGATGATGTACCAATCGTGCTTCGTCTCGCCGCCCTTGTTAAAGACGGTCTGAAATTTCTTACCTTTCTCGTCCATGTTACATGTACCTTCAAATAAAACTTCTGGCAACCGGAGCCTTGCATCCTGCCTCGGTATGCCTACAGACAATGAGCAGTTGTCTGCAATATGTACGGGGTAAAGAACTATAGCATTTTGCACCCCGCTTAGTCAAGGGTATTCTAAAAATCCGCTTCCAGCGACTTTTTAGAATGCCGTCGAGTCCTAAGTCGCTAAAATATCGCGACTTAGGACATCGCATTTTCAGAGTTACCTCGAAAAACTGAAGTTTTTCGAGGTTCCATCAAGTCCTTATTTAAGCAGGCTGCCCAAAAGGCTGACGGCGGCTCCCGCCAAATCCGGCTTACTGCTGCCGTTGCTTCCAGGCTTCACGGTCGCGCCGGACTGTGAGAAAGCACTGCCCCCGCCCAGGAGGCCAGAAAGCAGGCCGCCCATATTGCTGGAAACAACACTGCCCAAGAGGGCTGCAACCGCATTTGAATTGGAAGAAGACGCGTTCGTCTGCTGGCCCAAGACACTCAGAAGGAGCGGGGCAGCGGCGGCAAGAATAGAACCGACCTTGGCCTTGTCAACGCCGGATTCCTTCGCAACCGCATTGGTCGTGCTCGCCGTTTTGGAGCCAAGCAGGTGGGACAGGATCTTGGCCCCGTCCGAAAGATCAATTTTGCCTGCCGAATCACCGGCATGGGCGGTCAGCGCCTGCAAAAAGCCCGCCGCAGTGGAAGCCCCGCTCGCCTGCGCGCTCGCCCCCTGCAAGAGGCTCGGAATCGCGCTCGTCAGGACTTTCTTTACTTCGCCCGTAGTAGCACCGGACTCTTTTCCAATGTTCTTTATATTGGACTGACTCAGCAGAGCCGTCAAAATCGAAGATGTTACGTCAGCCATGCAGACCTCCTCTTTCGCGGCTATTTGCCTTCCTCTGATTTCATGGCCTCTTCCTCCTCGGCCATCGCCTCCCGCTTGTCCTTTATATCAGCTATGCCGATAAGAACGGAAACCAAACCTATGAACGCAGCGGCGACCGGAGCCCCTCCCTTCAGGAAAGCGATAACAGCAGGTCCCCATGCCAGCCCCATAGGCAAACAGGCAAACACGCAGAACAAAATCAGAACAAGACCTATGATAAGTGCGACCATCGAACAACACCCCTATCCAAAATTATATAAGTGAGGCAGTTCCAAAAATTCTTGGCACTTTTGCTGCCGTGAACTCTTTGAAACAAACTCAAGTACAAGTTCCTTCTATTATATTGACTTGTCCAAACTTGGGCAAGACGAAAATAATCCCCGCCCGCATTCCCACACGGCCCACCTCCGATCGTACATCGCCGTAGGTAAAGAGCCGGAATCCGCAAACTTGTACGGTTGCCACACGAATTCGCTCCCCAGCCAGCTACAGCATCCGATACCTGTCCCCCGGCACCTGCGTAAAATATTGCAGAACCCGCTCCCGGCTCTCGTCCGGTCCGAAGGCATTGAGCATCTTGCTTTTGAAATAGTGGGCAAATGAAAAGTTGTCGCAGTAGTATGAGAAGAAGCGTTGGAGCCGCGTCTTGTGAAACTCCGGCGGTTGGCAAGCCACAACATCGTCGATGAAGTCTAGGGCGAGCTGCTGAAAGTCTATCTCCAGAGCTCCACCTGTCCTGCGAGAAGAGTTCAGCTCCGCGAATATCCAAGGCTTCTGGGCGGCGGCACGTGCTATCATAACGCCGTCCACATCCGGGGCAGCGGCGAGGGCACACCTCAAGCTCGACGCGTCCTTCACGCCTCCATTCAAATAGACCTGCAACCGCCCCTCATACCGGCTGCACAGTTTCGCCACATAGCCGTAGCAGGGAGGACGGGCAACCTTCTCCTTCTTGGTCCGGGGGTGAAGAGTGACAAGCTGCACCCCCTCCTCCAGCAGCATGTCCACAAACGCAAAGAAGCTCTCGTCCGTGAAATCCTCATCGCCGAGCCTGCATTTGACGCTGAGCCGCATCGTCGGGAATGCAGAAAGTGCTTCCTTTACCCCCCTCACGGCCTCCCGGGTCTCCTCGCGAGGCTTGGTCATCCAGGCTATTCCCGCCCCGGTCTTGTAAATCTGCGGGGCGGAGCAACCCATGTTTATGTCCACACCAATACCGCCAAGAGCCGCAACGATCGAAGCGGCCTCAGCAAGCGGCTCGGCCCTGCTCCCCGTCAGCTGCCAGACAATTTTCTCTGGGCAAGGACCGTTCATCAGGTAATACTTCTCGAACGGCCCCATGTTCAGCAGGGAGGGGGCGTTTATCATCTCGGTAAAGTACTCATCGCAGCCCCCGAAGCGTTCCACACAGCGGCGGAACGCCGCGTGGCTCAGCGTCGCCATGGGACCGCAGATCAGTCTGGGCATCAAACCTTCTTAATTAGGCTCTCGACAGCCTGTGCCGCCCGGTCAATATAGCCTTCGTCGAGCGTCTCCACCTCGCCATTGTCCACCGCGACGGACATCTTCTGCTCAATCGGCAGGCGGGCCAGCACCTCAAGACCGAAGTCCTTGGCAATGCCGTCTATGTTGTTCTCACCGAAAATGCGCAGCTCCTTGCCGCAGTCCGGGCATTTGACATAGCTCATGTTCTCAATAAGTCCAAGGATCGGCACCTTCATCATGTTCGCCATGTTGACCGCCTTCTCCACGATGACGCGGACCAGCTGCTGGGGCGAGGCGACGACGATAATGCCGTCAATCGGGATGGACTGGAAGACCGTCAGCGGAACATCGCCCGTTCCCGGAGGACAGTCCACAAACATGAAGTCCACGTTGTCCCACACCACATCGCTCCAGAACTGGCGGACAGCCCCGGAAATAACCGGACCACGCCAGATGACCGGGTCGGTCTCATGGGGAAGCAGGAAGTTCATAGACATTATCTGCACCCCGCCCCCGCTGACAACGGGCTTGATGTATTCCGAGTGCTTACCGTCGGGCCCCGCCATGGAGCCGCCTTCCGCCCGCTCCTCCTGCAAGCCGAATGCCGTCGGTATGGAGGGGCCGGTTATGTCAGCGTCCAGTATGGCGGACCGGTAGCCGTCCCTGTGGACTTTCGCCGCCAAAAGGCTCGTCACCATGGATTTGCCCACACCGCCTTTACCACTTACGACCGCTATGACCTTCTTGACCGAAGAGCCTGCATGAAGCTGCTCGTGCATGTCCCTGTCCTTGCAGCCTTCCTTTTTACATCCGCCACACTCGTGGCTGCACTCTTCTTCTGCCATCGTATTCCCCCTGAAAGAATCTTCTCTACAAAAATGAATTGTTCTACGCTCCAATATAGCGATTTTTTGACGCAAACGGCAAGGGACGCCCCCCTTTTCCATGCGAAGCGATTGCCCCAGCATGCGCCACTGCAACCGCAACTAAGTCAGGTGCAAAAGCCGGTCTGGACCTTTGCACCCGCACACTATCCGCCAAACAGCGGGAACGCCGCAAACACTCCAACGGCACGCTCTATAATGAAGAGCAACACGTTCAAGACCTTCGCCCCCACAGGCACAAGGGCTGGAAAAGCCAAGGCCAGCAGGAGCAGGACAAGGGAAGCCGCCATAAAAAGGCCAATCAAGGGCGAAACGACCACACTCGCCAGGATGCCAGCCGGAGCCACGCAGGCAAAAAGGCAAAAGGAAATCGGGGCCGTAGCCAGAAATGCCGCCAAAGACACAGCAAGCGGATCGGCAATGACAGGTGGCAGCAGTCGTACAAGGAACCGACACAGGGGGGCAGAAAGGAAAAGGATGCCGGCCATAGCCGCATACGAGAGCATGAAGGCAGGACTGTACATGTCCTCCCGCCGCAACAGGACATGCAGCAGGAACACAGCCCCCAGCACGCCCCTGCCGTCTGCACCGGGAACATGCAGACCGCTGCAGGCGGAAAGCAGGAATGCGCAGAGGAAGGCCCTAAACAGGGAAGGGGAAAGACCTGCAAAGAACACGAAGGAGGCCATGCCCAAAAGCCTGACAAAGAAGTTCCGCCTCTTTCCCAGCAGTTTGGAAAACAACGCAAGATGCATCCCGCTCAGTGCCAGCACATGCGACAGTCCTGCCTTGCGGAAGGAGTCGGACAGGTCCGTGTCCAGGTATTCCCGCGCCCCCGACAGCAAGGCCAGCACCAGGCTCCCCGCCCTGCCCCACGAATACAGGAGCCGCCTGAAACCCAACCTGGCCCGCGCCCTCGCATAGAGCAGCAGGGAACAAACTCCCGCCCCCCAGCCCAGCTCTTCAGCCGCACAAACCTCGAACACCTCCCGTCGTGCGTTCCAGCTTCCCCTGACACGGAACGAGGCTCCGTCTTCCATAAGGAATCCACCGCCCCCCTTGGAATAAAGCCGGCCAGGATACAGGGACTCCACCATGCCGGAAGGAATAGACAGGCAGACCCGTCCTGCGGCATCTCCACAGACCAGTCCTCCCGGCACATGCCCGCAGGCCCTCAGCAGCTCCGCCGTACACCGGTAGGCCGCCCCTCCCCCACCGTACGATTTGGACGGACTGCAACAGAGCCTGCAGTCCAAAGAAACGGCCGACGAAACGGGAACCACGGAAGCATACCCCCCCCCATTCCTAACGGGCACCAGACCGCAATAGAGGAAGACGGCGCAGACCGCCGCCGCAAGAAGAAAACTGTTTGCCTTTACCACTTCAATTTTGCAAGGGCAAGCCGTGCCGCATCCGTAACATCGCTGGGATAGTCCAGGTATGTCGCATACAGCAGATAGTCAAACGCAGCTTTGTCCCCCAGACCTCCCAACGCCTTGATAACGGAAAGCACCACGGCCTCCTCCGGGTCCCCCCCGGACTCCATGTCCTTGTTGAGGGAACCAAGGTATTGGGAAAGGAAACGGCCCGTGTCAGGACATGAGACACGAACCATATCTGCTATCAGTGTACAAAAACTGTCCGCATCCAGAAGCCCCCAGCCGTAGCTTTTGGAAGCTATGGAAAAGGAGTCCGCTATGCTCTGTGCACACCGAGTCCAGTGGCATTCGGCGGCAAGCGAGACGGACTGCACGTACAGCAAGGCATCCTCCTTGGAGGAAAATACACCCCTGTTGTCCCTCGCACTATTTATCTCCTCCAAAAGTAGCTTTTCTGCAACATTTCCCTTGATTTTTTTGGAAATTTTTTCATTTGAGCCAATTATGTCCAGAATTTTCATCCTCTGGGCCACGCCCGCGCTATCCGCAATCTTCAATATTTCATTTTCAGCCCCAGAAGCCAAGGGCGCGAAGGAATCCTCCAGCAGCTCCCTGTAGCCGCTCCAGACCCCCATCAAATCGGCGATAAACAGGATGTTGAACGACACGCGATTTCCGCCTTCCTTCAGTATATGGAGGCTTTTTTCCACCAAGGCATCCATCGTATCCTTTTCTGGATTGTCGGCCTCCTCCTGGGCACGACCCGCGACAAAGGCATTCACCAGCTCCACGGCATCCGGAGTCAAAGAAGTGGAAATCCGGTCCAGTACGGCAAGCCGGACCTCCCGGGAAGAAAAGTCGGTGAAGGCACGGCCCAAGCATTGTGACGCCGTGTCCCTCTTGTCCGGTGGAAGTACCTTCAAGTCTATCAGGCGGGCCGCCCGCTCCATAAGCAGATCCAGCTCGGCATCGTCGCCAATCTCGTCATGGCAGGCCACGGCAAAGTCCATCGCCCTCACTATGAATAGGTTGTCCGAGGAAACGGCGGCATCCTCCACCGCCTGAAGCTTGTCGGCCAAGTTGCCCTTTAAAAAAGCGATTTGATATGGAGTGGCAGAGAGGAAAATGCAAACGCTGCAAAACAAAACGGCAAAAGCAACAAGAGCTTTTCGCGCCATAAACCTCCCCGTCCTGCGGGGCTACACCTGCGGGCCAATGGTGCCGGATTTTTGAACGGCATCGGTCTTTTCGGCAAGCTCCGCTGCAGAAGCAAGCTCGCCAAGGAGGTTGGCATCCGGGGTCTCCTCCTTCTTTTTGGCAGCGGCCTTGAGCTCCTCAACGGAATCCCCGAGGGCAAGCTTGCTGTATATATAGTTCAACAGGGTGTTCCGCATATCGTCATCAATATAGGTGCACTCAAAATGCAGGCGAGACTCGTTCTTCTCCTTGCTGTATTCCACGGAATGGACAATTCCGAACATCATTATGAGAATATTGCTCAGGTAGAACTGTATCTTTATCCTCATGTTCCCCTTCGCCTTGCCCTCCACACAGATGAGGGCACCAGACTCGCTTATGTCCGCCAGCTTGCAGGGAGTTCCATCTTCCTCCAGGTCCGCCTTGTTGTAATCTATTTCAGAAGTCTTTATCACAAACAGAGTGGCATCAATGCTGCAGTCGCAACGGACGGCCTGGCGCTTCTGAATCCGATCCAACTTGCCAGTATGGTTCAGCATGATGCAGGGCTTACCCTCGAACGAACCAGAATCGTCCACGGTCGTGTCAAACGCATAGCAGGCATCACCCTTGCGCCACATATACACCGTCACAGTCTTGCCCTTCCATTGGTTGGGTGGCAGTATTTCACTTTTCGAGGAGCTTCCCACCTTCAGTATCTTCTTGGGAAGCTCTATCTCTATGCGGCGGCCGTTGTTCAGGACGACAGAGGCATAGACCCCGCGGCCGGGGAAGATCACAGAAAGGCGCTGGCCGCTTTCAAGAGCAGCCGTGGACTGGATGCGCGAATTCGCATCCCCCTCAAGGGCAACCCTGGTCCTGAGCCTGTTCAATTTGGAAATCAAAACCTGGCCGCCAGGCGCAGTTCCTCCCTCCCTACGCTTTTCAGACAGGACCATCGCTATCACACGGTTCAATGTCGGTATAGACTCATAGAGGGACAGGGGATCCAGTATCTCCAGTTTCTTGAGCGACCTCCAGATGATTCCAATTTCCGACAGACGGAAACCGTTTTCACGTCCGTACACATAGAAGCTGATTTTCTCGCTAAATATCGATATAAGCCTAAGTCCCCCGATGATGACGAGCACCACAAGAAAAACAATGAGCAAAATGGTTTTGGCGTTCAAAATGACCCCTTCCCTATTTTTTACCTTTCTTCTATAATAAATATAGAAATATAGAATACTTATCGTCATAAGCAGTACCGTCTATGACGATGATTTCCATCTTATTTCCATTGTAACAGCTTTTTGATGAAATTGAAATATCTTTCTGCAGAATTTCTGCTAATTTTTCTGATTCTAGTCCTGCCTCCTCTATTGGCATCCCCATCCGACGCTGCGGTTCCGCTTCCCCAACTCAGCTGGTCGCGCATACAGTCGCTGCTCATCGCCATACTCCTCAAGCTCCAACTGGACAGGGAACTGCATCCCCGTCCCTGCCAGCCACTCCAGGGCCTTTCCCTGGCGACGGTCAGCTTCGGGCTGCTCATGCTGGTCTATGCCGCGATTGAACTTGTACTGACCATCATAGCCGGCATTTCAGGCCAGGCTCCATCTATCCAAGCCCTGGCTCCCCCCCTCGGAGCCGGCCAGTGGCTTCTGGCCACGGCAGCACTTGCCATCGGCGCATTCTACGAGGAATGCCTATACCGGGCCTTCCTGCCGGAGATTTCCCTCCTCATCCTATTACGATTAGGCAAAAAAATAAGCGATAGACACAGAAAAGCCATTCTCCGAACCACAGAAATCCCGTGCATCCTCATCTTCGCCCTCTCCCACCGCTACCTAGGGCCATTAGCAATAGTGAATGCCCTGCTGTGCGGGACCATCCTCCGCATCTGCTACAGGAAAAGCGGAGGCCTCCTCTGCGGCACAGCGGCCCACTTCTGCTACAACATAACAGTCCTCCTCTTTTCATCCCTGCCGCCCATGCCCCGCGGATAGGACCACGGCCCAGCCGTCCGCCTACACCTGCCGCCCGTCTACGTACCGATCGCCTTTAGGTACCAACCGCCTACATGTGCCGTCCGCCAGCTTGATTCCCGCTCCACTCCCCTGTATACTGGGAGCATGAGATTTCCACAGCACATAACCCCCGGCCAGACTATCGGAGTCACGGCCCCCTCATTCGGAGCAAGCAGCGAACCGTATATCAGCCGCTTTGACCTCGCAGACAGGAAGTTCGCGGAGGCGGGCTACCAGATAAAGGCAGGGGCGACCTGCCACATGAGCGACGGGCTTGGCATAAGCACCAACCCGGAACGGGCGGCGCAGGAACTGGAAGAATTCTATCTAGACGACGGTATACAGGCAATCATCTCCTGCGGGGGCGGCGAGTTGATGTGCGAGACCGTCGGCCACATCGACTTCCTCAAACTGGGGGAAGTCCGTCCCAAGTGGTTCATGGGCTATTCGGACAACACAAACTTCATCTTCCCGATGGCAACGATAGCGGGCGTGGCGGGCATCTACGGGCCAACCTTCACGGGCTTTGGAAAGCCTTGGGAGCAGGCGGAAACCGACGCGCTCGCCCTGCTGGAAGGAAAAACTACTATCGTTAGGGGCTATTCCCATTTCCAAAGTCCGGAGGCAGACTACGAGGCTACGGTGAAAGACCCCTTCTCCCCCTATGTGCTGGACACGAAGAAACAGCTGAAGACCTTCATTCCCAAAGGCGGCCAGCTCATGCCCGCCAACGACGAAGAAGCAGTCTCCGCCTCGGGCATCCTGCTTGGGGGCTGCCTGGACGTACTCGCAAACCTCTGCGGGACAAAGCTGGACAACATGAAGACCTTCAACAGGGAACACGGTGCCGTAGCATGGGTGCTGGAATCCTGCGACGGCAACCCCATGGAAATAAGGCGGCAGATATGGCACCTGGACAACGCGGGCTGGTTTGGCAATGCGAGCCTTTTTGTCATAGGCCGCCCCCTCGCCTCTTGGCAGAAGAGCATGATGGGCGTGGACCAGTACAATGCCGTCACGGACATACTAGCGTACCACAAGGTCCCGGTCATTATGGACGCGGACGTGGGCCACATAAGCCCCACCGTCCCACTCGTCATCGGGGCGGAAACAGCTGTTCACGCACAGGGAAACGAACTGTATTTTGAACTCCTTCATGAGGCGGGGGCTTCCCGCCCCTTGTGCAATCAGCGGTAAAGGGCTATAATCTGAAGGAATCATGGTTAAACGCCCCCTCCTCCTGCTCATAGCGACGCTCCTCATCTTGACCCCTGCCTCTGCAAAAAAGCGGAAGGCAGAAGCCGTGCAGGACACAGAAGAAGCCATCCTCCAAGACGGAAGCAACGAAGAGGGAAGCAACAAGGATGCGGCTACACAATACGAGATAGACTACGAAGGCAAGAACGGCACTGGCAAAAAAGAAAAGAAGCCCAAGGAGCAGCGGATAAACTGGGTCACAGGACTGACATCCCCCTTTGCACACCCGCTCGTCATAGGCTCCTACAACCGTTTCATACTGCGGAGCGACTGGGCATTGGTCAAATGGGAAGACGTGAACCACTACAGGAAGATGAAGTTCGACCACGACTGGTACTGGACCAACTTCGTCCTGCACCCCTACCAGGGAAACCTCGCCTACATGGGGGCGAGGAACGCAAACTTCAACTTCCTAGGGGCGCTGGCAATGTCCACGGTAAGCTCCACGATCTGGGAAAACTTCTTTGAAAAAAACGCCCCGTCCATCAACGACATGGTGTACACCACAATCGGAGCTTTCTCAATGGGCGAAATGCTCTATCGGCTTTCCATCTCGGCAGGGGACGTGTGGGCACCGCTCGGCTACCTCTTCAACCCCATGCGCCTGTACACGGACTTCACCACGGGCCACAAGCCGCAGGGCCAGCATGGCGCGGTGTATCGGCTGTCGTTCAGCCCCTACTTCACTGCGGGACTTGGAGTCTCCTACTACGGCGACGGATACGGCAATGGCATCAGAAGCCGGCCCATCTCCAGCAGTTCCCTCGAAGAAATGTACCCTGCCCTGGCTGGAGTGGATGCCTACGTGGAATACAACGACCCATACGGACATGAAAGCAACACCCCCTACAGCCAGTTCGAAATGACCTTCGGCGGCGGCATGGGAGTTTCGTCAGGCAAAGGCTTCAAGGCAGACGAGCGGCAAAAAGGCTACGACATACACCTGTTCAGCAACGGAATCCTCTTCTCCCGGACGATTCCCCAGGAAAAGGAAACGGACACCACCATCGGAATGTCCATGAACTACGACTTCGTATGGAAGAACTTCTACGAGTTCACGTCGCTCGCCCCCGGATTCGTATTCAAGCAGCGCAGGCGGTTGCCGTCCACGACCCTGGAATACCAGACCCACCTGGGACTGAACCTGCTGGGCACGACCGACATGTTCTTCATCCGCCGCAACCTGTACCAGGGCGAGGACCTGCGCTCGTATTCCTACACGTCGGGCCTGGAGTTCGTTGGCAAATTCAGCAGCCGCTGGGACAACGGGGACCTCTTGGACTTCATGCTCCACAGCTACCTGTGCTACGACCTGCCCGACCCGGACGTTGCATACGAGCCGAAAGGCATAGAGCTTATCAACCATGCACAGCTATCCTTCGAGTTGCCGCTGAGCAACTTCATCTCCATCGGGTTCAAGAACGAGCTGTATGCAAAGAACTCCTGGTACAAGAACTATCCGCACGTGGACGCATTCTCATACTCGGCGGGCCTGTTCGTCCGCCTGAACCTCAAGAAGTAGCCCCCGTCCCGCTCGGCTTTTTTACCCAGTTCTTTATCTTGCTCTTGCTGAATTTTCCAGACTTCACGGCCTCCTTGATTTTTTCGCTGTCAACAAGCCAAGTGTCCTCCTGCTCCCGGAGGGCATCCAGAAGCTTGTGCCAGTTGAACAGCCGCACGTTCTCCCGCTCTGCCTCCGAAAAGGAGCCGCCTTCGTTGTACAGTTCCCACAGGATTTCGGCAGCAAAGCCATCCCTGTCATCAAGCGCCGACGTGTATGGATAGATGGCCCCGTAAGGCCGGGTGGCAGTCGGAAGATAGGCAAGTACGGCGGCAGGCTGGTTCTTTTTGAATTCCAGGCGGGCACGCTCACCCCAGTCCAGGTACAGCTCACGGCATACACCAAAATCGGAGGCAAGTACAACGCGCACCGGAAAGCCGCCAGTTTCCGCCCCGGAAGCGGCGGACAGGCCAGCTGGAGAAATCGGCAGCTCGACCAGGAAACAGGCGGCCGGCAGCTGGGCCGTCTCGCTGTCGCTCAGGCACACGTCCACAGGGGACGAGCAGGACGTCAAGGCCAGGACCGCCGCAACGAACACGGCGATGGAGGCCGGGAAAAACGCGGGGCACCCCCGCGTGCATTCTTTCATCTTCATATAAACAACATCTGTGGAAGAACGGCAGAAATGTCAACTTTTTCAGAGAAAATTGACCTTTTTCCCCAACTCCATTATACTTGCCCAATGCTTATAAAATACCTGATCGTTTTTTTCATCTCAATGATTCCGTTGATCGAACTGCGCGGAGCCATTCCCGTCGCCGCCGCATGGGGACTCATGCCGACCGACAACCTGCCCCGGCTTGTCGCCACCTATGCCCTCTGCATCGTGGGCAACATGATTCCCGTCCCGATTATATACCTGTTCGCACGCAAATTCCTGGAATGGGGCCAGGACAAGAAGTTCATCGGAGGAATCTGCCAATTCTTCCTGACCAAAGGCACAAAGGCCGGACAGAAGCTGGAGGCAAAGGCTGGAAAGGGCCTGTTCATCGCCCTGCTGCTCTTCGTCGGCATTCCCCTGCCCGGCACGGGAGCCTGGACGGGAACCCTTGGAGCCAGCCTCCTGGACATGAAGTTCAAGCCCACCGTCCTCGCCGTCATGGGGGGAGTCCTGCTGGCGGGAATCATCATGCTGCTCGCCAGCTTGGGCGTACTGGGAGCCGCCGGAGCCGTCCTCGGCTAGCTTACCTCCGCCTCACCCTGGCAGACGACCATGCGGTAGCTACGTTTGCCGCTCCGCTCAATGAGGAGCCTACGTCCAACGGACCGTCCTATGGATCGTCCTGTTGCCTGTCCCCTCAGCTGGCCTTTGGGCTGGGCGGAACAGCAGATCTTCCGCAGCTCGCTTATGTACGAATACAGGACGCCGGTCTTGCGTTCCGAATACTCGTTCCACAGGTCGTTGCAGATGTCCTCCTCCATGACGTCCTCCCCAATCCTGTCGTACAGATATTCCAAGACGCGGAAACGGGAATTGTGAATGCCGTACTGCTTCCTCAATTCCTCAAGGAAAAGCTTCCTATCCTCCTCCTCTTCTTCCTCCTCGTCACTGATTTCCAAGGGATCGTTCAGGAGACGGACGTAGGGCTGAATGTCGGGAGAACTGACAAGATCGTCTATCTGGGTAAACAGCCGCACCAAGTCGGAAACCTTCCCGTCGGGGATGCAGGACTTCACGTGCCTGGCTATCTTGTTGTACCAGTATTCCGCCCGGTGCCCCGCCTTCGCAAACGGCGTATTGTAATAGATGAAGGGAAAGACCCGCTCCATTTCCACCATCTTCTCAAAGGGATTCAGCTCGTCGTTCAGAAAGGACAGGTAGTCCACCATCAGCAGGTCAATCCGTGCAGGCCCCTCGTCATAGGCAGCCTCGCAGAACTTCCGCGCACTCGTGAAAACCTGGACGATGTAGTTGTATTTGGAGCGGAGTCGGGCGGCAATACGCTCGCCCACCTTCTCCTGCGTGGTAAGGAGGAGGATGATCATTTCTTCTCCCCCTCCTTCTGGGATGGCTGGGCCCGGTTCAGCAGGATTTCCACGATGAGGGTATCCTGGTACCACTGGGTCTTGAGGCCAGTACTGAACTCCTTGCTCTCGTAGCCCTCACATGAAGCCCTGACATGCACCGCATCCTCCCTCGCAAGGAAGTCCTCGCTCGCATCGGCAAGGGGAATCCACTTGCCCTTCCGGTCCTTTATCTCGAACACGGCATGTTCCGTTATGTCCAGGCCGCTGGCGGCATCCACGGCATGGGGCTGCACGATCTTGGTCCGCCGCTCGCCCTTGAAGGAATCGAAGTCCAGCACAAGCTTGCGCCCCTGCTCCAGCGTGACGCTCTTCCAGTAGACGTAGGGCCCCAACGCAATCTTAACCAGGTAGTCGCCCTCCTTCAGGTAGACGGGACGGGTCACGTAGCGCAGGACCTTCCCGGAAGACCCCTTTTTGTCCTCATAAAAGCGCCGCTCCTTATTCAAGCGGTCAACGTCGGGAGCATTCTCCGCATCATGGAAGATGTAGGCGGTCGCAGGCAGGTCCGTCGCATAGCTCCCCCCGTTGTAGACGGTCTTCTGGGGAACCTGTATCTCCATCCGCATGGAGGCGAACCAGGGGCTCAAGATCGTCTCATGGAAAAGCCCGGTTGCATAGCCTACGGCGGCAAGCAGCAGGACGGCAGAGGCCACGACGGCTATGATCGTCAGCTTGTATTTCGAGGAAAGGGACGACAGGTCAACGGTCTTGCCGTTCTTGAACTTCAAATGGTAATAGTTGATCCGGTTCTTGCTGGCGATGGAGGCCTTGAGGGCGGACTTGAGGTAGCCGCGGGTCTGTGGACTGAACTGCCCCAGGTATTTGTTCACGGCCCGTATGACCGCGTCCATGTCCTTGTAGCGCTTTTCCTTGTCCTTCGCCATCATCTTGACGATCAGATGGTTCACGGAGGCGGGGATGGTCTTGTCGCGTTCGGACGGCTTGATGTAGTTGCCCTGCTTGACCTTGGCCATTATCTCGTTGGGAGAGCTTCCCACGAAGGGCTTATCCGCGAAGAGCATCTCGTAGAGCATGACCCCCATCGAGTAGATGTCGGTCTTCTTGTCAACCTTGCTCGTATCGTCTATCTGCTCCGGGGACATGTAGCTGGGGGTCCCCATCTTGGTACCTATCATCGTCTCGAAGGACGAAGTGAACGCCTTCTTGGACAAATCCCCGTCCTCCTCGTCAAAATCCTTCTCGCTGCCGGAAATGCCGAAGTCCGTCAGCTTCACTTCGCCATCCTTGGAGATGAGGACGTTGTCGGGCTTGATGTCCCGGTGGATGATGTTCTCCTTGTGGGCAGACCGCAGTCCCTTGCAGATGTCCAGGAAGATGTACATGGCAAGAGAAACCGGCAGGCCCTTCTGCTTCTCTATGAGGCTCGAAAGCGACATCCCGTCAACATATTCAAGCACGATGTACTCGGAACTTCCCTCCTTGAGGAACTCATAGGTGCTGACGACATGGCGCTCGTAGCGCAGCTCGCGCAGGATTTTCACCTCCCGCTTGAAGCGCTCCCGTGCATCCTTCTTGCGGATCTTCAGTTCCTTTATGACGACCCGGTCGTTCTTCTTAGGATCCAGCACCGTGTCGTAGGCAAGGTAGACCTTTCCCTGTCCGCCTTCGGCAAGCAGGGAAATCGTCTGATACTTGCCGATGTTCATCGGCACAAATGTGTTTTTCTTGTCCACTGCGGAGACAGTCCGCATCGTGCCCGCCGGCCTTGAAACCGCCGCTGTCGAAGACCGGGAAGCCATACCTGTCCCCCGCAGGGCCGCACCCGAAGGCCGCGAAGCTGGAGCCGCCACCCGAGACTGCGGGGCAGCTATCTTTGTTTCGTTCATATTTTCCCACCCATGAAACCTAAAAAGCCCAGTTTTTACAGGCTTCCCAACTTTTTTCTATAATCTACAACAATATACAACGCTCAATTTCCATCAGTATAGCATGGTCGTGCAAACTCGGCAAGGGGACCGCCGTCCCGCAGCCCCCACCCTCTACTGCTGGTCCCCTCCAAGGGAGTGGATGTCCTTCGTTACGTCAAAGGGCCTCCTCGCCGAAACATAGGCGACGTTCATCTCATTGGGATTGTGAATCTGCACGTACTGCCCGTCCTGCCAGAGGGCATACTTACCTTCCACCGGCCGGTGGCCGCCGAACCAGAGGGCCTTTTCCGGTTGACCGCCGGTAAGCTCGGCGAATATGCTGGCGACACTCCCCTCCTCCGCCACCTCGTTTGGTGTCCAGGTGAAGGCCAGCACCACATCGTCCCTCAGAGCCTCATCATGATAGTTGATAATCTCATCGCGGCCAAACCCGCGTGCCGGCTGTTCAGGCTCATCCCTACGGAACACGCGTTCGGGCTCGGCGTGGCTGACGCAGAAGTGGTCGAAGGCGGCGACGATGGGCAGGGAGGTCTCATAGTCGCGCATTAACTTCAAGACGGCATTGACGTTGTCTTCATCGCCGTTGTCTTCATCGTCGTAGAGTTCCTGCATGAAGTCCTTGACCATTTCCCCTTCCATCGCGAACTTGCGGAAGGCATGGTCGCCCTCCCCCTCTATGTTCAGTATGTTTTCATGGTTCCCCTTGAGGAAATGGAAGTGCTCGGGGAAAGCAATCTTGAGCTCCATCACGGCCATCACCGTGGCAAGGCACAGCCGCATCTCTTCCCGCATGGAGTCACCACGCTCCCCCTTGACCCAGTCTTCCGTATTCAGGCTGCCGGACTTCCATTCAAACCAGGCATCATACGATTCTTTCCAGCGGTCATAGTCGTCCTTCCACTCTTCGTCGGGATCGTTCATCCGCTCGGCCCGGACAACATCGCCATACCGCTCGGAGTGGACCCCGTCGCCTACGCAGACGGCGATACACCTGCCCTCGTTCAGGGCATTCAGCAGTTCCCCATTCTTCCAGGACAGCAGGCGTTCCAAGAACTCCGGGCGGGCATGCAGGTCAGGGACGACAACGACCGGCAGCCTCTTTTTCGTAAAGTCCAGAAGGCCACCAACCTCTCCGTTGCGGGCGAGGGGCCGGTAAGAAGGAGCTTCGTTTCTTAAGACAGCGAGAACATCGTTGAGGAGATCGGTTAGGGGCTTCTCCAGTTCCTTCAGTTCCTCATAACTCCGCCCCAAGCCCCTGTAGGACTTGATGCGGGAGGATAAATCGGAAAGCTGTTCGGGAGTCAACATCGGGACGGCACGCCCTAGGACATCACGATGGTGGAACCGCCGACGGTAATCTTGTCGCCCGGATTCAGCCTGACGTACTTGTCCGGCGGAATGCGGGTTCCGTTCAGGAAGGTTCCGTTGGTGGAATTCTCGTCCTTCAGGAAGTAGGCGTCCTTTATCTTCTGGATGACACAGTGATGGCGGCTGGCAAGCTTGTTGTCCACGACGACGCTGTTGTCGCTGTCGCGGCCAACCGTAATCTTGGCCACAAGCTCAATCTTCTTCTTGTTGAACATCAGGTACGAAAGCTCGCCTTTCTTGATTTCGCTGAGCTGCTGCCCGACGGGGCTGCTCGTTACTATTGTTGTTTCTGCCATACCTTATAGTATAGCACCACTCGGCAAATCCGACAAGGGTACGGCGATGAAATCACAGGGCGACAGCATTTACTTTAGGTCCGGGAAAAGAACGGAGAGCAAATTCTCTGAGTTCAATGCACACATGAACATGAGCTTGTTCATAGACATCCTCTTTTTCCCCTGTTTTACTATGAACTGCTTGAGTAATGAGAGGGAGACCTTCCTGAGCACGTTGAGGTTCAGGGGGGAATTGTCCTTCTTCGCTTTTGACGCATCCTCCCTGAAAATTACGTCCAGCCGCCAGTGGAGCTGGTTCTCGACCGACCAGTGCTTCCTGACGGAATCAGCAAACTCATCCAAGTCCGTCAGGCTCGTTATGAAATACCTGTCGGCCTCCGTCTCAAAGCCCGTCTTCTTGTCGATGACTCGGCACCTGACCTTGCCCACGCCCTTCAACCCCGTCGATTGCCACCACGGCCCGGGCTTCCCTCTCATATCCCAGCCAGCCCCAGAGGCAATCCGAAAGCTCCTTCGGGTCAAGTATCTCAAATATACGGCGGAACGTGTCGCTGTCGGGTACTCCGTTCGAAAACTTGAGCCCCACCTTTTCCCGGAGCCATTCCAGCCGCACAGTTGCGAACGTCTCCATGTCCACGAAGGTCTTTCCCTGACATAGTATCGTTAGGAACCCCGTTATGACCAAATCCTGTTATGGGGTAAATGCTGTCGCCCTGGCTGTACCAGGCGGCCCTGAAGTCTTTTGGCAGGAGCCAGCCTGCCTGTTCCTGGTCCTGACGTCTGCGGGGCTATAACCCCGCCTCTGGGCGGGCCGCCTTTTTTATGCCCGCAGGCGGTCCCGGCCTGTCCGGTACCACCACGATGGACTGTCTGCTACCACCACGATGAGCTATCTGGTGCCGCCACGATGGACTGTCTGGTGCCGCCACGATGGACTGTCCGGTACCACCACGATGAGCTATCTGGTGCCGCCACGATGGACTGTCTGGTGCCGCCACGATGGGCCAACCGGCCCACCCGCCGGCGAAGCTCCAGGGCTGCGGGTGCCGCTCCCGCTGCTGGGCGGGGCAACTTCTGCCCCCTCCGGCCTCATCAAACGGGCTCTTGCCCCAGCGAGTACAGGTCCACGGTCTTGCCATCCTCCAGCGCAAGCCTATGGTAGTCAAGGCTGGCCTCGCTGTGCGCGGATACCTTGAGCGCGGACTTGAGGAAGTTCTGGCTCCGGGAGCTGAACTGGGCCAGATAGTCGTCCACCTCGCGGACGACTTCATGTATGTCCTTGAACCGTTCCTCCTTGTCCCGTGCCATCATCTTGACGATGAGATCGTTCACCGAAGTGGGGACGGTCGGGTCACGCTCAATAGGCTTGACGTAGTCGCCACGCTTGACCTTGGACATCAGCTCCTCGATTGAATTGCCGGTAAAGGGCCATTCTGCGAAGAGCATCCCGTAGAGCATGATTCCCATTGAGTAGATGTCGGTCCGCCTGTCCACCCCGCCGCCAGGATCCATCTGTTCCGGGGACAGGGACCGGGGCGTCCCGATTGCAGAGGCCTTTCCTTCTGCCAGGTCCTGCTCCGTGGCGGCAACACCGAAGTCCGAAAGCTTCACGTCGCCGTCCTTTGAGATGAGGACGTTGCCGGGCTTGATGTCCCTGAGTATTATGCCCTTGTCGTGGGCGTCGCACAGCCCAAAGCATATCTGGCTGAAAATGTGCATGGCCATGGGAACCGGCAACCGCCCCTGCCTCTGTATGAGGTTGGAAAGCGAAATTCCGTCCACGAACTCCCGGACGATATATTCGTCCCCGTCCTTCTGAAGGAATTCATATATCTTGATGACATTCCTGGCTGAATTCAGCTCACGCAGGAACTTCGCCTCCCGCCTGAAACTCTCGCGGGCGCGCGCATCGGAAACCACCAGCTCCTTGATGGCAACCTTCTGCTTTAGAATATTGTCGTCGGCAAGGTACACCTTGCTCTGGCTTCCCCAGGCAAGCATTGAAACGACTTGGTACCTTCCTATTTTCGTCGGCACGGACGCATCCGCTTTTGCCCCGAATGTGCGGCCACGCTTCGCGTCCTTGCCCTGCGGCGTCGCGTCCACATCCACCGCAGGATCGTCCATTTCCAACAGCGGCTCTTCCAGCAGCGGCATCAGATCATCCGCGTCCTGCAGTAAAGTTGAATCTTCCATAGATACTACTATAGCACCTCCCTGCCGATTCGGCAAGAAAAAGAAGGGGCAGTCTATCCAGGAGTTCCTGCATTGCCTATCGCGGGCCACTTGCATGGCCCGGTCCCCCGTCGGGACCTGCAAAAGCGATTTCCATGAAAAATACCCTTTTCCCCTTCATTTTTTATGGAAAAGGGAGTATAATGGAAATGATTAGGTTCAGTTCCCGCGCCGGGGTCGGCCCCGACGTAAGACAGGAAACAGGAGGATATATGAAAATCATCAGGTTCGCAATTGCCGCAGCCGCCCTCTGCCTGACGGCGATGCTTTCTGCGGCAGCCCTCGGGGTTGACGAGGACGAAATCCGCGTCACCGGAGATGTAGGTGCGATACAGTTTGAGAACTACACCGGTCCGCATACGGTCATAGAGACGGCCGACGCCATAACCGAGATTGGACGCGGCCTGGGACGGCAGGTTTCCCGCAGCGTCAGCAAGGCGGGCAGCTTCAATCCAAACGGAAAATATTCCATAATCCACGCCATAGATGAAAACGAGCAGGGCAAGTTCGATGCGGACATACTCATACTGGGCCCCAACGCCTCGGTCGACCACATCAAGAACCTGCGCCGCATCATCGCCGGCTACCTGACCGCCGCCTACGGATACAGCAGCAGCGACGCCACGACCATCGCGACCTTCGTAACCGTCTACAACGCAGTCTACCGGCAGAAGCTGGACGTGTTCCAGGACAGGTACAAGACCGTCGTCACAAAGAACCTCACCAAAGAGAAGTGCGGACTTTCCACCAAGTGGAGCGACTGGCCGGGCAACACGCAGATCGTCATCCCGTTGCGCGACTTGAACGGCGGACTGTCCACCGTAGACACCTCCGTAATCAGCGACAGGAACGTCGTGGACAACATGCGGGAGGAAAACGACAGGGGAATCGATGCCCGCCAGGACATGGTTGACATAAAGGAGCGCGAGGCTGAGCAGGCCGCGGAAAAGGCTGAACAGGCAGCGGAGAAGGCCGACCAGGAGAAGCAGAAGCTTGCCGAGCAGGAGAAGGCCAGGCGCGAGGCTGAGCAGGCCGCCGACAAGGCCTCCAAGGATGCGGGCACGGCGGACAAAACTGCCCAGAATGCCCAGAAGAAGGCCGACGACGCAAAGAAGAAGGCCGACGAGGCCGCAAAGAAGGCTGAAGAGGCAAAGAAGAGCGCAGGCGAGAACCCTGACGATGCCGCAGCCCAAGCCGCCGCAAAGAAGGCTGAAGAGGATGCAAAGAAGGCCGAGCAGGCCCGGAAGAAGGCTGAAGAGGATGCAAAGAAGGCCGAGCAGGATGCCCTAGCCGCCCAGGAAAAGGCCGACGAAGCAGCCAGGAAAGCCCAGGAAGAGGCCGAAGCCGCCGCAGCCCAGAAGGAAAAGGCCGAAGCCGCCCAGGCAGAGGTGGACGAGCACCAGAGCTTCGCCGACAAGAAGGAGGCCGAGGCCCAGGCCGAGCGGACCGAGATAGCAAAGGACAAGCAGGCCCTCCTGGAAGAGGCGCTCGCTCTGGACGAAGGCAATGCCATCATTGGACTCAAGGTCGTCAACGAGACCAAGGACCTGAGCCAGATGGTCAAGGTGAGCATGGCGGACGGAAGCACGTTGAAGCTGTCGCCGGTCAACGTAGTCCACGAGAGGACGATATTCCCCGTCGCCAATCCCGTAATCGAGGATGCGAAGGAATCTTCCGTGCAGACGGCCAGCATATACTACATCGCAATCTGTGGCGACGGTTCGGCAAGCTCAAACAACGCGGTCAAGCTCTGCCTGCTTGATTCCATGAACATGGAAATCCAGAAGGAAAGCAACGAGATGGTCGCCAACGACAGTGTGCTCGTGACCGACGGCAACGGCGGATACTACTGCGTCATCAAGGACGACTCAAACTATGTCGTTGCCAAGTACAACAAGTCGCTCCAGCTGCAGGTGAAGAGCCCTGTCGCCGTCGAGTCCAACACCCCGATCGTCATCTCCGACAGGGGCGTGGTCGTCGTCGCGGCAAGCGGCAGCATCGTCCTGCTGGACGGCAGGAACCTGGACAGCAGCTTCTAGTTTTTTTGGGGAGCCCCAAAGCCCCCCGTAATGCGGGGGAGAGGAGAACCTCTACTCAGAAGTGTTGTTCCCCTCTCCCCCACACCCCCTCTCTCTTCCCGGCAGCTGCCGGGGGGATATCCCCCGGACTCCCCTATCAGGCTTCACAAACAGAAATAGATTCATTATATATGGCATAGAAAGGGAACGTATGGAGTTCGGTGCTTCTACCGGCCGTTCATCCACTCAAGGACGTCGTTCATCACTTCATCCCGGTTGGTCTCGTTGAGCAGCTCGTGCTTGGCCCCCTCGTATAGTTTTATAGAAACATCGGCAAGGGGAAGCTTCCGGTAGCACTCGTAGAGCCTGCTGACGCTCTTTCCAAAGTCTCCGACAGGGTCGTCCGTTCCCGCAATGAGGAACACCGGCAGAGATTTGGGGATGGCGGAAAGGTTCTTCTTCCTATGTATAGAGCACAGGCCGGACAGCATGTCCACGTAAAAGCCGTTCCTGCACTTGAAGGTGCACCAGGGATCGGACACATACCGTGCCAGCAGCTCGGTGTCGCGGCTGAGCCAGTTGTCACCGTAGCTTCCCATCGTGAGCATGCCGATCAGGGGGGATATGTTCCTCCTGCCGGAAACTGCGGCGATCGCCTGTATAATGAGCTTTCCGGGATAGACCGAAAGCCGAGGTCCAGCCGTCCCGCAGAGGATGCATCCGTCCACGAGCTGCCCGTAGCGTTCGATGAAGCACTGGGCAATGAATGACCCGAAGCTGTGGCCAAAAACAAAGAGTTTCTTTCCTGGATACTGGGAACGGAGCATCTTGGCTTCTTCCATTATATCGTCCACCACGCGGAAAAAGCCGTCCCTGTCCGCCAGGTAGCCAAAGCCCGGCTTTCCATCCTTTTCTGCCCGCTCAGCAGTCTTGCCGTGCCCCCGATGGTCCTCGGCGAAGAGGGCCAGCCCCTTGGAATTTAGGAATTCTCCGAACGGGGCATAGCGGAAGGCATATTCAGTCATTCCGTGGCTCAAAAGGACCAAGCCCTGCGGCTCACCGTCGGGCAGCCAACAATGGAAGAAGTTCACGTTGCCATCGCCCATCGTCAATTCTTTGCACTCGTAGCTCATGGCAAAAGTATAGGACATCTCAAAAGGCTGGGCAAGTCCCATTTTTGGCGTTGCCCGGCCCCGCTGGAAGGGAAGCGGACCATAACAATAATTTCTTAAAATATCTGTAACACATTCGCCTTGAATGTCATTATATTTCTTGATAACGGAATCATACAAGGAATATTAAGAATAAGAATATGGAGGCTTTATAATGAAGAAAATATCAAACCTGCCTGTCAAAATCTTAGGTACGCTGTCGGTGGCGGCGGTATCCTTCGCAATACTCGCATTCTCCTGCAAGGCAAACAACGGCTCTGCCAACGTCGCCTTCGCCGAAAGCAAGTCGGTCACGAAGCGGTCTACCACGCAGCTGTCCAACAGTTCGCTTGAAGTCGTCAAGTCCCTGCAGGAGGTGTTCCGCTCAGTCAGCGAAAACGTCCTTCCCGCGGTCGTTGAAGTTGACGTCACGGAAACGACACAGGTTTCCTCCCAGAATCCCTTCAAGGACTTCTGGCCCTTCGGCGACGGATGGCCCTTCGGTGGCGAAAGCAGCAGCGAACCTCAGGAAATTGAACAGGCCGCACTCGGCTCCGGAGTGATAGTCCGCAAGTCTGGAAAGACCGTCTACGTGCTCACCAACAACCACGTCGCCGGAAGCGCAACGACGATCAAGATCAAACTGAACGACGGCCGCGAGTTTGACGGAAAGCTGGTCGGCGCCGATGAGCGGATGGACATAGCGCTCGTCTCGTTTGAAACGACCGAAAGCGACATAACCATCGCAACGCTCGGCAACAGCGACTCCGTACAGCAGGGAGACATAGTGCTCGCATTGGGCAGCCCCTTGGGCTACTTTGCCTCCGTCACGCAGGGAATCGTCAGCGCGACGGGCCGCAGCGGAACCCAGATCGGCTCCATAAGCGACTTCATCCAGACGGACGCTTCCATAAACCAGGGCAACTCCGGAGGCCCCCTCGTCAACATCTACGGCGAGGTCATCGGAATCAACACCTGGATCGCCTCGTCTTCAGGCGGCAGCCAGGGACTGGGCTTCTCCATCCCGATCAACAACATCAAGACGGCAATTGACCAGTTCATCTCCAGCGGCAAGGTTTCCTACGGCTGGCTGGGAGTCAGCCTTGTGGAGCCGTCGGAAGAGTACAAGACAAGCCTTGGCATTGCCAAGAACCAGGCAGGATCCTTCGTGGCGGAAATCTTCATGGACAGCCCGGCTATGAAGGGTGGAATGCAGGCTGGCGACTACATCATCTCGCTCAACGGCAAGGACGTGAAGGGAACAGACCAGCTGGTGCGCGACGTCGGCAACCTGAAGGCGGGCGAAACTGCAAAGTTCACCGTCCTGCGCGGCAAGAATAAGGTGGAGCTTTCCATAAAGATCGACGAACGCAGCCAGGACATCGCCAGCGACAACAGCAAGCTGTGGCCCGGCTTCATGGCGGCCCCGATTACGGATGACGCACGGAAGAAGCTCAAGCTGGACAAGAACGTAAAGGGCATCATCGTGTCGGGCATCCAGGAGAAGTCACCTGCCGCTGCCCTCCGCCTGCAGAACGGAGACATCATCACTGCCGTCAACGACAAGAAGGTGACGACGGTGCAGGAGTTCTACGAGGCCCTCGACACCAGCAGGAATTCGACGATCTGGTTCGACGTGTACAACGACGGGCACACGATAAGCACCGGAAAGTACAAGCTGAAATAGGCTGGGATGTGGACCAGTTCCAAAAGTCCCGTACGACGAAGCCGCGAAGGACTTCTTGGAACTGCTCCGCCGAAAAAACAGAAAAAATCGAAAAAAAAATGCAGGGTTCTTGTAACCCTGCATTGGGACGGAGGTTTGTTTAGCGTAAGGCAAGAGAAAAGAGCAGCTCTTCCGTCCTGAGAACTCCTTGAAGAACAGCTTTCAGAGTGGTAACTGAAAGCTGTTTTTTTATTGTCTTTTTCCCCCTTTTCGCATATAATCGTGCCACTATGAGCGAACGAAACACTAACGAACTGTGCCACTGGGCAGACCAGATGGCCGACAAAATCATAAAGACACGGGGCGACCTGCCCCTCTACACCTGCGCCTCGGGAATCACGCCGAGCGGCACCGTCCACATCGGCAACTTCCGCGAGATAATGACCGTGGATCTCATCGTGCGTGCCCTGAACGACCGGGGCAAGAAGACCCGCTTCATCTATAGCTGGGACGATTACGACGTGTTCCGCAAGGTTCCCGCCAACATGCCCGACCCGGACACGCTTTCCAAGTACCTGCGCTTCCCCATTACGATGGTCCCGGACACGACCGGCCGCAACGAGAACTATGCCCGCCACCACGAAGTGGACATAGAGCAGGAACTGCCCCGCGTCGGAATCCACCCGGAATTCCTCTACCAGGCCAGCCGCTACCGGGCCAACCGCTATGCCGAAGGCATGAAGAAGGCGATGCAGGAGCGCGAGCTGATCAAGTGGTGCCTGAACTGCTACCGCGACGACGAGCACAAGATGAAGGACAGCGACGTCTACTGGCCGGTTTCGGTCTTCTGCTCCAAGTGCAACAAGGACACCACCCGCATAACCGGCTACGACGGCGAATACGGCATTTCCTACGAGTGCGACTGCGGCAACAAGGAGACCGGCGACCTGAGGACGGAGAAGGGCTTCAAGCTGGGCTGGCGCGTTGACTGGCCCATGCGGTGGAATGAGGAGAAGGTCATCTTTGAGCCGGGCGGCAAGGACCACATCAGCCCGGGCGGAAGCTACGACACGGCAAAGCTGGTCAGCAAGAAGGTCTACGGCTGGGACGCACCGATCACGATGAAGTACGACTTCGTCGGCCTCAAGGGGCTTCCCGGCAAGATGTCCTCGTCCAAGGGCAAGGTCATCGCCCTGCCGGATGCGCTCGCCGTCTACCAGCCGGAGCTTTTGCGCTACATCTTCGCGGTCAACAAGCCCGACCATGAGTTTGCCATCAGCTTCGACATCGACGTCATCACGATGTACGAGGCCTACGACCGCACGGAACGGATTGCATGGGGCGTGGACAAAGCCAAGACGGACGACATCTACCGGCACGAGAAGCGGGTCTATGAGCTGGCCCAGGTGGAACCGGGCATGCCAAAAGAAATGCCCTACCAGATTGGATTCCGCCTGCTGACCACCCTCCTCCAGACCTATTCAGGCAGCATCGATGACGTGATACGGTCGCTCGGGAACGTGAAGCCAGAGCAGGAGGCATGCCTGCGCCGCCGCTGCGAGTGCGCCTGGTACTGGGTTACGGAATGCGCCCCGGACGAGTTCAAGTTCTCGCTCAAGCTGGACGGCAGCAAGGCGGAGCTTTCCGACAAGGAGCTTGAGGCTGTAAAGAAGATTCGCGACGAGATTTTGCCCGTCATGGACGAATGCGCGACCGACAAGGACTTGCAGCAGAAGGTTTACGACATTGCAACGGGACTGGGAATGGAAAGCAAGGCCCTGTTCACAGCGATGTACCACGTTCTCATCGGCAAGGACCAAGGACCGCGCCTGGCAAGCTTCATGCGCATAATCGGAAAGGAAAAGCTGGGAAAGATATTGGCAGCCTACTGACGATAGGCTACTGGCGGCTACCGAAAGGACCGGTGCCGCCGGTCCCCGCCACAAATCAGCCTGCTAGAGGTTGCAGGGGGCGGACTCTTCGGTAAAGCCGTCCACTGCCAAGGGGACGGGAGGAGTTGCGTCCGCGAGGTCCTTCAAGGTCGTCCCGTCAAGATAGTTTCTGATTACGCCGTCCAGCCCCTCCCAAAAGGAGAGTGTCGGACAGCTGGCCTTACGGGGACAGCTGTTTACCTTTTCAGCAAGGCATGCCACGGGGGCCATGTCGCCCTCCGTGACACGGAGAATTTCACCAGCCGTATATTCTTCAGGTTTTCTAGCCAGTTTGTACCCACCGGACGGTCCCCTGACACTCAGCAGCAGGCCGAACTTGCTCAAGAGGGACGTTATCTGCTCCAAATACTTTACGCTTATGCCCTGTCTGCCGGACACATCCTTGAGCGTGATGAAATCCGGTCCACTGTGCTGAGCCAAATCTATCATAAAACGGAGGGCATAGCGCCCCCTCGTGGAAATCCTCATCTCACTCCTCTATTCCCTAGCAATGAAATATAGTATACCGCAGCATTCCCCTTTTGTCCAGTTGTAAAGTAGGAATTCAAGGCAGTTGCCCCAAGCCGCCCGCAGGTTACGAAAACGCATGAAGTAAAACTCAAAACTTTTAGAACTTTCCACCATGCGCCACTTGACATTTTTAATTCTTTCTTCTATTATATAGTCATTACGCACGACGCTGGGTAGAGCAGTTGGCAGCTCGTCGGGCTCATAACCCGGAGGCCGCAGGTTCAAGTCCTGCCCCAGCTAACGAAAAGCCTTGTTCCTTACGACAAGGCTTTTTTATTTTAAACCGCATCAGGGCAGTACGAGACGCGGGACTTGAACGGTAGCCTGCGCCGACCAGGGGGAGGAGCAAGCAGGCTACCGCGGCCCGAAAGGGCAAGTCCTGCCCCAGCTAACGAAAAGCCTTGTTCCTTGCGACAAGGCTTTTTTTATTTTAAACCGCATCAGGGAAGTACGAGACGCAGGACTTAAACTGGAGTGAGCGCGCGCAACGAAAAGGGCACATGGATGTGCCCGGCAGCGAACGGAGGCGGCAGTAAGGAGCGGACACAATGTCCGCGACTGGAAGCCAAGTCCTGCCCCAGCTACCTGGTAACATTCCACTTAATCCTCTTTCCGTCCTTCAACGTGAAGCCCTCGGTGGAATCTATCAGCGTCACTTTCTTCAAGAAGTCCAAGGAATACTCCTGCCTGTCGTCATCAACGACCGCATATTCAGCGACTTCATGGTTATTCAAATAGTCATCTATTTCTGCCATGCGATTTGCAAAAACTCTTGTCCGTCCGGAGATGGCAAAACCATACGCCCCCAGTTTCTTTCGGAGCTCTTGCAGCTGCGAAGTCTCATACTCCGGAAGGGAAGAAAAACCGTTTTTCCATGAGGAGGTCAAAACAATTTTTAGCTCCCGCTTTGACTCGGAAAAACTGTGGCAGAAGTTTCTGATACAGCCGTCATCAAGCTGGAACGGAGTCCTCCAGCTTTCCTTTGTGTTCAGAACCCCATCAATGTCAATAAAGACCACAGTATCCATATTGACGCATCCATGACAATCATCTATCATATTTTCTAGAGGACTGCGGGGCTTCTCCCGGCTCATTAGCGGGGGCAGGTTGCCCCAAAGCAGTCCTTATCCGCTATTCTGCATCGCCGTCGCATTTCATCCGTAGAATGCGCGTCAACTCCCATGATAATCTTCACGGGATGTGATGCAGTCTTATTGTAGTCTTCTACTACCTTCCAGAACTCTTTCCGCCAGTAAGAAAAGCCGGACTTGGCAAGAAATTTCTCATACGAGGAAATATTCCGTTCAAGAATGATATCATTTTTGACTGCCGCTTCTATAATCCGCTTGGACATCTCTGCCATTCCGGCAGTCCAGTGATTGCAACGTCTGAATATCCTGTCCGGGTGAGCCGCGACCATGAAGAACCCGGTTTCCATTCCTTCAATCATTGCATTCCCGCATCCGATATATTCGTTTTCCTTGTTGTACTCTTTGTCATCATCAAAGCTGTAGCGTCCGTCCGCATGCTGATAAAAATGCTGTCCGATTATACAAGGGCTCAGGCTCCATTTGTTTTTCACATCCTCATAAAAAGCCCGCATAGACGGCAGGTACTCAAATTCAAGTCCGATTTCCACCGTAATCTTACCGTCATACGTGTCCCTCAGCCGCATCAGGCTTTCCACATAGCCCGGCAGATCCTCCATATCCATCCGGTTCTTGAAGGAATTCCCAGGGAACGGACTGTGGTCAGTAAAGCTGATTTTTTCGGCACCAAGCTCAAGGGCAGCCGCTATGTAATCTTCATCGCATTCATCGGAAGCATGTTTGCATCTCACCGTATGCACGTGAAATATGTGCTGCATTTTACCCCCTATAAAAAATCTGCCAGCCGCAGAATCTGGAAACCGTTCGCATCCATACACACGTTCTTGTATTGGACGGGGTTCACCTTTTTCTTTGGACTTGACTTGCAGTATTCTCCCAGAAAATAATCCTCGCCCACCATTTTTTCATGCGTATGCCCGTGCAGGTTTACACGCGGCTGCTTTGCGTCAAGAAAGACCGGTACATGGGACAGGACGAGATTCTCAAACAGGAGCGGACCAACATACACCTTGTCAAAGCCGAGGTGCTCAAAATATGCAACGCAGGTGGGAAAAGGCTTCTTCCGCATCTTATAATCGTGATTCCCCAAAATCAGGTTCATCACGTGATTCTTCTTCATCCGCTGTATGTCGTTCATGATTACCGCATCATCCAGATTCCAGCTCAAGAAGACATCTCCAAAAATCCAGAGCATACCGTCTTCCGGCAACAGGTCAAACTTCCGCAAAATGAACTCGTTCATCTCCGCGCAGCCCTGCTGGGAATACTCAAAGGGACGGTTGCAGTATTTGATTATGTTCGTATGATAGAGGTGCAAATCGCTTGTGGCAAAAACCTGCTCCGGCGGATAGCCATGAAGGAAGTCTTCCCTTGAAATCCTTTCCATGTTACCTCGTAACTATAAACACATCCCTTTTCCCTGCATTCTCCGAGAATTCATCAGGATAGCCGACCGGATTCAGCTTCAGGTGGACAAGCCTCCCGTCCGGAAGATGCAAATCCTTTGCGCGCGCGGTATGGGTGTGCCCTGCCTGCCAGATACATTTGTCCTTGACCTGGTCCAGATATTTCTGCCCGTCAAAATAAAAGTATGTTGTAGTGTCTAAATTATAGTACTCCCTTTCCACCCCAAAAAACAGGGGGATAAAATGGGTCATGATGATATCGGGCTTTTGGGAAACAACGTAATCCAGCTTGTCCATCTCCGATTTGAGGATTTTCGCGTGATTGTTGTCCATGTAATTCCAATTGATATAGTCGAACCAGTAATGCCAGTTATGCAGGAACATGAAATCAGTTCCGTCGGGCTCAAGCGTATAAGCCCAGGTCCAGTCGTTGCAGGCCATTGTCCCGCCGAATTTCACGCCCTCAAACTCTTCCACGGTCCCGTCGAGAATAGAAACAGTGCCCAAGGCGGACACTTCCTCCTTCAGGAAGTCCAGCTTTTTCTGGGTCTCTGAGAAAGGATTGTTCCTGAAGTAGCTTTTATTCCCGACAGTCAGGTCATGATTCCCGAACACCACGAAAATCTTTTTGTAGAGAGGCGAAACCGTCTGGTAAAACTTCACGAATAAGTTCGGGTCATCACAGGTGTCGCCAGCGACACAAAGGACATCCGCAGGCTTGAGGGCAGCGGCCATGTATTTTTCCAAGCTTATTCCTTCCCATATATAATGGTCCACGTGCAGGTCGCTGGTCATGTAAATTGTCATTCTTACCCCCTCATCATATTTGCTTTCAGCCTCCCGCGTATTATACCATGACAGACAGACACGTGCAACAAAGCGACACTTGAAACGTATTTCATGGACACGTCTCCCATAAAGCTGTGCTTGATTGCCGGGATGATTGCGTTATAGTAGAATTCGCCGAGAAGGAGCTTTTCATTATGGGCATTGACATCTTATACTTTATGGACCATGATTTACCGACCGATGATTTCCGCAATTTTTGCACGGAATTCAAGAAGCGGGTAAAGGGCAACGCCTTTATCCTTGATGATTACGATACATCTAAACCAAACATACCGGCAACCGATATATGGCACATTGGACGCTTTTCCGATTATGAGGATGAAATACATCTTTCATATAACAGCAAAAGCTTTCAATGTCAACTTGACGTGTATAAAAATACCGTAGAAATACGGGAAACAGAAATAAACGGAGACAGTGCACTTGATGGGTTCAAGTGGAATCACATGGTGGACATGTTTGAAAGAGATTTTCCCATAAGCGGAAAAGAATGGGCGGATAAGATGATAGATATTTGCAGAAAATATTTCGCTCCGATTCTTCATTCAAAAAAAATACTATTAACCGCTGACAGTTCAAGCTACCGCCATGAAACATTGGCAGGTGATTTTCTGATGGAGCAAGGCAAGTCAATCGACGAGGCTCTTGAGATGAACAAATCATTCTCTCCCCCGTGCAAGGTCTGGAGGAA
This sequence comes from Treponema sp., assembly GCA_024690865.1. GTDB lineage: Bacteria > Spirochaetota > Spirochaetia > Treponematales > Treponemataceae > Treponema_D. The sequence goes on along the minus strand of JAILON010000078.1, from coordinate 3,306 downwards.
TGACGAAGCTTTCGGAAGAGAGTATGAAGACTATTATGACACAGATGTGGATTCTTCCATCGGTGCTCTCTTCGTATTCGATTTTTAAACCGAAGCTCAAAAAAAGCACCTGAAGAAGTGGTTACGCTCTCTATGCGAGTTAGCACATCCTCAGGTGCTTACAGAAGCACAAGTTCTTTATCCGTTCGGATTCAGCAGCGGTCTGCAAACTCCCGGTAATTGGTATCGTCATGAGGCGGGCAGTAGACGGCAAACTCGACGACCTTGAAGGCACGGATGTATTTCCGGGCAAGCGAAAGCATCACGTCGGCAACTACGGCAGGATTATTGCAGAAGGCTCCGCAGCCGAATGCCCCCAGAACAAGGACATCCACCTCATTCTGGACTGCGACATCAAAAATCCGCGCGTCACGCCGTTCATGCAGCTTTCGGAGTTCCGCATCACTCAATGTCAGGCGGGCCTCTCCGTCCCCCGGATTGTAGCGGTTGCTCGGCCGTTCCCGGAGGTTCGGGGCTGCACAGGACATGACGTCTACATCATACCAGCTGCTTTCGGGCAGTGTTTCTGGAATCCTCGTATCGCTTTTGAAAACCGTTATATTCTTCGTATAGATGATGTCGTCATTATGCAGGGGATTTCTTGCCCTACGGTGCGGATTGTAAAAGCGCTTCCAGTTTTCATCCGTATCCAGAGTGAAGTACAGCGTAGAAGTACGGCACAGGCATTCTTCCTGCGCCCCTGCCCCGTTCACTACCCCGCCGCCCGGACTGGAGCTTGAGGCGAAATTCAGGACGCAGACCCTGCTGCCTTTTCCGGCATAGCTTCTGGCTGCTTCAAAGCTGCGTTTCCGGGACACAACGATTTTTCCGTCGGAACCGAAACGGGACACCCTGCTTCCGTCCGCTATTGCATCTCCCTCAGCAATGAACTGCTGGCCGGCAAGGGACTTTGCAATGCTGTCCTGCAGGCGGGACACGCTCTTGCAGGCTTTTGCCGTGTCTTCAAAGACAGCGATGTTTTCAAACCGAGACATAATAATCCTCCTATAGTATTGCGTATTTGCGTATTATCGTACAATGCTTCTGCATTTCTCTTCCAATCATTTGCATGGGAAACTACTCCGATGCCTTAAAATTGAAAACGGGCTTGATTACATTGACAATATCCGCGGTCGGCTCAATATTGGCGACAATCTCGCTCATATCCTTATATACCATCGGAGCCTCGTCAATCGTGCTCAAGCAGACCGTCGAGCTCCAAATTCCTTCCATCGATTTTTCAAAATCTTCCAGCTTGAGCTTGTAGCGGGCCTCCTTCCTGCCCATCACGCGGCCGGCCCCGTGCGGTGCCGAAAAGTTCCAGTCCTCGTTCCCCTTGCCGACGCAGACCAGGCTCCCGTCGCGCATGTTAATCGGAATGAGCAGCTTTTCCCCCTTCAAGGACCGCACGCTGCCCTTCCGCAAAATCATCGCGTCCATGTCGATATAATTGTGAATCGTCGTAAACTGGTCAAGCACGTCACGTTCGTCCAGCTGCAATCCGGCGCAGATTACGTCGATCATCGCCTTCCTATTGAATTCGGCAAACCGCTGCACAATCTTCATATCGTTGATGTAGTCATCAAAGAGCTCTCCTTCAACATAGGCAAGTGACTGCGGAATATCAATCTGAAGTCCCTTCTTGATTTCCGGTAGCAGGGACTGAATCTCATTGTCCCGCCCCTCCGCCTTCAGCTTTGAGATGGCTTCGCGGATATCGTCGATTCTCGTGCGGGTCAGCGTCTTCCATGCCATATCCTGATAGTACTCCGCAACCTCAAGTCCAAGATGCCGGCTCCCCGAGTGAATGACGATATACAGGTTCCCCGCCTCGTCCCGGTCAGCCTCAATGAAGTGGTTGCCGCCTCCCAGGGTTCCAAGGGAACGCCTGGCATTCGCGACGTTCGCCTTTTCGCAGCGGATTTTGTCGAACGCTATTTCGCTCACGAACCTGTGGAGATCATCGCCGCGGCGCACCTCCCGTCCAGCAGGAATACCCCGCCTGATGCACGCGTCAAGCTCCTCAGAATTAAAGCGTTCACTCACCGGGGAGTCCGCCTTTACAATCAGGGTCTCCATGCCGCAGCCAATGTCCACGCCGACCAGATTGGGACAAACCTTATCGGCAATCGTCATCGTCGTTCCAATCGTACACCCCGCCCCTGCATGGACATCCGGCATCATGCGGATGCGACTCCCCGCCGCATAGGGCTGATTGCAAAGACGCTCAATCTGAACCCGACCGCTCTCTTCAAGCTTGTCCGCAAAAACCTTCGCGGTATTGTACTTTCCCTTTACTTCCTGCATATTTCTTTCCTCCTGCAAAAGCTACTATGCGGATTCCGTTTTTTCCATGTCAATTTCGCACTCGATCTCAACATCGTCTTTCATGATGATGTCGTCAACCGTAACCCCGAATACGGCGGCGAGGACAATCAGGTGGTCAATCGAGGGCAAATACTTGCCTTTTTCCCAAGAATAGATTGCCTCGGCAGAAGATAAATTGAATATGGTCTGGATTTCGCGGACAGAAAATCCCGAGCGGATTCTCAGCTCCTTGATTCGTGATGCAGTCGCCTCGGCATTGATAACGGGCTTGTTGATTTTACACATACGTCGTTCCTCCTTGTCGCAGGGAAGCCAACGGACGCACAGCAAATAAAACGTTAGGCTTCCCTCATATTAGCTTACAAACAGCCCGCCATATAAAATAAAGCAAAGGCTGTTTGCTTGCCTGTTTCTGTATTGGAAGAACAGTAAAAAACACATTCACTTCATTTGCTCCTTATAAAAAGTATGGCAGCCGCAAAACCTGAGGATTCTGCAAGCACGCAGATGCTCAACGAGCACAGCTCGCAGTATATCACAAACGCAAAACGTATGCACTAAAGTCCTACTTGAAAAAAAGGCAGGGAGGCATATCCGTCCACAGCTGGAAGCCTATACGGAACGAAAAGTCGTCAAGAAAAATGTAAAGCTTCGGAAAAAAATGGTAGACTCCTACCTTCTGAATACGATGAAACCCAATTTTATGGAGCTGAACAGATACTGTTGCTGAAGGCGGGTGCCCCCGCCGAAATCACGGACTCGGACAAGGTAGGGAAGAGTTTCAATGTTGTTCATAAAGCGACCCTGTCATAAAATTTGTGTAAATGGCAGCATTTAGAATGCAGGAACACGCCCGTCAAAAACTATCGCAAACTGATTAACGGCCAGTCCCCAGTCTCTTATGGACATCGTCCAGCGGGAGCTGGCATTCTTAATCGC
>JAILON010000076.1 GCA_024690865.1 Treponema sp. | reverse complement strand
GGCTGCACGTCGCTTGCGTCCGTCGTCATCCCCGAGGGAGTGACGGAAATAGGTGGAGGTGCGTTTTCTGGATGCCGGTCGCTTGCGTCCGTCAGTATCCCCAAGGGAGTGACGGAAATCGGCGATGCTGCGTTCGAAGGCTGCACGTCGCTTGCGTCCGTCGTCATCCCCGAGGGAGTGACGGAAATAGGCGGAGGTGCGTTTTCTGGATGCCGGTCGCTTGCGTCCGTCAGTATCCCCAAGGGAGTGACGGAAATCGGCGGTGATGCGTTCTGAGGCTGCCTGTCGCTTGCATCCGTCGTCATTCCTGAAAGCGTGACGGAAATCGGCAAGTATGTGTTCTCTCACTGCAGGTCGCTTGCGTCCGTTGTCATCCCCGAGGGCGTGACGAAAATTGACGCTATGGCGTTCTCTGATTGCCGGTCGCTCACATCCGTCGTCATTCCTGAAAGCGTAACGGAAATCGGCAGGTATGCGTTCTATGGCTGCCGGTCACTCACGTCCGTCAGCATCTCCGATGGCGTGAAGATAATCGACCGCTATGCGTTCTATGGCTGCACGTTGCTCACGTCGGTCGTCCTTCCTGCCAGCGTGGTGGAAATAGGTGATTCCGCATTCGAATGCTGCACGTCGCTTGCATCCATCGTCATCCCCGAAAACCTGGCGGAAATCGGCAGCGCTGCGTTCGGGGGCTGCACGTCGCTCACGTCCATCGACATCTCAGAAAGCGTGGCGGAAATCGGCGATGCTGCGTTCGAAGGCTGCACGTCGCTTGCCACCGTCAGTATTCTCGGGGACATAGGGGAAATCAGCAAGAGTACGTTCCAATGCTGTTCGTCGCTTGCGTCCATCAACATCCCCGAGGGTGTGATGAAAATCGGCAGTGCCGCATTTGAAGGCTGCACATCGCTTGGCTCCGTCAGCATCCCCGAGAGCGTAAAGGAAATCGGCAGGGATGTATTCAAGAGATGTAAATGGAAATCTCTCGGTTTCAAATACGACGGCACGCGGGCACAGTGGGAAGCAATAAAAAAAGATGGCCCCGTGACCGACATTGATGAAAAAGGATATAGGTTCCCTGTATTCTGCAAGGACGGCAGAGAAGACGATGAGGGGGACGTTATAAACGGCGGTGTGTTTGAAAAATTCTATCCCAGGAAAAAAGACTCCAAACGCAATTACTCCAAATGCAATCAGCCCTTCGAGATTCCCGCCGGCGTGACGGCAATCGGCAAGTTTGCATTCGATACCGATGACAGCGATAAACTCGAGTCCGTCTCCATCCCCGCCAGCGTGACGACAATCGGCAAAGGAGCGTTCCGTGGCTGCGAGAAACTCAGGGAAATCAGTTACGGCGGCACAATAGCACAATGGAAAGCCGTACAAAAGGACTTCCTCTGGTACTCTGATGTTAAAACCAAAACCGTACGCTGCACGGACGGAGAGTATCCGATTGACACCCCTACCGTCGGAGATCTGATTGGCGACAGCCACAGTTCCGGGCGCTATAAGATACTGTCCCAGCTGCCCGCTGATTCTGGCGAGGCGGAAATTTATGTCTGCAAAAAAGGAGGGACAGAGTATATCCTCAAGTACTACATCAGCCATACGCCGGACAGCGAGGCTTTGGAAAAGCTGAAGGCATTGGACAATCCGCACATACTCAAAGTGTATGAAAGCGGAGAGTACAACGGCAGGCCTTTTACGGTGACGGAATATGCCCGCGGCGGCACGCTCGCCCAAAAAGACGGCAACGGAGGCTATACATACCTACCTCTAACGGAAGAGGAAGCCAAAAAAGTCGCCGCGGATGTTATAGACGGCTTGCGGGCCATCCACGGTGCCGGGCTAATCCACCGCGATATAAAACCTGAAAACCTCTTCTACAAGAGCGAGGACGGCTCGGGGCTCGTTATCGGCGACTTTGGAATCTGTACAACCCCCAAAAACGCAAGCAAACAGACGGAAGGCACCTTTGGGTTTTTCGCTCCCGAAACATACAGTAACCATCCAGAAGTCGCTGGCAGCCTTGATTATTTCGCGCTCGGCATTACGCTCTGGATGCTCCTTGCAGGGCAGGAACCGTTTGTTACGGAAGACGTAAAAACCGACATTCCCAAGGTCATGTTCAACACGTTGGCAGGAACAGTCCCGAACCTGCTTTTTGCAAAGTCTCCGGGCCTGTCTCCCAGCATGCAGAAGCTGATTCGGGGCTTGCTAACGGTTAAGGCTGACCAGCGGTGGAAATATGACGAGGTGAACAGGTTCCTTCAAGGGAAAGCAGTCAATGTTGTCCAGGATTCCCCACGTTTTGATGCCTTCCGGGTTGGAAACAGGCAGTGCCGTTCATTTGAAGAAATTGCACATGCACTCATCGAAGATCCAGAGGGCGCACGGCAGGTCGTTGCCGACGGTACCCTCACCGCATGCTTCGTGAAGGTTGATCAAAACTTCAAGAGGATGATTGACAACCTTATTGAAGAAAACGGTACCGTGGACAACGATGCAGAAAAAGGGCTCTTCATGGCATATATGCTTGACCCGAATGCACGCTGCAAGCTTTCAGATTCAGTTTCGATCGACAGCTGGAAGGGGTTTGCCGCGGCCTTTGCTTCCGAGCCTGATTTGGTCCTTGAATATTTGACAGGGAAAAGGAACGGACTCTATGCGTACCTTTCGGCCCGCTTCCCGAAGGCCGAAGTACAAAAAATCAAGGGAATCGTCCAGGGGTCAGCACCCGATTTGGTTCGCACGAGGCTCCGCATCCTCCTGAACGGGAATGCAATCGTGCCGTTCAGCAAGGACAGCGTTAATGAAGACACCAAGCTCGAGGATACCAAATTGGAAAAACTCGAAAACCTGTTCAAGCTTCCCGACTATCTGCAGCGGCGCGTGCTTATCCTGCTTAATGCGGGCGAGCCGGAGCTGTGCGCGTGGGTTGAAAACGTCAGGGGTGACGAGTCCCTTGAGTCTGTAAAAAAACGGCTTTCGAATGGAGGTAAATGAATATGGCAACAATAGCAGATCTGAACCGAGACAAAGATGAAGAAACCAAACTTCCTCCGGAATATGTCGTACATGGCTGGAAAATTTCGCGCCCACTTTCTGTTGACACCTCAGGCGAGGCAGATGTATACATCGTCCAGAAAGACAGCCAAGAGGCCGTGCTGAAGTATTATAAAAGAGGGTTAAAACCAAAAGCAAAAATCCTTGAAACAATCAAATGCCTCGACGCCAAGGGCATCGTAAAAGTCTTTGACTACGGAACGGACGATGAAAGGGATGGAAACTGGTACGAGGTTATGGAATATGCGCAGGCCGGTTCCCTTCTTTCTCTTGTAGGAGAAAAACTTTCGTCAGACGAAATTCTGGACAAAGACTCTGGGATTTGCAGGCAGCTTATCGAAGCATTAAAAGCTTTCCATGATGCAAGGATTATTCATCGGGACATAAAGCCCGAGAACATCTTCCTGCGCAGCAAAAAGCCTCTTGATATGTGCATCGGTGACTTCGGCATTTCGAGCGTCATGGAAGGGGACGGCGAGAATTTCATGCATAAAACGATAGCATCTGCAAGGACCCCAGGCTATGATGCAACGGAAATTCTTATCAAATACATTACTCCAAAAGCGGATTATTATGCGCTTGGCATCATACTTTGGGAGCTCGCGACCGGTAAAACCCTAAAAAAACTTATGCCCGAAATCGTCAATGAGCATGTGAGGGCTACGCTTGATGGAAAGATCACCGAGACCATTCTGAAAAATGCGCAGGGGCTGGATGAACGGGTGCTGTACGTAATCAAAGGCTTGCTCGTAAGGGAACCGGCCGTACGCTGGGGCTATGAACAGGTTAAAAAGTATCTTGAAGGCGAGCACGTTGAAATTTGGGAACACAGTTTTTCAATCGGAGGGGAGGACTGTACTTCTTTTGACGACATCGTAGGAAGCGTCAAAAACAAGTTTCCTGACTGCAAGGAAGAAATCTTTGACGGAACGCTGGGCATCTTCCTGGGAATTCACTATCCCGCCGTCTCCAAACGAGTCAAAGCCGCAGTTGCAAAAGCAAAGGGCATGACAGACGATGACATCGCCAAGTCCCTCATTTGTCTTGCATTGGATCCCGAGTCGCTCGTCCTTCCGAACGGTTTTGAGGCAAAAAGCCTTGACGATGTCCGCAGGCTGACCCTCCAGGCCCCCGAGACCATGTACAAGATGTACTGGAATTTCAATTCGGCTCTGTACGAGTTCTTGGAGTTGAAGGGCGCGGGGGGCAAGATTCCTGCGGTCAAGCGCATGGTTGACACCCACAAGGATACACCCGAGGAGGAATGCCTCCCGCTACTGCGCGAAATTGCCGGAATCCTTAACGGACATGCGGCATAAAGCCGGCAGCCATGCTGCCGTGCTATCGGTGTAAAAGTATCGGTGCAATAGGAGAATCTATGAACGGTTTTGATATATGAAACGGTGTACTGAAAAAATACAATGGTACGGATGCAACTGTCATCATCCCAGATGGCGTAACGGAAATCGGCTGGGGAGCATTCGTCGACTGCAACATCACGTAACTGTCGCACCCCTTGCTGACAATACGGGACGGGCACGCCCACCTTCCTCGTCAGGCGGCTCAAGGATCTGAACTTTAACCCTCGCTCGTTCAGTGACGGCAGCCTGTACAGTTCGGAGGACGCAATCTCTGACTACCGGCCTGATAATCCTGACATCGTGCCCCTCCTGTACCAGTCGGGCTACCTGACCATAAAGGGCTACGACAGCAAGTTTGACAGCCTTTCGTTGGGCTACCCCAACGACGAGGTGAAATACGGCTTTACCACAAGCCTGACCCCCGTATACCTGAACAGCCTTAAACCGCTTGACGTGCGGAGCTTCGGGATGGACATTGACTCCGGCAACACGGACGGGCTGCGTGACCGCTTTATGGCCCTTTTCGCCCGCCTGCCCTACGCGACCGGCAGCGTGGACGACACGAAATAGGGCTGTATCGACATGAGGGGATTCTTGTCCACGGGAGCCTCCTTTCCCAGTTCGTCCAACGGGCAAAAAAAACGGAATTCCCCTTCAAACAAGGAATTCCGCTATTGGAAAAAAATACTATACCATAGACTGAAAGTTTGTGCCAGCCCCTGGAAACGGCTATGCAAATAGGGCAAAACGCTTTATACTGCCCCTATGGACACAGACACCAGGAAATTGGACAAGTGGGCGCAGCTTCTGCTGGACACGAGCAAGAGGAACAACCTCATCAACTTCAAGGATTCCAAAAGTTCCACACTGGAAATAGTCAGCCCGGAAGCCGCCCTCCTCTTCGGAAAGTGCGACACGAGCGCAAGTTTTGAAGTGGTAGGCCCCAAAATCAAGGAGGAGAAGAACCTGGACGATCCCCTCCTCCAGCAGCCCGCCTCCGACTACATTGAAAAGGAAGAGTACCTGTCCCGCTACGGGGAACTGGTGAAAAAGCCCGGCCAGGTGCTGGTCTGGGGCAAGGTCAGCGATCCCCTGGCAGTCATGAAGCTGCTGGACAAGAAGGCCCGCAGCGCACTGGACGAGACGGGCGTGAACGTGAGCTACCTGGCATTTGGATTCGTCCGCTGGAAAGAGCAGAAGGAAGCGTCCCCCTTCTTCCTGGCCCCCCTCCTGCTCGTTCCCGTTTCGTTCGAAAGCAAGGGGGCGACCAGTCCCTGGCAGATAAAGCTGACCGGCGACGACATCGTGATAAACCCGACGCTGAACTACATCATGCAGGCGGAATACAACATCTCCCTGCCGGACTACGGGGAGGAAGGGAGCCTTACGGACTACCTTGCAAAGGTTTCCGCCCTTGTACAGCCGCTCGGCTGGAACGTCAGCGGGGAATGCAAGCTGGGCATATTCTCCTTCCTCAAGATGAACATGTACCGGGACATGAAGGACAACGCCGTCCAGATCCTGCAGAACGGGAACGTCCGCATCCTGCTGGGTGAAAAGAACGGAGGCGGCGGGGCCGTCCAGACAGAAGGAGCCGTCCCGACGGCAGCGGAAAAGGACGGGAATCCGCCTGCAGACCTGCACACGGTGGTCGATGCGGACTCCAGCCAGCTGGCCGCCATACGCATGGCGCGGAGCGGAAAGAGCTTCGTCCTGCAGGGACCGCCCGGAACCGGCAAAAGCCAGACCATCACGAACATCATAGCGGACAGCATCTACCATGGAAAGAAAGTCCTGTTCGTGTCGGAAAAGCTCGCCGCACTCAACGTCGTCTACGACAAGCTCAAGTCCGCGGGACTTGCGGACTTCTGCCTGGAGCTGCACAGCCACAAGTCCAACAAGAAGGCGGTCATAGACGAGCTGTGCCGCACCCTCCGCGCGGAACGCTACCGCCTGTCCTCCCGCGCCGACAGGGAGACCGAAGCCAGGAATTCCGCCCAGAAGCAGCTGGACTCCTACGCCGGCAGGCTCCACCAGCGGATTGGGAGCATGGACTGCAGCGTGTACGAACTGTACGAGGCGCTTGCCGGAGTGGGGACCGCGCCGGATGTTCCCTATGTCATCCACGGCATAGGGGCAAAGGGAACACGACACCTTGCCGAACTGTGTTCCCTGCTGGACCAGTATGCCGACTACACGCAGACGGTCGGCGAGGACTACACGCAGAACGTCTGGTACGGCTACGGCAAGGACTCGCTTTCCTATGAAGAAAAGATTGCCCTGCAGAATTCCCTTGCCACGCTCTGCGAATGCCTCCAGACGCTCATTCCCTTCTGCAACAACATATCCAACACCTACGGGCTGCGGCTGGACAGCCTGGCCGACTGCACGGACTGGGAAGATGCATTTGCCCTGCTTGCCCGCTCGGACGTCATCACGGGAAAGCTCCTGAACAAAGACGGCTTCGACAGCGCGGTGGACCTTGTGGGCCGGGCAGCCCAGCTTGCCGGGACGCACAGCTCATTGCAGCGCACGCTGGAAGCTGATTTTGAAGCGGAATTTTTCCAGAAGGACGGCAGGAACTGGAACAACAAGCTCAAGAAGCAGTTCTCTTCTTTCTTCTCCCGCCTCTTCAGCAAGGAATACAAGGGAATCCTGACCGAGCTCCGACTGGAAAGCAGGAACGGGAAGAAGTTCAGCTACGAGGAGGCGGTGAAGCAGACCGGCCTGCTCAGGGACTACCAGCAGGCGGCGGAAGACTTCGGCGGACTGGACAAGCAGTTGGAAGGACTGCTCGGCCCGGCCTACCGGGGAATTTCCTCCGACTGGCCGCACATCCAGGAGGAGCTGGAAAAACTGGCGGGCCTCTACGGGCGCAGCATGGACTTCGCATTCCTCCCGGATATGGGGGAAGAGTCCTTCAACCAGGAAAAAGCCGCGTTCGCCGCCCATGCGCAAAAGCTGTCCGGCCTGCGCGCCAGATACACGGGAAGCGCGGCCCTGCTTGCGGCAAGCTTCACCCCGACCATATTCGACGTACAGCACGGGAAGCTTTCTTCCCTGCTGGAAAAATGCGAAGGCTGCCTTGCCGACATAGGGAAGATAGACAACTGGGTCAGCTTCATCCGCCTGATCCACGAGCTTGAAAAGCGGGATGAGCTGGGCTACATCGCGATGGCCATCGAACAGAAAATACCCGCGGACCACATCACCGACGCATACCGCAGGGCCTTCTACACGCAGCTTCTGCATGCGGTCATCGGCAAGACGCCGGAGCTGGCAGCCTTTACCCGCGTGTCGCAGGACAAGGCCGTCTCCCTCTTTGTCGAAAAGGACAAGCTGCAGTTTGAGATAAACAAGGTGCAGATACAGGAAAAGCTTTCTGCCTTCCGCCCGTCGCTGGACATGCTCACGCCGGGGAGCCCCGTTTCGGTCCTGCTCCGCGAGGGAGAAAAGAAGCGCAAGCAGAAGAGCATACGAGCGCTCATCGCAGAGACGGGGGATCTGGTGCAGCTGCTCAAGCCCTGTTTCCTCATGTCCCCGCTCAGCGTCAGCATGTTCCTGAACAGCAACATCGGCTTTGACCTGGTGGTCTTTGACGAGGCATCCCAGATTTTCCCGCAGGATGCGGTGGGAGCGGTGTACCGGGGAAAGCAGCTCATCGTCGTGGGCGACTCCAAGCAGATGCCGCCGAGCAACTTCTTCAGCAGCACGATGGAACAGGAATACGACGAGGACCTGGACGACGTGACGGACTTCGAGTCCATCCTGGACATGTGCTCCCCGTCCATGCCGCAAAGCCAGCTCCTCTGGCATTACCGCAGCCGCTACGAGCAGCTGATCGCATTCTCCAACAGGAATTTCTACGGTGGCCAGCTCATGACATTCCCCTCTGCATCCGGCGGCAGCGAGGGTACCGGCGTAGACTATTACCACGTGGACGGGACGTTCGACCGGAAAAGCCATACGAACCTGGCGGAGGCGCAGAAGGTTGCCGAGCTGGTGTTCGAAGACATAGGGCGGTATCCCGACAGGAGCATGGGCGTGGTGGCGTTCAGCGTCGCCCAGCAGAACCTCATCGATTCCATCATAACGCGAAAGCGGATGCAGGATCCTTCCCACGAGGACTTCTTCTCGCACGACAGGGAGCAGCCCTTCTTCGTGAAGAATCTTGAGACCGTACAGGGAGACGAGCGCGATACAATCATATTCAGCACCGCATACGGCAAGGATGAACAGGGCAAGCTCCTGCACAACTTCGGCCCCCTGAACAGGCAGGGCGGGGAACGCCGCCTGAACGTCGCCGTAACCCGTGCGAAGGCAAACGTGCAGCTGGTCTCTTCAATGCACTCATCCGACATAGACATGACCCGCACGGGTTCCGAAGGAGCCCGGCTCCTCAAGGAATACCTGTACTATGCGGAAAAGGGAGGGAAAGAAGTCGGAGGCGGCATACGTGCCCCTGCGTCCAGCGGCTCCGCCACGGCAGACAGGAAGCTGGAGGCCCAGGTCGCGCTGTTCCTCAAGAGCAAGGGCTACGAGGTCGAAATGCAGGTGGGCTGCGGAAGCGCCAAGGTGGACATCGCGGTCCGGAGGGGCGACGGCAGCTACGCGCTGGCCGTGGAATGCGACGGGGAAACCTACAGGAAGGCCGCAAATGCGCGCGACCGCGACAGGCTCAGGCAGGAAGTGCTGGAGCGGATGGGCTGGCGCTACTACCGCCTGTGGTCAACGGATTGGTTCAAGAACACGCAGATAGAAAAGGAACGCCTGCTCCAGGCGGCAGAAGATGCGATGGTCATGCCGGCCACGGCTCCCGCCCAGGTACAGGTGGAAGCTGCGGCCACGACAGCAGGGGCTGCTACAACGGCAGGGACAACCAGAACAGGAGGGGATATCACAACGGGAGCAGGTGCCGCGACGGGAGGGGGTGCCACGACTGCAGGCATGCCGGAGCTTGCCGAACGGGCACCGGAAGAGCACGTATCCTTCCCCGTATATAGGGAGGCCGACGTCGCGTCCATTGCGAAGCGCTACCGGAACGACATCAGGAACTTCCGCCACATCGCAAAGGAGATTCTGGCCGTGGAAGCCCCCCTTGCCGAAGAGCTGCTGCTCAAGCGGACGCTCTTTTTGTTCGGTAGGGAAAAGATTACGTCCATCGTGAAGCAGCAGTTTGAAGACAGCATGGCCGGCTGCGGGGCCGACGGCATACTGCGCCGGGACGGCTTCCTGTACCAGTCGGGCATGTCCACTTACGAGCTTCGCGTTCCCGGAATGGCACGGGAGATAAAGCATATCGCCCTGGAGGAGCTTGCGGCCGGGCTGTACACGATACTCAAGCAGAACATAAGTTCGGACAAGGAGGGCCTCTACCGCAAGCTCGTGACGGCCTTGGGATTCAGCCGCATGGGCGAGTCCATGAGCACCCGGCTTGACGAGGCGATGAAGCTCCTGGACGGCGTTGTCCATATAGACGGCCAGATTGTCTCGCTCAACTAGGCACGGCAGTTCCACACGCCCCGTACGGCTGTGCCGCAGCGGGCCTGTGGAACGGGCCTGTGCGTCGGGAGGCCGTACACCAGGCGGGCCTGCGCGTCCAGCGGCGTTGCATCATGCGGGCCTGCGCGTCCGGCAGCGTTGTACCAGGCAGCGTTGCACCATGCGGGCCTGCGCGTCCGGCGGCGTTGTACCAGGCAGCGTTGCACCATGCGGGCCATTGGAACAGGCCTTTACATCCAGAGGCCTTGCGAAGGTGGCCTTAAACATTACTAAACCCCCTTTACAAATATTTCATTCTCCCCTATAATAACAAAATATATAAGGGAGCATGTCAATGAAGACGCGGGGGGAAATGCTGGAAGGGCTTCTCAAATCGTTCGGTGGCTATTACACTGTCCGTCAGGACGGGGTGGCCTCCCCCTTCGTCGCCGAGGCAGAATTCCATTCCCACACCGAGCAGTACTTCCTCGTCAAGGCCGCCCATATCGCAGACATCGATTCAAACGAACACGTCTTTTTTGCCAGCGAACCACATCTTACCGTAGACAGACTCGCGGCCCTGGACCAGCGGGCATGGGAAGAGGGGCTTTCCCGCGTCAAAATAGGGGAAGGCCACCGCAATACGGACATAAGCTTGATAATTCTCTGCGACAGCGCGGAAAAGGACACGCTCAAGAAGGCCGGCCGCATCTACCGCTACAAGTCCTACAAGTGGGGCTTTCAAGGCTGGAGCGGATACCGGGTCGCAGTCTGGGAGGCGGAAGGAGGCAGCATCAGCTGCAACCGCCTGGGGAAAAACCTTAAGGAGCTAATAGGCAGGGTATCCGCCTGACGTTTGCAGCTTGCGATGCGTGCATCGCACTGTATACGCCGGAAGGGCACCCTCCTAAAATAAAACGTTTGGAGTAATGGTATGACAGCATTGTGCATCATTCTGGCCGCAACCGCCCTGCTTCTGTGCGGGTACGTGTTCTACGGCTCATGGCTGGCCAAGCAGTGGGGAATCGATCCCAAGAAGAAGACCCCTGCCGTGGCAACCCCCGACGGCGTGGACTATGTCTCCGCCAAGCCCGCGGTCCTCATGGGACACCACTTCTCTTCCATCGCCGGTGCAGGCCCCATCAACGGCCCGATTCAGGCGGCGGTCTTCGGCTGGGTGCCGGTCTTCCTCTGGTGCGTCATCGGAGGAATCTTCTTCGGCGGCCTGCAGGACTTCGGCTCGCTCTTCGCGTCCATCCGCAACGGCGGAAAGTCCGTCGGAGAAATCATCAAGTCCTCCATGGGCAAGACATCAAAGAAGCTTTTCATCATCTTTGCCCTGCTCGTGCTGATTCTGGTCATCGCCTCCTTCGTCAACGTCGTCGCGGGAACCTTCTTTACCGCCGCCGATGCTGGCCAGTTCGGCTTTGTTGCCCATCCGAACGGCAACCAGACCACCGCGATGGTCTCCGTCCTCTTCATCGTGCTCGCCATCATCTACGGAATCCTGACGAACAAGTGCGGGCTTTCTACGACGGTCGCAACGATCATCGGACTTGTCGGTGTCGTGCTCGCAATCCTCGTGGGGCTTAACTTCGGCCTCGCCCTCGGACGCACCACCTGGATCATCATCATCGGAGCCTATATCGTCGTGGCGTCGCTGGTTCCTGTCTGGGTCCTGCTGCAGCCCCGCGACTACCTGTCCTCGTTCCTGCTGTATGCCATGATGGCCCTCGCCCTCATAGGAATCATCTTCTCGGCCTTCACCGGCGGGGCCACGTTCGAGCTCCCCGCGTTCAACGGCTGGAAGACCTCAATCGGCCCCATGTTCCCGGCCCTTTTCATCACGGTCGCCTGCGGAGCCTGCTCGGGCTTCCACTCCCTGATTTCCACGGGAACCACGGCCAAGCAGCTGGACAATGAGAAGAACGCCAGGGCAATCGGCTACGGCTCCATGCTCATTGAGTCCCTGCTCGGAGTCATCTCCCTCATCGCTGTCGGCATGGTATCTTCCACTGCCCTCACGGGAGATGGCGGGACGCTCAAGCTCACCGTCGCTCCTCCCGTCGCATTCGCCTCGGGAATCGCCAGCATGTTCAACAAGAACACGGCCGTCTACGCCCTGCTGACGCTCTCCGTCTCGGTCTTCGCCCTGACTTCTCTGGATACGGGGACCCGCCTGAGCCGCTTCATGTTCAGCGAGCTCTTCCTGAAGGACAACGAGAAGACCTACAAGGACGCGAAGGGCATCCGCTCATTCCTGGCCCATCCGCTGACCGGAACCATCTTCATGGTCGCCATCGGCTGCATTCTGGGCGGACTTTCCCTCTCACAGATCTGGGGACTCTTCGGCGCGGCCAACCAGCTGCTCGCCGGAATCGCCCTGATGGCTGTCGCCGCATGGCTCGGCAACGCCGGCAAGAACAACAAGATGTTCCTGATTCCGACCGTCTTCATGCTCGCCGCGACCCTGACCCAGCTGATCAGGACCGTCATCACCAAGATTTCCGCGATGGCAGCCGGTGCCCAGAACGCCTTCCACTGGGGCAACTGGTTCCAGCTCTGCTTTGCCACCGCGATGGCGGTGCTCGCAATCGTCCTGGTCATCCAGGGCATCAAGACCTTCAGCAAGAAGAAGTAATTTCTGGGGGATGCCCCATATAAAATGAAGCCCCGCTCCGGATTGTCCCGGGCGGGGCTTTTTGTTTACGGCGCACAGGTCCGAATTCTGCGTCACGATTCCTGTACGGCAGGCGCAATTTTCCGGGCAAGATAGACGAACGGCGTATCCAAAAGGCTCGTCGCAATGTAGATGACGTAACAGGAGGCGGTGATGGCGACAAGCTCGTCAAATCCATATATACCGGAGAAAGCTCCAAAGTTGAATATCACTATATTGACGAACTGTGAAATGAGCGTTGAAAAGTTGTTGCGGAACCAGAGCATCTTCGTACGGCTGCCGGTCTTCCGTTCTGTGAGGCCCCACCAGGCGTGGTACAGGAAAACGTCTATTGCCTCGGATATGATGTAGGCCACAAGACTGGAAAGCAGCATCCTGGGTGTATTGGTAAACAGTCCCCGCACAAAAGGACTGGCCCAATCGCCTTCTGCAGGAACGTAATGCACCCACATGAAAGAAAGGAGGATAAAGCTGAGGTTGGTGAATATTCCCGCCAGGACTCCCCTACCCGCCTCCTTCTTGCCATACAGCTCGCTCAAAATGTCGGTGGCGAGGAATGTCGCGGCAAAAAGGGTATTGCCCAAGGTCTGGTCCATTCCGAAAGCATGCACCAGCACGGTGACTTCAATATTTGCAAGGAGCGTACAGATTCCTATCCAGGCAAAAAGGCCGCCTTTTCCGAAAAACTTCATGAACAGGAGGGTTCCTCCAAAGGAAACCAGAAGGGTTATCGTCAGTAAAAGCTCATTCATATAAAGTCATACTACAGAATTTTCAGTTGAATTGCAACACCAGCTTTCAATAACAGCCGAGCGCAACACAACCGCACAATATAGTGTTATATGCGGAAATTTCAGAAGAAAAATCATATTTTTCCATTGCAATCATCCTTCAAATACTATATAGTTTCACATAGTAAAAAAAAGTGAACTAATAATACATCGGGGGCGACATGAAATTATTTCTGAAGAACATCGTAATAACGGCAGTGGCCACAAGCATTATACTCGCAGCGTCATCCTGCACAGACCAATTCTATGATTACAGCGAGGATTCAGAAGGAAGCTCAACGCTCCTCCCCTATACCGAAAACAGTGGAATAGCAAATGGCATGACCGGCAGTACCCAGACGACAGGACAGCAGGACCAGCCGGCAGAAGGGAATGGATACCCCGCCCCTGTAGCGCAGAATTCCGCCACGGGATCCCAGCAGACGGCGGGCGAAGGCCAGGGAATCGCCAGCCAGGAAGGTTCCCCAAATACCCAGTCCACAGCCTCAGGAAACAGCAATGCAGGCGGCTCAACCAGTGGAAGTGGCATCCCCAGTTCCAGTGGCAGCAGCGCAGGCGGCTCCAGCAGCGAAAGCACTAGCACCGACACGGCGGGAAGCGGCGCATCCGGTTCCAGCGGAAGCTGCGGCAACATCCCCGGCTCCAGCGGCAGCACGACAGGAATCCCCTCACGGGGCAGCAGCGCAGGCGGCTCAACCAGTGGCACTAGCACCGACACGGCGGGAAGCGGCGCATCCGGTTCCAGCGGAAGCAGCGGCAACATCTCCGGCTCCAGCGGCAGCACGACAGGAATCCCCTCACGGGGCAGCAGTGCAGGCGGCTCCAGCAGCAGCACGGCAGGCGGCTCCAGCAGCAGCGGCAGTTCAGATGCCGACGAAGGCGTCAAGAACGTCTCAAACAGGGACCTGTCCGCCCTACTTGGCACATACGAAAACCTCTCTTTCGAAACCCTCAGCACCATGAAGGTCGGACTGGACATTACGGTGGAAGAGGACTTTGAAAGCGGCTCCGGCGAACTGTTTGTAAACGAACGGACCAACCAGTGGGAAAACGGGAACAACGTCACCGCATGGGTCACCAGGGTCAACCGCAAGACCGGCTACTGCATAATAAGCCTGGAGCAGTATTTCAACTACCAGCTGAAAAGGCAGAACGGCTCCCAGTTCACGATAACCAATGCAACGCTCCTTGAGGACGTAGCAGACGAAGAGGCCTTCAAGGCAGCACGCCCCATTACCAACCGGTAATCGACATCGCACGGGGTTCAGGAAAAAAATTGCCCTCACAAGCTGACCCTGTCGCAGGCGTAGAACGTCATGCGCACAGGGCGTAGCAAAAAAAGTTGCCCTCACAGGGTTTTGGTGCTAAAATAGTAGAAAGAAAAAAACTTACGAGTGGAGTATTTCTATGAAAAAACGCAACGAAACCCTTCTTTCAAAATATGGCGCGCTCGCATTCGCGGAGATCGTCATTCTCATCGCTGTCTTCCTTATCATAACGACGACGCTGACAAAAAAACCAGTCCAAAGCATATACAGCCAGTCAATCGAAAGCATTCTGGATATGTCCGTCAACAACGCGGAATCATGGTTTGAAGGAAAGGTTGAAACCCTGAAGGCGTTCCAAAACGCCGTCGTAGGCTTCACGGACGACAGGGAGCATATCAAGAAGGCAATAAAGGAAAAACACAAGCCCGACGGCTTTGAATATGTAATGGTGTTCTGGGACGATGCGACGGGCGCAAAAGATGGCGGCCCTGAAACCTACAACACGAAGGGCGGTATTTCCGTGGTCGGAATACTCAACAAGGAGTACTGGATCCGGCACAGGGGCTCGGACGTGGATGTCTGGCTGGAGTCGCCCAGGCAGTCCAACGCCGGTGGCTTCAACATGCCGCTGTTCGTCAAGTCCGATTTCACCGACACCCAGTCCGGCGAATACGTGCACGGGGGCATGGTGGGCTTCCTTGAACTGGAACCCATAACCCAGCTGGCAAAAACATTCTACTCCACCGGCCTCATTTCGATATACGACGACAGGGGCGATCTGCGGGCAGGCGAGGACCTGCTCGGTGTGCAGACTGGCAAGGACGGGGCTCAGGGCAGCATAAACCCAGACGACTACATCATCATCAAAAAGCCCTGTACCCTCGCCAACAAGCCCTGGACGATGGTCGCAGGCGTGACCAAGAAGGAGGCTCTGAAAATCACGCGGAACCTCCAGCGCAACTCCGTCGTCGGCGGACTCGCCGTCACATTCCTCCTCCTCGTCTGCATACTGGGCATCATCAAAATCCTCATCGGCAAGTTCGATGAGATAAAGAAAAGCGTTGACAACCTGAACACGGGAGACAAGGACCTGACCAAGAGAATCTACATCAGGCACAACAACGAGATATCGCACGTCAAGGAATCGGTCAACAGCTTCGTCAGCACCGTCCATGAGACCGTAAAGGGCATAGGCGGCGCAAACACGAACCTGAAGGAAACCTTCAGCAACGTCATGGAGTGCCTGGACAAGACCCGGACCCACATCGACGACATTTCAAAGGAAATATCAGAGGCGACCCAGACCCTCGCGGACGAGGACTCCTCCGTCCAGAACACGAGCAGCTCCATCACGGAGATATCCAAGAACATAGAGCGGCTCAACGGGATGATCGAAGACCAGTCCGCCGCCATCACGCAGGCAGGGTCAAGCATAGAGCAGATGATCGGGAACATCCGCTCGGTCAGCACGTCCGTGGACAAAATGTCCAACGAGTTCGCCGAGCTGAACGATGCGACTGTAGAAGGAGTCAAGAAAAACCAGATAGTCAACGAGCTGCTTGAGACGGTGCTGGAACAGAGCAAGTCTCTTCAGGAAACGAACCAGATCATCTCCTCCATATCGTCACAGACAAACCTCCTGTCGATGAACGCGATGATCGAGTCCGCCCACGCGGGCGAGGCAGGAAAGGGATTCGCCGTCGTCGCGGAGGAAATCCGCAAGCTTGCGGATACGAGCGCGTCCCAGTCCAAGATTATCAGCGAGAACCTCAAGACCATCGCGGAAAACATCAACAAGGTCGTAGAAAGCTCCAACGCCAGCAAGGCCTCGTTCGAGCTGGTCTCCCAGAAAGCCCTCAATACCTCGCAGCTCGTGGACAACATCAAGGGCGCGATGGAAGAGCAGAACGAAGGCAGCAAGCAGGTCATGGATGCCCTGAGCGCGATGAACAGGACTTCCGGCGAGGTTCAGAGCTCCAGCAGGGAAATAGAGAACGGGACAAAAGAGATTCTCGCTTCCATCGCAAACCTGAAAGCCTCTTCCGCCAACATGTCGGACAACTTCAACACGATTGTCTCCACGACGGACGCTACCCAGGAGGCGACAGCCCAGCTCAACCGCTTCACCATACATATGGCGGGCGCAGTCAACGAGATATCGATGAAGATAGACGAATTCAAAGTGTGATGACGTGACGGCCCAGAGGGTCAACAGGATCCCTTTGGGCTGGAACGGCGGTATTTTATCTGTATCGCCTTCAGTCGCCGCATGGTGGCAATGTAGCTCAGGATGAAGCGCCCCAGCTTGCGCTTGGAGACGCCGGCCTTGCGCTCCTCAAAGTAGATCGGGATTTCCTTTATGTCGTAGCCCTTCCTGCTCATGGAAAGCTTTATGAGGATCTCCTCCACGATGTCAAAGTTGTCGCACTCAAGCGTGAGGGCCTGCGTCTGTTCCGTCCGGTACATACGGTAGCTGTCGGACACATCCTTCACCTGTATGCCGAACATGAGCCGGTAGGTCACGTTCAGGACATAGCTCATCGCCTTCAGGATGAAGGGGTTCTCCGTGTCGCCGCCCTTGGTGTAGCGGGATCCGATGATGAGGTCGTGCCCCTTCTGGATCTCCTCGTAGAACTCCTTTATGCACTTGGGATCGTGGCTTCCGTCCCCGTCCATGACGACCGTATACTTATACTGCGCAGTCCTGAAGCCCGTCCGTATCGCATCCCCGTAGTTGTTGCCGCCGGCCCGCTTCACGTAGGTCGCCCCGGAACCGCGGCAGACGGCCTCGGTGTCGTCCAGCGGCTCCATCGTGTCCACGCAGAGGATCTCGTACGGCACGCCTATCCCGGACAGCTCCCCGTTCAGGCGCGGCAGGATGTTCTTGAGGTTCTCCCCTTCCTGGTAGGAGGGGATCACGACGCTGATTCCCTCCGTCATATCGTCTTCACCCAGCCGACCATCTTTTCAATCCCTTCCCGCGCGGTGACCTTGGGGACCCAGCCGATTTTGGAGCGGATCTTCGCCGTGTCCGCGACGAAGACCTTCTGGTCGCTCGAGCGGACGGGCAGCTGCGTGTAGCGCATCTTGATTCCAAGCATGTCGTTCAGCATGTCGAACAGCTCCAGGAGCGAGAGCGACTGGGCCATCGTCCCGCCGATGTTGTAGGCGTTGCCGCACACTTTGTCCACGTTCTCAAGCGCGCTGTAGTACAGTCGTATCATGTCGTCGGCATGCAGGATGTCGCGCACCTGCTTGCCGTTGCCGGAAATCGTGAAGGGCGCCGCATTTGGATTCTGGTACAGTTCCAGGGCCTTGGCCACGAACCAGCCCACCCAGCCCTGGTCGTAGGTCGCGAACTGCCTCGCACCGTACATCGAAGAGTGGCGGAACACCGTCGTCCTTATGCCGAAGATGCGGTGGAAGTCCAGCATGTACTGGTCGGCCGCCCCCTTGGAGCAGCCGTAGGGCGAGCGGAAGTCCAGCGGCACGGACTCGTCGAAGCCGTCCGGGAACTGCCTGCACACGTAGCGCTTTTCCGTCTCCTCGTAGTCGTACTGTTCCAGGTCGCCGTAGACCTTGTTGGTGGAGGAGAAGAACACCGCCGTGTCCGGGCTGTATTTCCGTATGGAGTCCAGGAGGTTGACGGCCCCCATCACGTTTATCTCGAAATCCTTGTAGGGATTCTCTATCGACGTCGTCATGGCGACCTGGCCCGCAAGGTGGAACACCGCGTCGAACCTGCCGTTCTTTATGACGGTCTCAAGGTCGTTCTTGTTGCGGGTGTCCCCGTGTATGAAGGTGAAGTTCCCCTGGCTCCTGAGCCATTCAAGGTTTTTGGAAGAGCCCAGCCTGGAAAGGTTGTCAAAAACGGTGATGTCGTAGCCGTTCTGTATTCCGTAGGAAGCGAGGTTGCTGCCCAAAAAGCCGCAGCCGCCGTTAACAAGTATCCTCATTCTGCATTTCCCCAATCATTTTCTTCATGCCGTCCTTCCAGGAGGTCATTTTTCCAGTATATCCCAGTTGTCTAAGGGCCGTCAAGTCAGCCCTCGTGCTGGGTTCATTGGGGCGCGGGGAAACGGCGCCAAAGTGTATGAAGGATTGGGAATGGGTCTCTTCCCTGAGGAATTCCAGAATCTCCCGTATGGAGGGAGACTCCCCGGAACCGAGCGGTATTTCGTAATAGCTTTCCGTAAGTCTGTCCGAAACAGAAAGGAAATTCAGTGCGCTGACGACGTCGCCGACGGCAACATAATCCCTCTGCTGGGTTCCTTCCGTGACCGCAAGCTCCTGATGCCACAGCAACGACCGTATGGACCGCTTTATGAAACGGTCGTTGGGTTCATCAGCCCCATAAAAACTTTCCAGAAGGACATTGACAAACTGAACCTTCCCCAAACCGGAAAAGAACTTTCCCAGCTCAGAAAACTGCTTCTTCGTCAATGAGTAGAGGTTGAGGCTTGCAGGAAGGCTTGTCCCCGTGGAAACGAAACGTATCTTCTTTTCAAGCTGCAGGGTGCTTTTCAGCAGGGTCGTGGGGAATATATAGTTTGACGAGACCGTCTTGGTAAGGAACTTGGGGTCGGTCTCGTAGCAGCAGGTCGTCGATAGGACTACATCCGGGGAAAAACGGGACATGGAAAAAAGCAGGTCGTCCACATCCAGCTCGCACAGCTCAAGGGCCGGACAGTCTTTCGCAAGCGTTCTCAGGCGGCCCCTCGTGTTCCGTGCCACGGCAAGGACACGGTTGCCGCGAGAAAGAAAGCTTTCTACCAGCTTGCACCCAAGATAACCGGAGGCCCCTGAAACGACGACATTCATCTTCTAGCGGGAAGCCCTCGCGCTTGAGTCTACGACGTAGCTCTGCGCGGACTTGAACAGGGCTATCGAATCGACGCTTTTCTTGCAGGTTTCGGCCTCACTTTTGGTCTTGTAGGGGCCGACCCTGACGCGGTAGTAGAGCTTGCTGTCCTTGGTGAAGGTGAACACCTCGCAGGGAAGGTCCTTCGAATCCAGAACTTTCCGAGCCTCGTCGGCGTTGTCCTTCGTGGAATATGATGCCACCTGCACCCAGTAGTGGGCGGCGGGAGCTATGGTGCTTTTTGAAGACGCAGAAGAGCCGGAAGCCGGGGAACTTTTGGCCGACGCTGTCTGGCCTGTACTTTTTGCCGTCGATGTCTGTCCAGAACTCTTGGCCACAGCGGCCGTTGATGAAGCCGGAGCCTTCGATGTAGATGCGGCCACAGGGGTCGGCTTTGCAGAGGCAGGCTCCTCCACCTTCTTCTTGTTGCCCGTCTCCTGAATGACGCTCTCGCTTTTCTGGTTCATGGCTATGACGTTTCCTGAGGAAGCAGACGTGGAAGCGCTGGCCACGCCCGAAGGCTGGCTGGCAATGCCATCCGTCGCATAGACATTGGTGGTCTCGCTGATGACGGTCAGCTTGTCGGTCTTGAGGATGCCTTCCTGAACAGTTGGATTGGCTCCGCTCGTTCCGGCATTTGTTCCGGGAAGGGAAGCCTGGCCCGTTGCCGCCGTAGGATTGTAGCTGCCGGAAACCGGAGCGGACGGATCCTTGTTCGTCGCTATGAGCCCCCCTTGGGAAGGCGACTGGGAAGGAAGGGAAGCCGTCCAGAGCTGGCCGTTTTCCCTCATTGCGACGGCACTGGCACCGGTCCTTGCCCCAGGAGAATATATGACAAGGGCCGCTCCAAGAACCACGAGCAGGAAGATGCCCGCAGACAGCGCAATCCATAACGTCTTTTTCTGTTCCATACTAGTTCATCCCCTCGGCCGGCAGGAGGAAAGGAAGGATTCTATCTTCCGTTCAAGTTTTTCCCTACTGCCGGTATTCCATACCCTCATAATATCGGCAGTGGTTTTTCTGTATTTAGAGAAAAGATGGCCCTGGCTTTTGAAGCGGGCGAGTATCTGCCGGACGGGAAGCCCATCCCGCCTCCTCGCCCGCAGAAGGCGGACCAGCAGGGGCGCATCCACGTAGAGCAGGGCATCCACCTTATATATAGAAGGAACTTTGTACAGGAGGGTCGCGTTGATAAGGCAATTCCTGCCCGCCCGCCGGTTCTCCTCAAGGAAGGCGTCAATCCGCTCGTTCACGCCGGGGTAGACGATTCCTTCCTGCCGGGCGACAAGCTCGGGATGCCCGAAGATGACCTGCCCCACGGCCCGCCGGTTCACGCTCCCGTCGGAGTTGAGCAGGGAAAGGCCCAGCGTTTCCGCCTCGGAAGAGAAGGCCGCCACGATTTCATCCTTCTTGTCCTCGATGACCTCATGGACCAGCAGGTCCGCATCCACGGAAGCCCAGCCCTTCCCTTCCAGAATCTCTGCCGCCAGGTTCTTCCCGGCGGCCATAGGCCCCGAAAGCCCCAGGACCATCAGTGGAACTCCCCCCAGCTTTTGCCATGCTCTATGCTGACGCGGAGGGGAACGGACAGTTTGACCGCCCCTTCCATCTTCTCCTTGATGAGGGCAACCAGCCCGTCCAGCCGCTGGGCATCGTCGGGACACTCGAAGATAAGCTCATCGTGCACTTGCAGGAGCATCCGCACGTCCTTATCCCAGCCCCGCGCGTCAAGCTCGGACTGCAGGCCGACCATCGCCGTCTTCACGATGTCCGCAGCGCTCCCCTGTATGGGCGTATTCACGGCGACCCGTTCCGCCGCCTGCTGCTCGTTCTTGTTCCTGCTGTTTATGCCGCGAATCTGCCTCCTGCGGCCAAGTATCGTCGTAGAATAGCCAGTGGCATGCGCCTCGGCCACCGTCCTGTCGATGAACTTCTTCACGTCCGCATAGTTCGCGAAGTAGCGGTCTATGAAGTCCTTCGCCTCCGTCCGCGTTATGCCAAGCTCGCCCGACAGGCGGAAGGCGCTCATTCCGTACATGATGCCGAAGTTGACGGTCTTGGCAAAACGCCGCATGTCGGGCGTAACGTCCTCCGGCTTGACACCGTACACGAGGGCGGCAGTAGAACGGTGCACGTCCACCCCGTCCAGGAAGGCCCGGCACAGGTTCTTGTCGCCACTCAGATGGGCAAGAATCACCAGCTCTATCTGCGAGTAGTCCGCCGAAATCAGCAGGGTACCGGGGACCGCCGTGAACGCGCTGCGGATGCGGCGGCCCGCCTCGTCGCGGACGGGGATGTTCTGCAGGTTGGGATCGCGCGAGGACAGGCGGCCCGTCGCGGTTCCCGTCTGCAGGAAGGAGGTGTGGATCCTGTCATTCCCGTCGGCAAGCAGCGGCAGGGTCTCCACGTATGTCGAAAGCAGCTTGGCCATGCCCCGGTAGTCCAGGATCATCTTGGGCAGCCTGTCGGCAGTCCGCTCGGAAAGCTCTTCCAGCACCGACGTGTCCGTGCTGTAGCCCGTGCGGGTCTTCTTGCCGGGCACGAGCTTGCGCTCCTCGAACAAAACCTGCTGCAGCTGCTTGGTCGAAGCGATGTTGAACTCGTGCCCCGCCTCGGCAAAAATCTCCTTCTCCTTCCCGGCAATCTCCTTCTCAAGCTCGACCTTGTACGCGGCGAGGGCGGATTTGTCTATGTGGATGCCCGCCCCTTCCATCCGGGCAAGCACAGGCAGCAGCTTCATCTCAAGGTCAAAATACAGGCCCTCCAGCCCCTGCTCGGAAAGCCGCTTCTTGAAGAGCGTCCAGAGCTGGAAGGTGAAGTCCGCATCCTCCGCACCATAGGGGGCAGCCTTTTCAAGAGGAACATCTGCGAAGGTCTGCCCTTTGGGAACGATGTCATTGAATTCCGTCCCCGCAAGGGCGAGTTCCTTCTCGCTCAGGTACTCAAGGGAATAGGGGGTCTTGCCCATCGCGTCCGGCTCCAGAAGCCATGCGGCGACCATCGTGTCGGCAATTTTGCAGGCAAGCGGCTTGTCATAGCCGTTGGCAGCAAGCACCTCCAGGTCGAACTTGCCGTTGTGCATGACGAGCATCAGGTCCGGGCAGGCAAAGAGTCGGGCAAGCTGAACAAGGCAGTCCTCCTTCGGAACAGTGGGGGGCGCGAACATCTCGCCGGGCAGTATCACCGGGACATAAATTCCCTTGCCCGCCGTATGGCAGAGGCTGAAGCCCACGAGTCTGGCCGCATGAGAGTCCAAGCTGTCCGTCTCCGTGTCAAAGGCGACCACTTTCTCCGGCGAAGCCAGAATCTCGTCCACGAAGGCCGTAAGCCCGGCAAGCTCCTGCACGGCCCGGTAGCTGCCCTCGTTCTTGCGGAGCGGGCGGGCATTGTCCATGCCGCCCCCGGAAGCCGCGGCAGCATCACCAGGAGCCGCAGGAACATCGGCAGAAGGGGATGGGGAAGAAAACAGCCCGTTCCCGGAATCATCCGAAGGCGCACCAGCGGAATCTTCCGAAGGCACCGCCCCCCCTCTTCCCAAGGAAGCCAGGGACTTGGCCACGGCAGCGGCCCCGTATTCCACCAGCCTGGCGGCAGCGGCGGAAAAATCCAGATTGTCGGTCGTGAAGCTTGCAAAATCCACATCGAGAGGCACGTCATAGCGCAGGCTTATAAGCTTCTTGGAAAAATACGCGCTCTCCTTGCCGTCACGGATTTTGTTGCCGATTGCCCCCTTTATCTCGTCCGCATGGGCGTAGATTCCGTCCAAGCTCCCGTACTGGCCCAAAAGCTTGAGCGCGGTCTTGTCGCCCACGCCCTTCACACCGGGCACATTGTCCGCGCTGTCGCCAACGAGGGAAAGGTAGTCCAATATACCGGACGGCTCCAGCCCCCACTTGGCCTTCACCTCTTCAATGCCGTCAACCTCCCAGCCGCCGTTCGCCTTGTCCGGCTGCATCTCAACGCAGCTATCATCGACCAGCTGCAGAAGGTCCTTGTCCCCGCTCAGGATACGGCAGTGCCGCCCCTGCTCTTTGCACCGCCTGGCGACGGTCGCAATAATGTCGTCAGCCTCAAAGCCGTCCACGTGGAGCACGGGAACTTTCAGCAAAGCAAGGATTTCTTCAATACGGTCCGCCTGCGGGTGCAGGTCCTCCGGGGCCTTCTGCCGGGTCGCCTTGTATTCCTTATACATCTCGTGGCGGAAAGTCGGGGTCCTGGAATCGAAGGCTGCGACAAGGCAGGCAGGCCGATACTTCCGCATCAAAGCAACAAGGTTCCTAAAAAAAATCACTATCGCGCTTATGTTCTCTCCCTTGAGGTTCGTCAGGGGGTGGCTCACCATGGCAAAATAAGCCCGGTATATCAGTCCATAGGCGTCCAATATATAGACGGCATTCTTTTCGTCAGAGTTTTCCATAGGGAAAGGATAGCACAAAACGCCGGGCTTTTAAAGCGATTTACGAACAAGGCACGCACGCGGGTAAAAAAAACGCGGGCGCAAAAACGCACCCCGGATACAAACGAAACTTCGCTAGAACTTGAAGCCCTTCGGCATGGTGAATCCCTTGGGAAGCTTCATCGAAGACAGGTCCGGCATGCCGCCGCCCATCATGTCGCCCATACCCCCCATCGCACCGAGCTGGCTCATCATCTTGGCCTGAGCCCCCCGGTTGCGGGTCAGCTTCTTCATCGTCAGCTTGGTCTTCTCAAACTGCTTTATCAGCTTGTTCACGTCCTGCACGGTCGTGCCGCTCCCCTTGGCAATGCGCTTGCGGCGGCTGGGGCCGATGATCAGGTGGTTGGCCCGCTCCTTGGCCGTCATGCTCTGGATGATGGCCTCCTGCTTCTTGAGCCCGGCCTTGTCTATCTGGTCCTCGCTTATCTGTCCCGCCATGCCCGGAATCATGTCCAGGATCTGCTGCATGCTCCCCATTTTTTTGACCGACTGCAGCTGATCCAGCATATCCTGGAGCGTGAACTCGTTGCGGGCCATCTTCTTCTGCATCTTGAGGGCCTCTTCCTGGTCCACGGTTTCCTGCGCCTTTTCGACGAGGGAGACGACGTCTCCCATGCCCAGGATGCGGCTCGCAATGCGGTCGGGATGGAACGGCTCAAGGTCCTCGGTCTTCTCGCCCGTACCGATGAAGAGGATTGGCTTGCCGGTTATCGTCTTGAGCGAGAGGGCGGCACCGCCACGCGCGTCGGAGTCGAACTTGGTCAGGATGACCCCGGTCAGGCCCAGCTGCTCGTCGAAGGACTTGGCGATGTCAACGGCGTTCTGGCCGGTCATCGCGTCGGCGACGAGGACGGTCTCGATGGGTGCCACGACCTTCTTTATCTGGACAAGCTCGGCCATCATGTCGCTGTCAATTTGAAGGCGACCGGCGGTATCGATTATCACGGTGTCATAGCCGTTCTTCTTGGCAAAATTGAGCGAGTTCTTGGCAACCTTCACCGCATCGGCGGCAGTGGCCCCTTCCTCCTTGTAGACCGGCACGCCAATCTTTTCACCCAGCACCGACAGCTGCTCCACTGCGGCAGGACGGACCAAGTCACAGGCAACCATGAGCGGGCGGCGGCCCTCCTTCTGCAGGCGGAAGGCCAGCTTGTGGGCGGCGGTCGTCTTACCGGCACCCTGGAGTCCAAGCATCAGAATGACGGACTGGGTATCCGGCCCCTTGAGCGTGAAGTCCGTCTTGCTGTCGCCAAGCATCGCGACAAGCTTGTCGTGGATTATCTTGACGAACTGCTGGCCCGGGTCAACGGACTTCAAGACCTTGTCGCCCTTCGCCTCCTCCACGGTGGAGTTGACGAAGCGGCGGACGACGCGCAGGTTCACGTCGGCTTCGAGCAGGGCCATCTTAATCTGCTCGACGGTTTCTTCTATATTCTTCTCTGTAATCTTGGACTTGCCGCTGAGCGTGCGGACTATGTCGCTGAATGTTCCGGTGAGTTTCTCTAGCATACAGCGATTTTAGCAAAAAAGCCCGCTTCTTGCAAGGTCACGTGGCGGGGAAGGGGGGGACAGGCGTTGAGTGGACGGCGAAGCTTCTCGACATCGGCGGGGAACACAACACGGAGCTTCACAAAAAGTGCAAGGCATTGTATGATTGAGGCAAGAAGAATCTGAGGGCAAAGCAGCCTGTCAGGGGGCCGCCGGGGAATACGCTCAAGAACAGAAGGTACGATGATGAATGCGGAGTGGTCGGAGAAGAACAAAAAGATGCAGGCATTGCTTGCAAAGGAAGCAAGCTTTGCCGAAGGGATAGAAGTCCTTCTTGCATTACGGAATGATTTGTTCGAGCAGATTACGTCCATCATAAAGACGTTTCCGGCCGATGCCTTTTACCAGATGCCGTTTGGACCGGGCGACGGAAACCACCATGCGACGCTTGCATGGTCGCTCTGGCATATGTTCCGCATCGAAGACATTGTGGCGCACACGCTGATTCTGAAGGACAGGCAGGTTTTTCTTGAAAACGACTGGCAGACGAAAACAAAGAGCCCGATTGCCACGACAGGCAATGAGCTTGACGGCGAGGCGATGGTTGCGTTTTCAAAGGAGCTGGATGTCAACACCGTTTACGAATACTGCACGGCGGTGAGGGATTCCACAGATGGGCTTTTGAAGCACCTGCAGTTTTCTGACCTAAAAAAGAAGTTTTCCCCAGAGGATAAAGAAAAGCTTGCCGCAAGCAACTGTGTCAGTCCTGACGGATCCGCCGTCTGGCTGATCGACTATTGGTGCGGGAAAGATGTCAGAGGCATAATCCAGATGCCTTTTTCCCGCCACTGGATCATGCATGTCGAAGCGATGTGCCGGATCAAGAATGAACTGTGCCGGAAGGCACGGAAAGGCGTAGACCCTGTAGCGCACTGCGGCCTTTCCTGTAACCATTGCTTTCTGAAGGATTGGTGCGGGGGCTGCAGGACACCGTATAACACCTGTTCCTATGCGACCTGCTGTTCTGACAGGATATGTCCCAATGCCGCCTGTTGCAAGGAAAAAGGATTGGACGGCTGCTATGAGTGCGATGATATCGTTCATTGCCGGACGGGGTTCTATGCAAATGGCAACGATGGAAACGCGGTAAAAGCGATGTCCCTATTCATTCGGAAGCATGGCAAAAAGGAATTGGCAGCCGTTCTTGACAAGCTGCATACGAAGTATGATTTTCAGAAGATCCAGGAAATCCTCGGGTTTGATTTGGAGGAGGGACTGAGGATCCTGGAGGAAAATCTTTAGCAGTTCCTGTCATGACATGTTCCTTGTAACGGTATGTTTCGCAAGAAGAATCTCTACGAAGCGTAGGTTGCTTTCCTGAGCATCTTGAACTGTTTGTTCTTTTTTGCTAGACTGATTTGGTTAAAAGCTTATATACATCTTTCGAGAGGTTCGGCCTGTCCTGTCAGGACTGACCGGGTCTTACTTTCCGGAGCCAGACGGGTGCCGGTGATGTGGCGTATACTTTTCTGACTTCAACCACTATCTTTCCTCTTTTCACGCCTGCGTGAGTCCGTGCGTGGACGGTTGCTTACGAAACTAGGCGTATGGAAGATGTATGAAAATAATAGAAAACAACTTTACGGTTACGACAATCTATTTCGACGGCCAGTTCTGGTGCGCTTTAATCGAACAATGCCGGGACGGAAAGAACTATGCCGGCCGTTTTGTCTTTGGGGCGGAGCCTTCAAATCCTGAAATCGTACACTGGATGCTGTATGGTTTTGCGGATGTTCCGCTCCTGCCGGTGGAAGGAAGGACAAAGCTCAGGTTCAAGAAACTTGTGAAGGCAGAAAAAAACGGCGTCGGCATTCCAAAGTCTCTGGATGCGTTTTCACGTGCGCAAAAAGAATATGCCGAAGAACAAAAGAAGCAGGGCCGTAAACAGAAGAAACTTGAAGATAGGGAAAAATACTTTTTGAAACAGGCAAAAAAGAAGGAACGCCGCTAGCCGGCGTTCAAGGAGATGATTATGAATTTGGTTGTATATGTACATGGAAAAGGCGGAAGTGCATCTGAAAGCATTCATTATGAGAAACTGTTCCCGGATTACAAAGTGACAGGTCTGGACTACAAGACGTTCACTCCGTGGGAAACAGGAAAAGAAATCCACGATGCGGTCAAGGATTTTACATCGGAATATGAGGACATCACCCTGATTGCAAACAGCATCGGTGCGTTTTTCAGCATGAGCGCACATCTGGAAGGGCTTGTTCACAAAGCGTATTTCATTTCACCGGTCGTGAATATGGAAAAGCTGATATGCGACATGATGCAGTGGGCAAACGTAACGGAAGCCGAACTTGAGCAAAAGAAAGTCATTCCGACCGATTTCGGCGAAAATCTGTCGTGGGAATATCTCTGCTATGTACGGAAGCATCCGTTGAGCTGGAAGATTCCGACTAAGATTCTTTACGGTCAGAACGACAACATCACTTCGCTCGAAACGATGAAGGAATTCGCCACGAATCAAGGAGCGGACCTTACCGTCATGGAAGCTGGCGAACACTGGTTTCATACGCCAGAACAGATGCAGTTTCTTGATGACTGGATTGCAAATGCGTGAAATAAGGGGATGTCCAGCTAGACGAGTAAGAATCACAAGATGGTAATTCCTCGTGCTCTTCCAATCACACAGCAGCCCGCTGCTAAGGATTGGAAGAGCTCTCTTTGAATTCCTTGTATTTCTGGACATCGTATTTCGTCAGCTTTATGCAGGCGGCAAAGACGGCAGCATCGTCCAGGTAACCTACGAAGGGTATGAAATCCGGGATGAAGTCAACAGGGCAGAGCACGTATGCGAGCGAGCCAATGATGGCCGCTATCGTTCCGACCGGAATCTCTTTATAGATTCCCGAAAAGTAATCTTTCAGCATCAGGAAGAACAGCTTCGCCGTATCCAGGAATTCGGCGAGGGACTTGTTGCCCATGATTTTCGTAATCTTACCCTCGTTCCTGAGCACCTTGTCCGCATCGCTCTGCGAGAACGTTTTTTTCATGCAAGTTCCTCCTTGTGGCAGATGATAAGCAGTGTGCCCCTATTCTCCCACTTTGGCAACCAGCTCACTCAGGAGGGGTATAAGCTGCTTCTTGCGGGAAACGATGTCTTTCATGTAGTACACGTTGTCTTCCTTCTTGGGGAAGGTCAGCATGCTGGAGAACCGGGCGTCGTAGGCAATCAGCATCAGGCTGGAAAGCTTGGTGATGTCGGTGACGAGCAGGGCAGAAAAGAGCAGCTTGCCTCCGCTCCTGACTGCCTCCAGCCTGTCCATGAATTCTGCCTTGCGTTCAAGCAGCTCCTGCGTTCCGTCAACCTCTATCTGGCTCACCGTATACTTGAGCTTGCCCTCGCTGTACTCCTTCATGTCCTGACGGATGATGTCGTCCGCGCTCCGGCTGCCGATGTGGCTGCCTGAGCGGATGATGTCGTTCCCCAGATCCTTGATGTCCAGTTCGGTGATGCTGGACAGGTATTCCGCAGTCTGCACGTCCAGTTCCGTCGTCGTCGCCGACTGCAAAATCAGCGTGTCGCTCAGGATGCCGCACAGCAGGAGGGATGCAATCTCCTTGGGAATGGAAACGTGGTTCTCATGGTAGAGGTTGGTGATGATTGTCGCGGTGGAACCAACCGGCCGATTGATGAAGGTGATGGGCTGCCGGGTGCTGAATGTGGAGATACGGTGGTGGTCTATGATTTCCCTGATGACGTAGTGCTCGATGCCTTCAACGGCCTGTCCCGGTTCGTTGTGGTCCACCAGCACCACCTCGATGTTGGCCTCGTGCAGGAGGTCGCTCTCGCTTATCGTGCCAATGACCTTGTAGTCCTCGTCCACCACCGGCAGGCAACGGGAGGGGCTCTGAGCGAGCAGGGAGCGGACCTTCTGCACGCTGTCGCTTGCGAGGACGGGCTTGGACTGCTTGTCCGCCATCGCGCTGACCGGAGAGGAGTATTCGATGAGCATTGCGGTAGTCGCCGTACTGTCATGCCCGGAGATGATGGATACCCGATTCTCCCGGGCCAAGTCCCGCAGCTCCTTCTTGACGATGTAATCCTTGGTGATGATCAGGGCCTTCACGCGGGCCTCTATGCACTGGCGCTGGATGTCCTCCCGGTCGCCGGTGATGACGATGATGTTCTCGCTCTTGTGCTCCTCCAGCAGCTTGCCGAATGTCGCGATGTCGTCGTCTCCAATCATGATCGAACAGTTAAAATAGTCGTCTGGGTCAAACTCCACAACCGGTGTCGCGTTGAGCGTCTTTTCGATAAGGTGCAGGCTGGCCAGGAAGATGTCGCCCCGCTTGGGGGTCAAGAGCTTGTAGGAGTTGAGCGCGAATGCGTTGTAGTTGAGCATGCCCTGGTAGGTTCCGTCCACGTTGACGATGGGCAGGACGGCCGCGTTGGTGCTTATCATCTTGTCCACGGCCTTCCAGAGGGACACGTCCTCCCTGACGGAGACGAACTTGTCGCTCATGTAGAATGCGGTCTTGGGAACCAGGTCGGGGATGTACTCCGGCGGCTCCACCTTGAAGCGCTTGAAGATGTATTCGGTCTGGGGGGCAAGGTGTCCTGCCCTTGCCGCCAGGTATTCGTCGTGTCCCAAGAGGTGCTTGAGTTCCGCATACGCCTTTGCCGCCACCACGGAGTCCGTGTCCGGGTTCCTGTGCCCGATGATGTAAACCTTGCTCGTCATGGTTCAATTATAACAGAAAGGCGGGCCTTTGGAAATATGAATTTGCTTTTATCAACAAAAGGGAATATAATAGAAGGAAATCGACGCAAGGAGGTGGCTTCATGGCAGAAGAGGCATTGAAAGGCTACAAGGTTCCGGCAGGAAAAGAGCTTCGGGTCGCGATTAGCGGCAAATCTGGTTGCGGAAACACAACGGTCAGCACCCTGCTGGCCCAGACGCTGGGCATAAAGCTCATAAACTACACCTTCAGGCAGCTGGCCGAAGAAAAGGGGCTGACCCTGCCCGAAGTCTTGGAAAAGGCGAAAGGGGACGATTCCTACGACAGGTACGTCGATACCCATCAGGTGGAGCTGGCCTTGAAGGAAAGCTGCGTCCTGGGCAGCCGGCTTGCAATCTGGATGCTCAAGGAGGCTGACGCGAAAGTCTACCTCCTGGCCAGCGACGAACTGCGGGCATCCCGCATCCTCAAGCGGGAAGGCGGGGACCTGCAGCAGATAAAGGAGTTCACCGCGATGCGCGATGCGGCGGACACGGGCCGCTACAAGAAGCTCTACGGCATAGACAACAACGACTACCGAAGCGTGGCCGACATCATCATCGACACCAGCTGCAACGTCCCGGAGCAGATAGTCGCGAACATCCTCAGCCAGATGGAGGCCCGCGGCCTGGTGGAAAGGGTCTAAGGAGCCAGCCGACCGGCCCGACAGGGCTGGCCACCGGGTGCGCCCGGCTTACAGTTCCGGAGGGACTGGCACACAGTGCCAGAGGGGCCGGCGCACAGTGCCAGAGGGGCCGGCGCACAGTGCCAGAGGAGCCGGCACACAGTGCCAGAGGAGCCGGCACACAGTGCCGGAGCGGCAGGCCTACATTGCCAGAGATGCCGGCGCACATTGCCCGAGCGGCTGGCGCACATTGCCAGAGAGTCTCGCGCACATTGCGGAGCGTCCGGCGCACATTGCCAGAGAGTCTCGCGCACATTGCCAGAGAGTCTCGCGCACATTGCCGGAGCGGCTGGCCTACATTGCCGGAGCGACTCGCGCACAGTGGGAGGGGGCCGGGGAGCCAACAGTCCGGCCCGACTGGGCTGGCCGCCGGGTGCGCTCGGCTTACAGCCAGGGCTAGCTGCCCAGTGCGTCGGGACTGGCCGCTGGGCCCCAGCCTGTAAAACAGACGGTAAAACAGGCGAATTTTTTCCTTGTTTAAGTTCTTCCTATGCGGTATAATTACCGTATGAAGTGGTTGATATTTGCTCCCGACATGCAGGACAAGAACCTCTCGCTGACGGAAAATTTTCTGGACTCCCAGAATGCCGAGTACGTGGAGGTCTTCCTGTCGCAGGACTCCAAGATAGAATCCCTGTCCCGCGACGTCCACCAAGGCATGTCCGTGTCCCACTGCATCATCGTCGATTCGCAAAAGATGGCCGAAAGCCCGGACTACGCCTATTTCCTGGGGCTCCTGCTCGGCGGCAAGATAATGACCTTCATCCACACGGGCGGCCAATACGACAAGCGCTATGAGAAGATACAGGTGGAAAGACAGACCTTCTTCCGCTGCTTTGACGACATAAACAACCTGATAAAATACATCACCAACAACTACGCCCTCTACGAGGTCGAAGAACGCCAGCTCTCCTCCCTGCAAAGGCTTCTCACCCTGGGCATCCCGTTTACGAGCGACATGTTTGCCCACTACATCGCCAAGGACAAGACGGAAATCTGCCAGCTGTTCCTTGACGCGGGGATGATTCCTTCCGCATTCAACGAAGAAGGGGTTCCCATGCTCTGCATTGCCGCCAGGAACGAATGCGTTGACAAGGTGAAGTGGCTCCTGGAGAACGGCGCGGACATAAACGCCGTATCCCACGACAGGGGCTACACCCCGGTGATGGATGCGGTGTGGCGCAAGAACTTTGAAATAACGGAATACCTGATAGAGGCCGGGGCCGACCTGAGCGTCGTAAGCTCGGACGGCCAGCCCATCCTCGTCCTCGCCGTCGGCAACGGGGACTACAAAATCGTGGACCTGCTGCTCAAGAACGGGGCCAATCCCGACCTGCAGGACAGCATGGGGATGAGCGCGCGGGGATACGCCAACCTCTTCAAAAAGAACGGAATCGACAGGCTGATGGAAAAATACCCGCCCAAAGCCTAAGCCGCCGCAGGGAGGCGGCCCATCGGCATCAAGGTGGCCCAGTGCCGGCAAGACGGCCGCCGCCGCCAAGACGTCCCACAAACTACCAAGGCGGCCCGTCCAAACAGCCTTGAGTCACGGGCTGAATTCTGCTAGAATCAAGGCAACATGGCAGGAAACACTTTCGGAGAAGTTTTTAAGGTAACGACATTCGGGGAAAGCCACGGGGCCGCCCTGGGCTGCGTCATAGACGGTTGCCCGGCGGGGCTTGTGCTGGACGCAGACTTCTTGCAGGCGGAACTTGACCGCCGCAGGCCCGGCCAGGGAGGGGCAGCCGTCACCGCCAGAAAGGAAGGCGACAAGGCGGAAGTCCTGAGCGGAGTCTTCGAAGGGAAGACGACCGGAACCCCCATCTCCATACTGATACGCAACACCAGCCAGCGGTCGGGCGACTACGGCAACATCAAGGACAAGTTCCGCCCCGGCCACGCCGACTACACGTATTTTGAAAAGTACGGCATACGCGACTACCGCGGAGGCGGCAGAGCCAGCGGAAGGGAGACGGCGGCCCGCGTCGCAGCGGGGGCCGTAGCCAAGATGCTCCTGGCCCGTAGCGGAATCCATATCACGGCATACACGATAAAGGCCGCAGGCATAGCGTGCGGCGAACGCGACCTGTCCGTCATCGAGCAGAATCCCCTCCGGGCCTGCTCGCTCGATGCGGCGGCAAAAATGCAGGAGGCAATCGAACGGCTGCGCGCGGAAGGAAACTCGGCGGGCGGCATCGTGGAATGCCGGGCAACGGGCCTTCCGGCAGGGTTGGGAGAGCCTGTCTTTGACAAGCTGGATGCCCTGCTTGCCCATGCCATAGTCAGCATCGGCGCCGTCAAGGGGATCGAATTCGGTTCGGGCTTCGAGGCGGCAGACTCCACCGGACGGGAAAACAACGACCCCATCCGCAAGGGCCCCGCCTTCCAGAGCAACAATGCGGGCGGCATCCTCGGAGGCATCTCCAACGGGGACGAGCTCGTCTTCCGGGTGGCGGTCAAGCCGGTTCCTTCCATATATATACAGCAGCAGACGGTGGACACGGCGGGCAGCGAGTGCGACATCCTCATCGAAGGGCGGCACGACGTATGCCTGTGCCCGCGCATCGTGCCGGTCGTCGAGGCAATGGCCGCAATGACGCTGGCGGACTGCCTTCTCCGCAACAGGGGCGTACGGGCATGAGCGAACAGAAACAGCGGGCTTTGCCCAAGATCCTGCCCCTCGCTACGGTATGTGCCTTCCTCATCCTGTTGGCCCTGTGGGGAGCCTATCTGTTCAACGAGGCAAAGAAGGTGCTGGCCGTACAGGAACTGGATTCCCTGACGGCGACGCAGAAGAAGTATCTGGAAAGCATCCTGGACGTGCAGTATCCCGAGCGGCTTTCCACTCCCCTTGCCCCCCTCCCCTATCCATCCTCCATGCCGGAGCTTGACCTGGGGGCGGAATGTGCAATCCTAATCGACACGGCCACCGGCAGCATCCTCTACGAAAAGAATGCGGACACTCCGGTCCCCCCGGCAAGCCTGACCAAAATAGTCGAGATGTACGTCGTCTTCCAGGCAATTCAAAAGGGAGAGGCCGCGCTGGACGATGTGGTTCCCCTTCCCCCCGAGTCATGGGCAGAAAACCTGCCGGGCGACGCGTCCCGGATGGGCCTGTCGGAAGGAGAGCACGTCACCCTCCGCGAACTGCTTCTCGGGCTGGCCATAGCAAGCGGCAACGACGCGTCCATTGCCTGCGCCCACTATATCGCGGGCACCATGGACGAATTTGTCCACAGGATGAACGCCGCCGTTCAGGAACTGGGGCTCACGCAAACCCATTTCGTCGAATCGTCAGGCTACAGCGCGGACAACGTGACGACCGCACGGGAATTCGCAGCCTTCGCCACGGCATACATCAAGAAGTTCCCCTTTGCCCTCCGGGAATTCCACTCGCGGGAATCGTTGAGCTACCCGCTCAGGCGGAACATGAGCGAGCGTGAGCTGGCCTCCAGCAGGAAGCAGACCTACACGCAGAGGAACACGAACAAGCTTTTGGGGCAGATAAAGGGCTGCGATGGACTCAAGACGGGCTTTATCGAAGAGAGCGGCTACAACATCAGCGTGACCGCCGAACAGAACGGCACGCGCTTCCTTTCCGTCACCCTTCGCGGTCCGGGCAATGGAACGGCGGAAGGCAACAAGCACCGGGTCCAGGACAACCTCAGGCTCTTCAACTACGCATTCTCTTCCTTCGCCGACTACAACGGCGGAAAGGAGGACCACGCTTGGACAGTCGCCATCGTCGGCGGCAGGAAGAATGCCGTCCGCCTGGTTCCTGCACTGAACGAAACCATCACCGTCCCCATCATGGACCAGGACTCCCCGACCGCGGCGGCTTCTTCGGTCCACGTGACGGTGGAAATCCCCGACATGATACTGGGCGGGGTACGCTGCGGCGACCGCTACGGAACCATCCACTACTGGCTCGGCGATACGGAGCTGCAGTCCCTTCCCCTCGTGGCCGACAGGGATGCGGAAGCGGGAAACGCGTTCCAGCGTGTGTCCGGCAAGATTTTGCTGTACGCAATGGCAAAAGCCAAGGAGCTTAAGAAATGACGCACACAAAAAAACTTGAAACGCTCGCGGCAGCCGTCATCCTGCCGCTGCTCATCTTTTCAATAGAAGGATGCGCAAGTACAAAAAGGGAAGAGGACGCCTGGGAATCCAAGCTGGACGAGGCCCAGAAAAAGATAGAGAAAATCGAGACCGAGGAACAGGACTTCGACATTCCCGAATGGCAGGATGACTGGGGGAGCAAGAAGAAAAAGAAAAACGAACGGGTCAGGAACAGCGACGGCAGTCCCGTCGTCGTCACCAGCCTGCCGATGATAGACTTCTCAGGAAGAGGCGTGAAGGTCGAATTCGAAGACATGCTCCTGACGGACACCTTCCCCTTCGCAGATTACGAAGCCAGCGCAGGGTGGGCAACACGGCTTTCCTCGAGGGGTTCCAAGGCCGAATTCAGCATAACGCTGCCCGCAGGCCGCTACGAATGCCTGCTTTCCGAAAAAGCCTCCGACGCCGCCCACGCCACGGTCAGCGTCAGCATCGGGGAAAGCAGCTTCGACACATACCCCAGCGATCCGCCTTTGGGCATTTGGGA
Source organism: Treponema sp. (assembly GCA_024690865.1). Taxonomy (GTDB): domain Bacteria; phylum Spirochaetota; class Spirochaetia; order Treponematales; family Treponemataceae; genus Treponema_D. The sequence continues at coordinate 11,961 of JAILON010000076.1, read as the reverse complement.
ACTGACGACGCGCATGCCAATCTACTTTGACGTGGCGGAAGAAACGCCCTACCACATTTCAATTTCATCGGCCTCCGCTGGGATGAGCTTGGACTATATTCAGTTCGTCAAGATACAGTAAGGGTGCAAAAAGATGGGAAAACTGGAGATACGGGACGTACGGCTTGAGGATGCGGAACGGCTGGCCGAAATCTATTCCTACTACGTGGCGAACACGGCGGTTTCCTTTGAATACGAGGTGCCGACGGCCAGCGAGTTCAGGCGGAGGATAGCAAAGACCAGGGAGAAGTATCCCTATCTGGTCTGCCTGGACGACGGCAGGCTGATCGGCTACGTCTATGCGGGGGCGTACAGTTCCCGAGAGGCCTATGCCTGGACGGTGACGACCTCGATCTACGTGGACAGGAACTGCCGCCGCCGGGGGGCGGGAACCCTGCTGTACCAGGAACTGGAAAAGCGGCTGAAGGCGCAGGGAATCGTGAACCTGCTCGCGGGTGTCGCATACTGCGATGCCGAGGATGAATACCTGACGCACGACAGCTACAAGTTCCACCTCAAAGAAGGCTACACCGAAGTGGCACGCATGAGGACGGTCGGCAAAAAATTCGACCGCTGGTATGACCTCGTCTGGCTGCAGAAAAAAATATGAGCGGCACGAGAACTTCCCGATGGGCTGCCTGACAGTTCTGCATCGGGTCCGCATCGCGCGGAAACGTCCCGCCGGGTTGCTTAAGGTCCGTAGTGATTGCCGCATCGCACCGCATCAACAAAAAGTATGAACGGCATGAAAGCGGCGTCAGCTATCGGACGTCCAGCTCCTGCCCGTCACCGTTCCATCCTCGTCCACTTCCACACTGGCCCCGGCTTCCACAGAAAAGCCCAGGGACTTTTTACGGATCATCACGATGCCCAAGATGATGAAAGCCGCCGCAAACAGGAAGCAGAACGCAAGCATTGCGATGACGAAGAAAGGATTGTGTTCGGTCGTTGTAATGCCGTTCACTGTGGTAGTCACCTCAAAAAAATCTACGCTGTCGTCCTTGAGCTGGATGAGGCGGATTGGAATTGCCGCCGAAAACAGGCCGATAAGGAGGAATATGACTCCAACCCGTATGCCCCGCGGTTCCCTGCCGTTCTTCACATCCCTTTTTTCCAGATAGAGGTGGACGATATAAAAGATGAAGAATGACACCATGACGGATCCGAGGATGATGAAGATCTTCGCCATGGTTGCATTGGCCTTGTGATCGGCCACAAAGTATTCGTCCGGGTCGTCGGGGTTCACCATGATGGCGACCTGCTCGCCTTCGACGAAGTCCGGCGGATATGAGTAGGAGTTGTTTTCCTGCCGGAAGTCTACTCCGTCAAAACTGTACTCGAACACGGGGGCCGTAAGGGTGCTGTCATTGCTGCTTTCCAGCATCTGGGCCACCACTCCCGGAACCTGCACCGTGCAGCGTTCGGCACGCTCCCTGTCCGAGTGGATCAGGAAGAGCCCGAACCCGATGAAGAACAGGCCGATCGCCGCGGGAATCAAGAACACCAAGGGGTACTTCCTACCGTCTACCTCTCTGCTTATGACTGCAGCCATCTTGAATCCTCCGCACGCCCCATTCTTCACGTACCCGCAGCCTTAGCGGCGCGTCATCGTGACACCGGTAAAGCCTTTGTCCGACTCTATCGAGATGTCGCCATTTGGCAGACGGTGGATCTTCAAATCATCGTCCAAGGGCCGGTCGATCGACATATCCTTGCCTTCGGGAGCAGGGCACCACGTCGGGACTGAACGGAAGGGTGTGGAACGCGGGGCCGTCGGCTCCAGCGACAGCTTGTGGCTCACATCCGCATCAATGGGAGCGGACGGGAAGGGCTGCGTTTTGGCAATGGGCCTTTCAACAAGCTGGCCACGGCACACCCACAGGTCGCGCATGCCCATCGTCTGGAAGAAGGTTTCGTTCTGAAGCTTTTTACGGCTTTCGTTTGCAAGGGCGAAACTTTCAAAGGGCTTTGCCTGAACAACCCTGTGCATCACGGAGCCGGGCTTCACGGCAACGTCGAAGATGCAGGCCTGCACGTTCTTGGTTTTCAGATACTGCACGTAGCTGTCCGCATTGCTCTGCTTCGAGAAGGAGCCAAGACAGACATACCAATAGTCTTTGGCAGCAAGGGACGAACAGACCGCAAGCGCAAGCGCAACAAGAACGACAATTTTTTTCATAAAAACTCCTTATCTTTGACGTGTTTTATTCCGATATTATAGCCCTTTGGCACGGAAAAGGCAAGCTTCATAATACCTGTAGTTGTCAAAGAGTTTCTTTTTTGCTACACTGGCTTAATTATGAGCACACGATGTTTTACCATGTTGAAGCCTGGCGTTCTGAACCGCAGGCTTGTCGGCGAGGTTATTAGCCGTTTGGAAAAAAAGGGCCTCAAGCTTGTCGGCCTTAAGTTGATTAACATTGGCCCGGAACTGGCCTCAAAGCATTATGCGGAACACAAAGGAAAGCCCTTCTACGACCCACTCGTGGACTACATAACGAGCGGACCCGTCGTTGCCATGGTCTGGCAGGGGGACGACTGCATCTCCCTCATCCGCCGCATCACCGGCTCAACCAGCCCGCTGGACGCCCATCCGGGAACGATCCGCGGCGACTTCTGCTCACACACCTCACACAACATCATCCATGCGAGCGACTGCGAGGAAAGCGCGAAAAGGGAGATTGGACTCTTCTTTACCCCTGAGGAAATCATCGACTGGGAAGACCAGGCTTCCCTGTGGTTCTAGCAGCGTAGGCATGTTTCAAAGCCGTTTGCCTTTGGAACAGGCCAGCAGGAAGCCCCCTGCGATGCATGGGGCTTTTCCGTGCCGTTGCATTTCTTGAGCGAGGCAGTATCAAACGCCCGTTGCGACGAAGTCGCGGGGGCTTACTGAAACTGCCTCTCATTCTAAACAACAATACAATTCTTGCGGCTTGAGGTGGGGGATATGCCTGACGTATCTATGGAAAGTCATAAGGTAGGAGTAATCGGTGCCGGAGCATGGGGAACAGCCCTTGCGACGGCCATAGCCAGGGGTGGCAACGAGGTGCAGGCCTGGGCACTGGAGGACGATGTCGTTTCCTCCATAAACCAGAAGCACGAGAACAGCCGCTACCTTGCCGGGTACACGCTGGATCCCAAGCTTACGGCATCCAAGGACATAGAGGAGGTTGCCGCGGGAAAAGAATTCCTCTTCCTGGCCAGCCCGTCCCTCTATTTGGCTCCGACAATCAAAAAGTTCTCGCACCTTCCCAACCTGCGCGACGGGTCAACGATTGTGGCGGCCCTCACGAAGGGCTTCATTCCATCCGACGACGGACCAGGCCTCATCCTGCCAACTATCGAATCTGCACTGGGCGAAGCCTACAAGGACACGACGGTATACGTGGCGGGCCCCAGCCATGCCGAAGAAGTCGCGATGGGAAAGATAACGGGGCTCATTGCGGCCAGCTGCCACCACAGGAATGCCATCCGGGTGCGGAACCTGCTCCGCGTGCCGGGGATAATGGCCTATGCCTCCTTCGACACCATCGGCGTACAGGTGTGCGCCGCAGCCAAGAACGTCATCGCCGTGGTCTACGGTGCGCTTGACGCCCTGTCTGAAAGTAGCCAGATTTTTGGAGACAATACCGAAAGCCTGCTCCTTGCGGCTGGATTGAATGAGATTCAGAAGATAGGATTCGCAATGGGGGCGACAAAGGCAGAGACATTTACGTCCATAAGCGGAGTGGGCGACCTGGACGTGACCTGCAAGTCAAAATACGGACGCAACAGGAGGTTCGGCCAGGACATCATCAAGACCGACATGCTCTCCCAGTTCACGGATTTGGACGACCTCATTGCCAACGTCAGCAAGATAGGCTACCTGCCGGAAGGAGCCGTCGCCTGCAAGTACGTCCACCAGGTCGCCGTGCAGAAGAAGCTCCGCCTGCCCATCTGCGACGCACTCTACCGGGTGCTGAACAAGGAGGTCTCCCCCCAGCAGTGCTTGGAGGACCTGGTCGGCTACCGGGGAGAACCCCGCGACAGCTTTACCCGCGTGGACCTTTTCAGCCGTGTAGAATAAAATAGAATAGAACGTGTAATAGATATAGAATCACATAGATTCGAACTGAGCCGTGGCGGTCGGGCATACCGGCCGCCACTTGCCGCCTAGGCTTCCGCTCGCACAAATTCCACAGTCTGTTCGCTCAAATTTATCTTGTCCACCTTGACGCGGACAGTTCCATTCAAAGCAACGCTCTCTTCAACGCCCATATAGGTTTCAAGCCCCAGCTCTGGTATGAACAGCTGCGGTTGCTTGCCCCCCCTGTCCACGAGGATTGCATCCCCCGTCCAGTCGGGGTTCTGAAGAAGATAGACCAGCGTCCAGTGCATGTCGGTCTTGCGCTCGGCCTTATGGGCGGCCTGGAACCCCGCATCACCCTCGCTTATCCGCATGAGCATATCGTCCCTGTTTATCAACTGCCTGCCGTCCAGGAAAGCCCTCAGCTGCTCGTGCGCAATGAGGTCGCTGTAACGGCGGAGGGGACTCGTCACCTGCGTGTACATTCCCAATCCAAGGCCACTGTGCATGGCTGGCGTTATCCCCACCGACCGCTTGTGCATGCATCTCCGTAGGCGAAACTGCCCAGCAAGGCCTTCTGGCAGATCCTGCGGCAAGGTGGGTGCATCCTGGCTGATGAAAGGAAAGGGAATGCGATTCTTGAAGGCGAAGTGGGCAGCACCCTCTCCGGCAAGCAGCATCATCTCCCGTATCATCTCAGAACTTTCAGTCCGATTGTCCTCTTCTATTGAAACCCGTCTGTCCGCGTCCAACGTAATGTGAACCTGGGGTATGTCAATCATCACCGCGCCCGCCTTGACCCGTCGTTCTACGTTGCGTTTAGCTATCTCAAACAGCTTCTTAAGCTCCGGACCGCCCTTCATCGTGTCTGCCTGCTTGTAGGTCAGCCGCTTGACGTTGACCAGAGTCTTGAACACCGAACAGTCCTCGATGTTCCCTTCCGCGTCCAGCTGTATACGGAAAGACAGGGCACGGCTCTGCTCCTTGAGCCCCAAAGCATAGTCTTCCAAGCAGTCTTCGGCGAGCATGCGGGCCGCCCCTTCCGGCAGGTAGAGCGTCGCTCCCCTCGCCCGCGCCGACTTATCTATAGAACTGTCAGGCATGACCGTACTCGCGGGGTCCGCAATGTGCACCCAGAGATAACTGCCGTCCCATGCAACCGCATCATCGGGGTCCGTCGAATACTCATTGTCTATCGCGTACGAAATTCCTTCCACAGAAAGCCGTTCCTCATCAGGCGGAGCAGCCAGCCCCTCCGTCGCACTCTTCATGCTCAATCCCCAACGGATGGGATAGGGGTTCCGCGTTATGTCCCAGATTCCAGTTTCCAAAAGGAGCTTGTGGGCATTTTCTGGGGTCTCCTTGAGATGGGCATCGTGCATCGTGCGGCTCTTGTCCGTCTTGCTGTAGGCCAGATTTTCCACATCGGTCATGAAAATGGAATCCTCCGGCAGGAGCTTGCGTTCCTTAAGCCGGGCCAAGAACTCTTCCCGCTTCTGGGCCTCCTGTCCCTTCGCGTCCGCCTTCTTGACCAGCTCGTCAATCTCAGCTTGCGGTCGCGGCGTAAACACGAGCCTGCCGTCCATCAGCTCCTTGAGGTCCTGCTTGAAGTAGACAGTGTTCTTGAGTGCGAGGTAGTTGCCCCAGCACTCGTCGGCCTTGACCTCCCCACGAAAGAGCGAGACTAGGTCCTCGAAGCTGTGCGCGGCGCTCGCTGTCTCCTCGTCGGAGCAGAGCAGCTCGTAACATTCCTTCACCTGGGCTGCCAGCGCGTTGCTGGTGTCTTTTCCGTACATATCCTCTTCGGAGGGAGCATTCTTTTCCGCCCACTCAAGCACCCTCTCCAGCGAGGAGGCCGCGCCTGTGCTCAGGATGGTGAAGTCCTTGGTCCTGACGCTCTGCTGGGAGTAGGTCGCGGGCTTGGTCGCCGTCGCCGGGGCGGATTGCCAGCGGATGGGGAACTTGCCGTTCTCGCCTTTGTCCGTGATGGCTGCGGCAGTGGATTTATATAAAACGATTGTGTTTGTGTCCAATGTAATGTCGTTCGTTGCCATAGTTAAGCGATTGTAACAGAAAAGGAGGGCTGTTACAAGGCAGGGCGAGCCAGCAAGACAATGGGGACCTGAACTGAAAATGATGAAAAAGTCGCCTGAAAAGCGACTTAACAGCCATATTCTGTGCTATACTGCCCGTATGGCGTTGCAATTTGATGCGGAAAAGAAGAAAGGTGAAAATCTTGTTCTTGTGGAGCATGTTCCCATCGTGATTAACGGCAAGAAACTGCTCCATTTTATGACGAACGACTATCAGACGATATGCGACCGGTGCAAGTCTCTTGGTAGCCGTCCTCCCCTGCCGGAAGACCTGAGTCGCGATATCCTTTTGCCCGGCCACCCTGTTCCTGGAAAAATGAAGGAGCTTGGAGCTACGTGGTGCATGAGCGAGGATGCAGTCCCTGCCCTGTATTACTACGACAAAGCAAGCGATACAATCTTTTGTTCCCTCATGTTCTTCCTCAATCTCCCGATAGATTTCGTATTTTGGAAAAAAAGTAATATAGACAGACTTGGGCTTGACGAGGATGTGAACGCCAAAGATGCAGCCGGGCGGACAGCATTGATGCGAGCGGCCGTTAATAACAATACGGAAGATGTCAGGAAGCTGCTCTCTACCTCTGGAGTGGATTTGGAATCAAGGGATTTTGCTGGAAGAACATCGCTAATGCTGGCTATAAACAGTAAATCATACGACATTGCAAGGCTTCTGCTCGAGTCAGGGGCGGATGTGAACGCGAGCGACGATAGGGAGCGGACAGCTCTTTTTGCGGTGGCGGAGCGAGGAAACGCGTCTTTCTTCAAGCTTCTGATAAGCTCTGGGGCCGACATGCAAAAAAAGGATAAGCAGGGCTTTACTGTCCTTGAAGTTGCGGCCAACTCAAATTCTTCAGAAGTGATTGAATATCTGCTTAAGAATGGAAGTTTTTCCAATCAGGAAAAAACTTCTGCCATCTGGTACGCAGCGCGGCATGGCTTTGTGGACAGCATCGACGTTATGATTCGCCTGAGCGGGAATCCGAAGTTCGTTTCCTCGCTTGCGCTTGTCGCAGCCTGCATCAAGGACAAGTTCAATATCGTACACTTATGCATGGATTATGATTGCAACGTGGATGAAAAAGCATTCTTTGACATGACGGCCCTTATGGTTGCCTGCTGCTGTAACGCAAACAAGTCCACCAGGCTACTCATCTCTTACAAGGCTAACGTGAATGCCACCGATGAGGATGGACTCACAGCCTTGATGTACGCGGCCAAGAATCATAACCGGGAACTGATAGAAATTCTTTTGAACAATGGGGCCGACGGGAATATAAAGGACTCATTTGGGAATACGTATGAGGATTACTATAAAGCGGAAGTTGACGGAATGTCGTTCCGACAGATGCTTGTAGAAAGAGCTGCAGCAAAAGAAAACAGCGGCAAAGTCGAAAGGCCGGATGAGATTCCCAGCAATCAGCAGCCTTTCTGTGAACGTTTTGCCTGGTACCTGCAGAAATATTTTGAACGGAACCCCAAGGACAAGAATCCAATCATTTACAAGAGGGCGGGACTAAGCAAGAAGTGTTTCTCCAAGATACTCAGCAATCACAAATCGGACTACAGGCCAAGGAAACAGACCGTTCTTGCACTCGCGGTTGGGCTTAAGCTCACACTGAATGAGAGCGAGGATCTTCTGCGCAGCTCGGGATTCAGCTTTTCTTCCACGGACAAGACTGACCTCTTGGCAAAACAGCTGCTCGCAGAAGAGAACTACGATATATTTGACTGGAACGAAAAGATTTATGAGAAAACGGGAAAAGTATTCTTCAAGGCATTGTGCACGGAGGATGAAGAGAGGAAAGAAAATGAGTGAAACGACGGGCAAAACATTAGGTGATGTATGGCGTATGGCTCAATTCATAGGTGCAAGAAATACATTGGACTCTTCTGATGAGCGAATAATGCTCAGCCTTCTGCTTCAAAGGGCACGGAAAGGAAAGCCTTTGGATATAGAAGGGCTGGAAAAAAGGTTTGGCATTGCATATACAGAATTTCTTAAAAAGGTAATTCTTAGGGCAAGAAGGCTTCTTATTTGTTTTAGGGATTTTATACCGTATATACTTGATTCTCTTACAAAGAGAGACCAGCAGATAATCAATATGCTCTATGGCCTTGATGGAAATGACTGGACTTCGCCCGGTAAGGTTTGCAAGACCCTTGGAATTACAAAGAAGGATATAGATCATGTAGAGCACAAAGTTCTGAACCGCATTATGCACGGCTACGAGCTGTTCAAGGACGAGTACCTTGCAGACCAGGAGGAAAAGAAATCAAAATCGGCCACGCCGACAGAAACAGGCGGTATCTGACGGTCTAACTGGCAGACGTGTCCAGCTCGCTGTTGACGGTGGTGCGGATTAAATCTGTTAAGGAAACGATGACCTTGTCGTATACCCTGTTCACCAGTTCCTCCTTTGGCGGGAGCTTTACATTGTCTTCCTTCTGGAACAGGCTGGCAGGCTCAACCTTTAGAATTTCTGCAATTTTTTCTATCGTCTCCGGCGACGGAAAGTACTTGCCGTTTTCTATGCTGTTGATGTAGTTGGCGCTTTTGCCGATTTCCATGGCCAAATCCAGCTGGCGGATGTGGTTCTGCTTCCTGTAACGCTTCAAATTCGCTATGAAAACCTGCCTAAGTCCTTCCATACATCCAGTATGAAGGTATTTTTGTAAATTTGCACATTGAAATAAGTCTTTTTTTACTTTACCCCACCTCGATTTAGGTGTATAATGGTCTATTCAACAAGGCTTTTTACATCTAAAAACAATGTAAAACGGCTTCAAAGTCAGAAACTGGAAAAAGTCGCACGAAATGCGACCAAATTTGGGCCCAGACATGCTAGCCTTGCGGAAAATGTGTGTAGCACAGACAAACGGAGGAAACTGTATGAAAATGATGAGGAAATTCGCCCTTCTTATGACGCTGGCCGCGACGGCCCTACTCGCTTCCTGCGACTACTGGGACGAAGAATGGTACAAGGCCCAGAAAAGCGACGACACCGCAAGCAGCGCCACTTCCGGCAGTTCCGGCAACAGCGGAAGCTCCGGCAGCAGCGGAACCCCGGCCGCTTCCACCGCCGGAACGACCCAGGCCGTATACACCAGCTACGACAGCGCGGGCGGCTACTTCAACGTGGGGGGCGGCCAGTACCAGACCTGTACGCTCGTCGGCAATTCCCAGGGCGGGACAATCACGCTTTCCAACGGAATCCTTGCCGACCTGACGGGCACTTACGGAACCCCGGACAGCACGTCTGGCAGCAGCCCCGTGGCACTCGCGGCATCGGCAAGCGGAGAGGCTCCCGTGGCCCTCGCGGAGGAACCAAGCGTCCTGCTCAAAATAGAAGGTAGCTGGGCAGTCTCCTTTAGCGGCGGGACCATACGGTGCAGCTATTCCATCTTGGTAACGAACGGCATGTTCGCCCTCCGGGAAAGCTCTGAAAACGGAACCACCAGGATTTACGTCGGCGGGAACGCAGCCGGAGGTGATGCCTCAGGCTGGCTTGGCAGCTACGTCGCCTCCGGCAGTGCGGAAGACCCCGTCAACGGAACGAAGTGGTATTCTGACAGTTACAGCAGCCATCCCTATCTGTTCAAGGACGGAGGCTTCTACGAGCATTCTTCCGACGGTAAATACGAATACCGCTCCCCCTACATCATCGGCAGGACCTCTTCCGGCTACAAAATCTTCTATAATATCACGGAGTACAGCGCAGAAAATAATATTGAAGGCTATGTGGCCACCAGCGCATGGATCATGTACTGCCAATGCTTCACGATAAGCAGCGCCTCCGCGACCGAAGGCGACAGTGGATGGGAATACCACGGCTATGCAACGGTGAGCTATGGGGCAGCGTATTCTTCTTACTCCGTTTACAACAACGGCAACCCCTACGTCTATGAGTATAACCAATCGTATTCGTACAACAGCAAGATGCAGAAAGCAACATACGGAACCGCGGAATACAATATTACCGCAAGCGACCATGAGGTGACGCAGGGAGAATACGAAGCCTACTGTAATTACGAGGGGAATGGCAGTTATTCCCAACCAAACAACTCGTATGGTGCAGGTGCCAACTACCCGGCCTACTACGTCAGCTGGTACGATGCGCTGGTTTACTGCAATCTGAGGAGCATCAATGAAGGCCTGACCCCCTGCTACAGCATCGCGGGCAAGACAAACCCGGCGGAATGGCCCGACATAGTAAGTCAAGGTGGAAAGTACTGCGGACCTAATAACAACAAGGACGAATGGAATACAGCAAGCTGCAACTTCAATGCAAATGGCTACCGCCTGCCGACCTCGGCGGAATGGGAATACCTTGCCCGGGGAGGATCCGCGCATGAGATCTACGAGTATTCCGGGAGCGATGATATCAGCGGTGTCGCATGGTATAGCAAGAACGCAAGCAAGGCCCATGAGGTGAAGGGCAAGAACGCCAACAGCCTGGGACTCTACGACATGACCGGGAACGTGTCGGAATGGTGCTGGGACTGCAAGACCGACTCCCGGGACGGAGAACCCTATTACGGTTCGCGTATTTATCGTGGTGGTGATTGGACAGATGATTCGTACTACAGCGCTATATCGTATTTCAGGAATTATGGTTCAAACACCTACTCCCGGGATTACGAGCGTGGCTTCCGTGTTGTCCGTTCGAACTGACGTACTCAGCTCCTGCTGACCTTCCATACCGTCCGGGAAACTTTCTTTTCCGGACGGTAAAACTTTTCTCGGCACAAGCAGCCAACGGACATTTCCAAACGTTCCTTCCCGCCGTGCCTCACAAAATCCATAAAACCACGACTCATCCCTATGAAAGCGGCCGTGTGTCAAAAACACAAGGGAAATTTGGGCAAATTTGTCAAAAAAACAAGATTTAACCCGAAATAAGGCACGGCCTGCCCAACGGGCGTGGCCTCTGCTTTGGCTCGTCCTTCGGCACGGCCATACGCCTTGCTTTGGCCGTGTGTCACGAGCGGACGAATTTCGTTCCCCCGCCACGGAGCTTTCCCGCCCCGTGGCGGGACGAGCAACATTACAGGATTCTTGACAAAGCCCCTTTAATTTCGCCCCATATCCTTGACAAAGATGAACAGTCAGTTTAGAATTTTCTCAGTTCTCACTTGAATAGTATAAAAAAGGAGGTCAAAATATGTCCGATGTAGCCTTGGCTTATAAATCTCTAGATAGATCCAGCCAGATTGAAATCGAAAACCTCGTCTTTAAGCTTGTCGCAAAGCAAGAAAATGAAAGCGCACAGAAGCAGAGAACGCATGAGGAAAATGTCGCGCTCGTAAAGTCCTTTATGGGACGCTCCCATTCTTGGAACGGGGGCGACGTGCTTGAATACCAACGCCAGTTAAGGGGCGAATACAGGGAAAATGTATAGGCGCATATTTCTTGACACGAACCCGATTATATATCTGGTGGAAAACCAAAGTCCATATGCAAAAGATGTCCTTGATTTTATCGTTGCCGGACTGGATGAAAAAGCAGAGTTTTATACATCAACCATTACGGATGCGGAATTCCTCGCCAGACCGTATGCGGAATCTGATATGGAAGGAATAGCTGCATACAAAGAGTTTTTAAGCAATCTTCATATCCTGAAGTGCTTTGTCACCGATCAGATTGCTGATATGTCTGCGAAAATTCGAGCCAAATACCCAAGCATAAAACTGGGAGACTCGATACAACTTGCGGCTAGCATTGATTGTGCCTGTGACTGCTTCTATACAAATGATTTGCGACTG
>JAILON010000050.1 GCA_024690865.1 Treponema sp. | reverse complement strand
TCAACCTACACCTTATATATACCTTTGTTATTCCATATTTTTTTATCCAAAGTAAACATACATGAAACACATCTTCATCTGTTACAGCAAAATCTTTTTCAACAATCTCTTCATTTTTATATAAGTATACAATCCCATATGCACAGTCAACTCGCATTGCGGAACCAAAGTAGTTTGCAAATGTCTTGGTTTGAGCGCGAATCTTTTTTCTTACCCCTATTGGACTTGGATAGCGGCTATAATTAATATACATCATGAATGTTCCTCAAACGAAAAAAGTTCACCAAGATAATAAACAGATAAATCTCCTGCACATTGTGAAAGTCGCATATATATATTTCTAGCATCATTTAATTCTGTTATAATAACAGGTGCTGATTCTTTTTTTTCAAAAAAACACTCTTCTGTAATTATCTTTGCATCAGGAATAGCTGTACTCTTAATACTACTCCCAATCACGCCCAAAACCTCTATGTATTTCTTTATACTATTGTATGATAGTTCTCCCAAGAAATCTGTACCATGAATATATGCTTTTTTCAAACAGTATCTGTCAATTACGCGTTTAACAACAGTATCGTTCAAAAGCAGTTTTGTCAGGTTTAATTCCAACCTATAAAAATCCAAATCTCTACTATATCGCTTAAAAATTCTTAATTCGGAGTCTGTCATATTACTATTACCCTACAATAACCAATGTCCCGGCTCGGTCAGCAAGCGGAACTTTTTTCAATTTGATATTATTATCCGATTCATACCGCTGAACAGCTTGCTTTACACCTTTCAGATTCAAGCTGTTGTAATCATGCAGAAAAATAGCTCCTCCATCAGATAGTCTCGGATAAAAGAACTCCAATCCAGCATATATCGAATCTTCAAAATCCACGTCTATCGAAACGAAAGCATATTTTAAAGACTTGCACTCATCAGGAATCGAAGCAGGAAAGAACCCCTTGCAAATGTGGCAATGCTCTGGATAAGGTAAGCTCTCTAAAACGATACTTTCATTTGTCTGTTTATGCAAATAGTCAAACTCATCATCAGAACGTCCCAGTTTTTTTTCTTTCTCAGCCTCACCAAAATCAAATCCTTCAAACGTGTCGAACATATATAGCTCTCGACCAACAAATTTTGCATTTATTAGTGCAGAAAAAGTTCCCCTGAAAACACCAAATTCAGCAACACAACCTTCTACATCACCATGAATAATTTCATCAGCTAAAAATTCAAATGTCCTGTAGCGATAGTAGTCTCTTGTATATTCTGCTGCCAGAAAATTTCCTTTTCCTATTAACTTTGTCTCATCGGAACTATCTCTTTCGTTTTCAGTCATAAACCGGAACACATTCATCTTCATCGCGTTATATAGCTTTGGAGACAAAGCTTTTATTACATCGACATTCTGTACGGCACATGGCTCTGCTAAATAATCAGCGAATATCAGTTTTTTCCGGTTAATCCCCATCTCAAGGCATATACCGAATATTTCGCTGAAATAAGACGAAACAATTATTAGAAAGTCTATTTCTGACATCTTATCACGAATTTGTTCAGGCGATAAAACTGGACATCCATGATATGATTCCCCATACTTATAAGTATCTACAAAGTATATAATCGAACATTCTTGAAAATAATTGAATTTCAAGAAACGTTCTGTTCTTCTTCCGCATCCCCATATTGCTATCTTGCCTTTCATTATTATACATGAACTCCTATATTTTACCTTAAAAATATACATAAAACAAAGTCTCTTATGTATAAGTCAACGAATAAACATATTTCGGCGTTGAAGCAGAATCGTTAGAACAGTCTTTGAGATATCAACTGCTTTTTTTTACCGGTATACTAAGTCTTGCCCGTTCGTATATCCGATTCAACCGGTCTTCCGTAAGAACTGTCTGATCTATTGTGGCAATCTTGTATTCTTGAACACCCATACTTAACAGCCTTTTTTTTATCTTGGCAGAATTGTCTGCAAAGATGGTTGCAACTACTATGAAATCAAAATCAGCTTCATGCAGTGCATCAGGATTGCTAACCGAAATTCCATTCTGCGCAGGTCTCTTAAAATCATTGTCACACCAGAGAACAATATCGTAGTCACCGCTATGCGCAATACTGGCAATAAGGCGGCGTCCAATTTTTCCTGCACCCCAGACGACGATTCGACTTCCCCTGCTAACCCTACTGAAAGGAAACAAAAAAACGTCATCCTCAAATAGGCAACTTGCATAATCGGCCATCAAAAAAGAATAATACATGGCATAGAGGAAATACCTTGCAAGCCCCAAAGTCCGTCTGCTCCGTGCAAAAGCTTCTTTCAATGTCCTGTAAACGATGGCAATCCTTCCGCCCGCATGGATATCTGGGGTATAGCACATGGATTCCAATTCCCTCTGCACGTAATGATATGAGTCATCCACAAAGAGGACAACCGAGGAAGCATCAAGCAGGCAGAGGAAAATGCACAGAATATCCTCACACATGGTAACTCTGTCGTCTACCTGCATCTGATGCTTTCTGTAAAAGTCTGTCCGCATCAAGGACCCACACACACTGATCTGCATATCGCGGCCATAAAAGCTGGCAGTATTCTGGGCAGCCTCAAAAACAACGGAGACAATTTCATTACCCGTAAAAACACCGCACGGACAGTTACCGTAGACATACTGCGTTGAGCCCTCATATTCCTTAAAAACCCCGCCTATATATACCATATCATGCTTCTCTTCCTGCAATTTTTCCACAGCATGGAGAATTCTATCTTTGTCTATCCAGTCATCACCGTCTACGTTTAGGGTGTATTCGCCCTTAGCCACAAGCACGCCTGCTTTTCTTGCGGATACCAATCCGCCGTTTACCTTATGGATGACAGCTACCCGACCGTCACGGGCAGCATAGCAATCGCAAATTTCCCCGCTACCGTCTGTCGACCCATCATCTACGAGAATAACCTCAAGATTTCTATAAGACTGAACAAGAATGCTCTCCACGCATTTTTCAACGTAACCGTAGACGTTGTACACTGGAACAATGACTGAAACTAAAGGCTCATACATAGTTTTCACCATCAGTATTTTTTTAGAACACGGTTCACTTATAGCTTAAGCTAATAATCAAGATTATTTTCGTATTCATTATAAAAAACGTCTCTATCTTTCTGCAAAGATGAATTCAAGAATTTAGAAAACTTTTCATTCAAAGAAATCATAATTTCATCCAGACCGTCCTTTTTCATTGCCTCTGACAACAGTTTTTTATACAAAGATATTTTTTCTTTAGGAAATTGCATATTGTACATCTGATAATAATGTATGGTCTCACAAATAAGACTGTGTATGGCATAAGATTTGCTTGATGCATAATCTTTGTTTTCAATTAATTCTAAAAACATTTGCTCACCCTGAGCAAAGTATTCTTTTGACTGAACTTTATTTGAAAGGTTCTGTGCCTGTTTGCAATAATTTCTTGCAATAGCATGAATGATTCCATATGAATGGGGGTTGATAGTCCTTGCGCTCTTAAAATGCATCAACGCATAGTCAAATTCCTGTTCATCTTGTTCTACAAGCCCCACTTGTAACCAATAATAGCTTTTGTCTGCATAAAATTTTTGCAATTGATCATATATGCTATTTATGTCATTGTTGCTTAGTTGCAATATCTTCAAATACTTATATTTTGTAAGATATTCATATACTTTTTTGTGATAATTCATTCCGTGCTCTTGAACATTCGATGCTATCGAGATGCAGATGTTTACAATAAAACTTTTCAGGTTGTCTTTGTCTTTGTTATTAGCTAAAATTGCATCAGCGATGAAAAGTGACTTTATTTTTATTGCGCCAGATTCGGTAGTTGTCAAGTAATCACAGTATTCATCTGTGAGTTGTCGCGTTACTGTTATATGTTCCTCTATCAACATTTCAGGCCGGATATGTGGGATTCCGAGCTTATAACACATAGCGGCAATTACAATAAGTTTATAATTTGTCTCATGCAGAATTTTTTCATCACTACCAATTATTTGAGAAAATCTTCTCTGAAAATCAAGACCGTGGGTAACGTTATATAAAGCTGAAACAATATTCTCATTTAAAGAAATTCTTTTTTTCCACTCAAACACATCTTTCCCAATTAATTCCCCCTCCAATCCTTTTTCTGAGAGCTTTTCTTTAATTACTAAAATATCTTGCTCTGTTAAATGGTTGTTTAAAGGAATGAATGTAGTCAAATCATTATCTAAGGCATATCGTTTCCGCTGATGTATTAATTCATAGGATGTAGCAACAATAATAATTCTAGGATCCAAATCCAAAGCCTTTTTGAATTCCGTATAATTTTCACCAGCATCATCACAAAATAAATATATTTTTTCTATATCATTGTCTGTAACACTTTGCAAAAGCCCTTTTATATATGAAACAGAAAATTCAGCACCAGTATTATATAAACACAAAGTATTTTTAGCTGCAGAAATATCGAAAAACAACTTCATTAAGAAAGAAGTCTTTCCTGAATACAGGGCACCATGTATCACGAAGATTCTTTTTTTATCATTTGTTATCAAATTTTGCTCAGTTTCAAAAATTTGTGAATAGCCTATTATGAAATCATAAAACAAATCATTCCAAACAGGAGCTTCTCCGAAATACAGCTTTGTTTTATAAGAACTTGTTTCGTTTTTTTGAGATGTTTTTTCTCGTATCACGGCTAAACTGCACAAACCGTATCTTTTCTGGATATTCTTAAAGCTATAATACCCTTTCCTTAAATCAGAAATATTTCCATGTACAAACGAAAGAAACTCCTCCGCGGTACATTCAATCAAGCTAAAATTATCATGTTTCCTTATAAAATTTCTAAAGGTTTTAGCAGGAGATGGATTGATAAATACAACTTTATGCCCCATTAATTCATCACCAGATTTCTCATATATTGATTTGAAGTATTCCAATTCATCTTCTTTCATTTCTGTTCCGACTACGAAAAAACTATTTGAACTTAAAGCGGTAACCAGTTTCAATAGCCGGAAGTCACTAGAACTTGTCATGGCATCTATATATTCTTTGCGAGAAAACACAATTCCATCTTCCCTATGCCTGACACATCCATGTAATTTAAACAGCTTCTGTTTTTTCTCTACCACATTATCCTTATTTGCCTTTTTGACAAATACTTGCAGAGAATTTTCTTTATAAACCTGCTCGACAATATCATCAATATTTACTGTAAAAATACTGTTCCATTTATAATCAGTAATATAAGCATGATATTCCAGTGGAAAAAAACCTGTCAACGACTCTATAATGGTAGTCAGATAGAAATCGACATCTAAATCCTTTAATGCTTGGCAAACAGTTGGCAAATCATGGGACTTCTCTTCTTCAAAAATATCCTCATCTTTACTGCGGATTGCTTGCAAGACAATCTCTTTCATTTTCTGTCCATCAGGAATTTTAACATCATCTTTATTTTTAGCACCATAAGAAAACCCCGCTCCTAAATACAGATAGGGATTGTCATTTTTCAATATATTTATAATCAAATCTTTTTCATTATCATTTAGCATAGTTACTTTTCTCATAAAAAAAGTGAAGATCTCCGATACAATCGTTTAGGTTTCGGACTCAGCTAGGGAATCGAAAAAAAGGAACAGAACAAGATTTGTTCTTTTATAGTTTTGTGGGTACAAATCTTTCCCAAAACAAGTTATTACTCCGGTAATTAGAATCCATTAAAACTTGTCGCCTGATGTAGTATTTTCAACGGTTAGCGCATTAACTATGCGCGCCTTTTAGTTTAAGGAGTAATACAAAACTTTTCACCTTTGTGTTCGTAATGATTTCCATTGCCCCGTCTTGTTCAGTATTCCAGCTATAACGACGCCAACATTACTGAAGTTTAAGCGACAGTACATCGCTCTATTCGATGAGTTTTACCTTGGAATACTTGAAACAAAGATTGTTTATGCCGTCAATTTAAAAGGAACATCTTCCTACTGCTGGGTAGTTATGTATGTCTCATTCTCAGCTACCCGTCATCAGGTACACAGTTCGTATTGTCTTTTTCTGACACTCTCCCTAGGACTGAATAGGGCATCCAGCATCATCTCTCACTACCTGTCCGCAAGATAAAGATCCTTTATCAGCTCTAGTGCAATGTACTTGTTATACTGCTCAAAATCCTTGTCTAAGGTCGGGATCGAAAAAACTCACTCTTTGATGAATCTCATTCAGGGACTCTTGCGCGGATTTTCTTATAGTCATAGTCGGCATCATACTCTACGGTACCGAAAAGCTGTATCAGCTCCTCAGACTTTCTCCTCTGAATGAATTCCTGAAGGGCTGTATTCACCATTTCTCTTTTTGAGCTGTATCCGCCAATCAAAAATGCGTTGTTCAGGAGCTCTTCGTTTATCGCAAGGTTTGATGCCATACCGTCATGCATCTGAATTCACGTAGCAGACGTCGTCATAGCAGACACGGCCGAATTCCTTCAAGAGCCATGTCTTGCCGACCTGCCTCGCCCCCAGCAGGACAAGGGGAAGCCTGCCGGGCTTTTCTTTCCATGCTTTCAGCTCTTCCAGAGCGCTCCTGTACATGGCTCAGATTTTATCACAAAAAACGAACCTTGAGCAGGGTAAAACCTCACATTTTTCGAACCGTAATCCGGACAGCCCTTACCAGACCACATTGGTCTACAGCCAGCGCGAAAGCAGAAAGACATCCTTCATGTCGGCCCTTTGCCTGGAGCTTGAGAAGGAAAAGGACTTCATCATACTGAACATTCCATCTTCGGGAAATATTCTTCTGTCGTATGTCCAGGGAATATACAGCAAGACCTCAAAGGCCGTCCAGAAAACGCTGGACTCCTTGGATGGAGTTCCGCTGTCCGTCTTTGGCGTCCAGCTTGAATATAACAAAAAGGACACAGGGCAGATAAACTATCAGATTCTCCTGGAAAAAACCTTAAAAAGCTCTCTGAAAAGAAAATCACCGTGCTCGCTGTCATTGACGAGGTGAAAGCTTCCGGTGAGCTCAAGGATTTCATCTCTGTTTACCAGATTCTACTGCAGCAGAACCTTCCTGTCCGCCTTCTTTTAGCGGGGCTTCCGCAGAACGTGTCGGAACTTCAGAATGACAACCGGCTCACATTCTTGATTATAAAGCAGACTTCCTACGGATATGTCGGCTTTGCCCTGCTATATTTCCGGGAATCTCTCCCTCACAATCGGCTTCTCTATGTCATTTTATAACCAAATGACACAGAGATTCAATGAATGACGGAGAGATTCCAGGGGAAGCCTGCCCCATCATGAACAGTACTCTTTCACGTACTCCGCGAAAAACGGGAGTGCGAAAGAGACGTAGGCCTGCCGGCTCTCGAGGATCCCCCGCTTGAGGAGCCTGTCCCGGTACATGGAATAGTTGCCCGCCCGCTCACCCATGAGGGCAAGCACCTCCTCCCGCTTGTACTCCGCCTTCCCGGTCAGGAGCCTCACGAGGAAACGGTCCGCCTCCGTAAGCTCCTCCCAGATTTTCTCGTAGGAGTATGCGAAGAGCTCCTCCCTCAGACCGGGCATAAGGTCTGAGAGAATATCTGATTTCGCTTTCCTGAAATACAGGGAACCGAGCTCCTGGAACGCGTAGGCGTAGCCCTTTGTCAGTTTTGCCATCTCCCGGGCCTCTGCCAGCTCTATGCCCAGAAGCCTGCGGTATGTCTCCGCCATCCTGACGGCATTAAGAGGCTCGGTCTTCACCGTAGTGGCCCGGCGGAAGAACGTGAGATTCTTCACGTTACTCACTTCCATGATGTTCTCGTACAGCCCCGTGCACACAAGGTACACGGGGTAGCCCGCCCTGAGCCATTTGCCGTACTCGGAGGCAAACTGCACCATCTCCGTCGTCTTGGAGACCTCGTCAACGCCCACGAGAATTTTCTTTCCCTTTTTCTGCGCCGACTTGAGCATCTCCTCGATTTCCACACCGATATCAAAGAAGGCATCGTCCCTGTCGGATGAGAACCCTATGCCGCCTCCCGTCCCCAGGACGCTTGCTGAAATATTCAGGCTTTTCCCCTTGGAGGGCCTTCTGCCGAAGCCTGCCTTCACGAGCCTCGCCGCAATCTGGGCCAGCATGTCCCGGGCGGGGCTCACATCAAAGATGAGCCAGCCGTTCCTTTCGTTGTCCCCGTTGCGCAGCTCCTCCTCGACTTTCGCGAGGATGACCGTCTTGCCTGAACCCCGGACACCCGTGACCTTGTACACGGACTCCGAGGGGCTCTCGTACATGAAATTCTCAAGGATTACGTTCGTCTGCTCGGTATAGACGTACGAGTTCTCGGGATTCTTGCTGAACGTTGTCGTGAAAGGATTCTGCACGGGTCCCTCTTTATAGTTTTTATTTTTCTTTATAACTCTTTATACTTTTACTCTATACCTCTTTATGTCCCCTGTCAAGCCTTTGGGGCTGTCCACAAACTCATATGGGAAACAGGAAATGCAACCGTACAACAGGTTACTTCCTGCCCGCCTGCCCCGCACCGTATAGATAGAATTTCATGCACCGCCGCCCGGACTTTTAAGCTGCTCGCCGACCGGAACGTAATTCGTGTTATCCTTGCCGCAGCCACCGCATATCCGGCAGAAGCTGCTCGTGCCACGGCTCAGCTCGACAATTTGCCTGCACGCTGTCTTGTCATCGGGATCAATATCCTTAAGGACAATATAGTCGGAATCCTTCAGCTTGAAGTGCCCGCTTTTTTCAGCACTCCAGGAGATGTTGCAGTAGTAGAACTTCCCGTCGTTAAGGCCGTTCCATTCCGGGTGACAGCATCTCAGGTGCTCCTTGAGCTGTTCCGGAGTCCTTTTTACGAGTGAGGACGGGAAACCGAAGTCAGCCCATATCTGCGAATACCTGACATCGTACAGAAGTCCGTAGTCGTCTAGCTTCTGAATCAACTTGCCAAGCTGTGGCTTGTAGGGGATAAATTCCGTATAGTCGCTTATCAGGAGATGCGTGTCATACTTTTTCATAATCGCAAGCACCTCGTCACTCGGCGTGATGCTCCCGTTTATGACATAGGCCAGCCTTCCGCATTTGTCCCGGTAATTTTTGCCTATATACTCAAGTATCCTGCCTAAATCAGGGTTCAGTGTTGGCTCTCCCCCCAGCAGGGCAAAGTAGACAAGGTAGTCAACCCGTGAGAAAAGCAGGTCCACATTCTCCTTTATCTCCTCAAAGCTACAGTCCCTCTGCTTTTCGTAATACGGAATGAACATGTTGCAGTGCCTGCATCGGAACGTACACCGCGTCGTTATGGTCATGTCAACATGGTACAGGCAGTTCATGCCTCTTGCCTTCCAGAACCATTCGCAGATAAACTGGCCTATCCCGCAGAAATCAACGTACTCCTTAAATCCCCGCTCCTCAAGAAAAGCCGAGATTTCGTTGTAAGCAGTATGTGCAGTCATTATGACGATTTTCTTCCCTTCAAGCTTGTTGGAGGCTTCGTCAAAGGAAATTATCGGAATTCCGTTCCATGTCGTCCCCTGCTTCTTTACATCGCTGTCGATTATGAAGGGGATATGCACGTCTACTTTCTCGAACAGGTGCTGACAGATGTGGCCAACTATACCGGCCCCGTATAAAACGATTGTGTCTATATTTTTCCAGTCATCGGAAAGCTTGTCCAGATTACCCATTTTCTACCCCCATATCGCCGTCTCTTGCCTTCCTACGATGCCGTTGTCGTAATAAAAGCCTTCCCGCATTTTTGGGGTCGGGATGAACGCGCCCCGCATCAGCGTCCCGAAGGCCCCGTCGGCCCATCCAGAAATGTCCGCGTCAGGAATGCCGGCTTCCTGCCTCACCCGCTCCGCGTCCCTGATGAAGTCAAGGACGCCTTCGGCCATCTCCTCCCTGACGGCGAAATGCCGCTGGTTTTCGCCGTCTGGACTGTGCCGGACCGTCCCGTCGTCATTGACGCATTCCATCATGCCGTTCGGCGCGGTGAGGAAGGACTCGATGAACGGGGCGTTCTTGTATATGCTTGATTCCTTTCCATTCTTGCCGCAAAAACATCCCTCCATAAGGTTGCCGTCAAGGTAGCGGTTGGACCCGTCGAGGCACACGCAGCAATAATACCCCCTGAGCTTCCGCCCCATAAGCTTCCCCAGGTAGAACTGCGTGCTGCCGTACAGCTGGGAGTCGACAACGGCGCAGTCCTCCCGTATTCCAAGCGACTCAAGGTAGCGCAGGTAGTTCCTCCGCTCGCGCCCCGCCTCCTCCAATATCTCTTTCGCGTAGAAGGAAACGTCCTGCTCGGCATCAGGCACGTCAATCCCAAAGCGGTCATGGAAGAATTCCTTTCTGCCTCCCTTGTACGGGAAGCCCGCAATCCCAGCTATATCCGGCTCATTTCTGATTGAGGCCGTCATTACGGCCCTCCTTGAGGTCTCAAGGTAGACAGGCTCAGCATCAGTCCGTATTCCAGCCGCATCGCAGTATTCGGAAAAAAAGCGCCTGAGGAACCAGCCTTCGCGCGCGAAGAAAAGAAGCTGGCCCACACGGTCTTTCCTGACTTTTTCTGAGAGCCAGCGGCAGAAGGCGTAGATGACCGGGCCGAGCAGCACGTACCCGGCTTCGCGCTCGTCCTTGAAGGCAAGCCTGCCCTTCGTTCCGTGGAAGCAGAAGGGGTCTCCGCAAACCTTGGCGGAGAGCAGTGCGCACATGGCGGACTCGAAGGACGAGCGGGCAGAGGATGGCAGTTTCCGGAGATACGAATTTTCCATGAGCCTGCCCGAGCTCCATATCCCGTATGTCCTTATCCCGAACCGTACGGGGTTCGCCACGTCGCCGGTTTCGTCGTCGCCTATGTGCAGGGCCTTCCGCCCGCGGACTATTTCCCCGGCGTACCACTCCCACAGCGAGCCGTCCCGCTTGCTCTTCTTATGTTCGCATGAGACTATGATGCGGCCGGCATCCGCCTGAATCCCTGCTGCCGCAAGCAGGTCCCGTATCGTCTCACGCGGGAAATACATGTCGCTCACAAGGTACACGTCCCTGCTTCTCACCGCCTCGCGGTACAGGCCGGCGATGACGGGGCGGGCCGTCACCAGCTGCATCTCCGTTTCTGTTTCCAGCCGCTCCGCGCGGTCCGCAAGCTCCCTGCTCCAGCCGGACAGGTCCCGCAGCTCGGCGTATATCCCGTCAAGGGTGGCATCGCCGCCTGCCGCCCCGGCTGCCTTCTTCCTGTACTGGACGAACCCGTCCGCCTCCGCACCGAATTCTTCCTGCAGCCTGCCGGCAACGATGCGGAACACGTCCATGCTGTCCGACACCCTCCTCATAATCAGGGTGTCGAAGACATCGAACGAAACGACATCGGCCTGCGCTATCAGCGCCCTCAGCTCCTCCGCGTTCTTCTGCCAGTATCCGAACGAATCCAAATCAGCGGCATCATTGTGCGCAAGCTCGCCGTTGCGGTAATAGACAGGCAGTTTGTAGTCCGCCAGCCTCTGATAGATGCTGCTCCAGTATGCCTCGGAGGTGTTTATCACAATCAAGTCAGCGGAGGACTCTGCCTTTTTCCGGTCCAGGACCTCTTTCCCGTACATGAGCGTGCCGGCCGCCGACTCGTCCTTGTCAAGGAGACCCACGATGTTGAAGCCCTCAAGCCGCTCCAGCAGGGTGGCGGTCATGCGCCCGGTCCCGTACAAGACGATCCGCTTGTCACGCTTGCCCGAAAAAGTCTTCTCGAAGGCCTCCACCTCGTAGTCGAATTTGCTCTTTGACGCCATGACCGCCTACCTCACCATCTGCTTGCGGATTACGATGTTCTGCCCGTCAAGGCAGCTTTCCTCAGGCGATATCAGGCTGCAGATGACCTTCGCCGTCTCCTCGGGCTGCATTATCGTCGCCGGATCCTCCTCCGGTGCAAGACGCTTGCGGAGCTTCGTCGCGCACCGTCCCGGCGAGACACAGTAGACTTTTATCCCGTACTCTGCCAGCTCCTCCGTCAGCGTCTGCGACATGGAAATGAGCGCGGCCTTGCTCGACGCGTAGCTGAGCCATCCGGGCCTTGCACCCATTCCGGCGGTCGACGCGACGTTGATTATCTTTCCACCCCTCCGCCGCATGACGCGGGCACATTCCCGGATCAGGAGAAAGGGAGCGTACACATTGATTCTGTACGTGAGCTCGAAGCTTTCCAGCGTCGTCGCAAGGAGCGGCCGGGGATCGGTATATCCGGCTATGTTGCACAGGCAGGAGATGTCCGGGAAATCAGAGCAGACGGATTCCATGACTCCGCCTATCCTGTCCGTCTCCGCAAGGTCTATGCCGTAGGTCTTTATCACGAGGTCTGCATCGCTGCGTTTCATGGAATCTGCCGTGGCAGAAAGCTCCCCCGTGCTGCGCCCGAGCAGGGCATACGAGCCGAAATATCCCTTGTTGCTGAGCAGCAGGGCGCAGGCCCTGCCTATGCCGCTGGATGCCCCCGTGATGACGCACGTGCCCATGCTACTTCCTCCCGGAGAAATACTCTCTGTAAATCGATTCCCCGATAATCAGGTCCATGGGGGTCGTGACCTTTATGTTGTATTCCGGGCCGGGCATGATGCGGATCTTCAATTCCGGGTTGTAGTGGTACAGGAGCCCCGCATCCTCCGTAAAAGCCCTTCCCTCTTTTGCCGCCAGTTCATGCGCCCCGGCCAGGATTCCACGGTTGAACTTCTGCGGGAGCTGGACGTTCACCAGCTCGGACCGGTCCAGTATCCCCTCCACGTACCCGTGACCCCTGAGCACCGTAAAGGCGATGCCCTGTCCGAATATGACGTTCTCCTCCGGCGCGTCCATCAGCCTCCTGAAGTCATCTTCCGAGACGAAGGGTCGGGCCGCCTCATGGATTACCACAACGTCATTTTTTGCCGCGGCAAGCCCGGAGCGGACGGATGCCTGCCTCGTTTCCCCTGCCGGTGCGTATGAGACGGGAACCCGTATCGCATATTGCGCCAGCATGAGCCTGATGGAAGGGATGTATTCTTCCTCGCAGACGATTATCAGTTCGGATATGTCCTCAAGCCTGTCAACCCGCTCCAGTATGTGCATTATCATGGGCTTTCCGGCAAGGAGGAGGTACTGCTTGGGTACGCTCCTTCCCATCCGGGTCCCGCTCCCCCCTGACAAAAGGATGAAAGAATATGCCATCACTGACTCCTGCCCGCTTTCTCAAGTATCCAGTCCGCAACCCTGCCGCTGGCCCTGCCGTCGAAAACCAGCTTCACGTCCCTCTCAAACTGCACTTCCTTTTTGATGTAGGCGGCCTCGTCGAATTCCAGTATCCGCCTCTCAAGCTCGCCGTTGTCCTTTGCGACGGGATAGGGCAATACGGTGTCTATCCCCGGTGTCATTGTCCTGTTGTTGCCGACGGGAATGTTTGCGTCCTCCGACAGGTTCCAGAGCATGCTGCCCCTGCCGCTGACGTACGAGCCGATGTCATCGGCATAAATGAAGACGGGCATGCGGCAGAAACCGGCCTCCATCGCCGCGCTCGAATAGTCCGTCACAAACGCGTCCATTGCGGCAAGGTTCCCGTTCATGTCCGGCTCATCGCTGATGTCGATTACGGCCGTTTTCAGGGAAGCGTCCATATTGTCCAGTGCAGCTTTCTTAAGCTGCGGGTGGACTCGTATGCACAGGAACCAGTCTCCAGAGAACCGTGTCCTGAGGGAGTCCAGCAGCCTGTTAAAATCAAGCGTCCATGTTCCTGCGCCGACGCTCCTTTTTCCGTCAACGCTGTATTCCCTGAACGTGGGCGCGAACAGGACGAGTTTTGCGTCGGGCGCAAGGCCGTGCTTTTTTCGGAAGTCCTCTTTCTGTGCGGTCCTGTCACCGTACAAGATGTCGCATCTGGGCGCGCCGCTGAGAAGGAATTCCCCGTCATACACCATCCCCTTGGGATACATTTCTGCACACCACTCGGAGTCGATGACCACCCTGTCTATCATCGCAGAATCATTCCTGCTCACCAGTTCCGCCATCCGCGAGAAACCGTTGCCGCGCCACAGGCCGATGCTCTTGAAGCCTATCGTCGCATGCCAGGTGTTCACGTAGAGCTGTCCCCGCCGTTTGACCGTCCCGTATGGCTTGCGGTAGTTGTCAATCCAGACCTTGGAGCGCGACAGCCACCAGGCACGGCTCCACGCCGTGTTGGGAACCTTCTGTATGTAGTCAGGAAACTCCTTCGACATGTCGTTGACGAACCAGACGAACTGCAGTCCAGGGTTCCGCCGGTGCAGCTCCTGGACGATGTACTTTGGATTGCATCCGAAGCCGCCCTTCCCCTCGAAGGTGCAGACGGATATGAGCTTCTCCTGCACGGGGAATACGCGGCAGAGGCAGAAGCAGAGGGAATTGCAGAAGGCCCTGCATTTCCGGTACAGGATATAAAGTGATTCACGCATGGTGCAGGAGAAAACACGGGGAGGGACAATACACTGTGTTCCCCATGTTTGGC
>JAILON010000018.1 GCA_024690865.1 Treponema sp. | reverse complement strand
GACCGTACATGAAACTCAGAAGCCCGTATTCCTGACGAAAAACGGCTACGGGGATATGGTCGTGATGAGCATGGAAGCGTATGAGAACATGCAGTTTGAGAGCGAGGTATACTTCAAGCTCCAGGAAGCCGAAAAACAGGCCTCACTGACCGGCACGCGCTTCTCCTCCAAGGACGTCCTCAAGATACTCCAGAAAGCCTCTTCCGAATGAGCTACGCTGTCTCGTACCTTCCTGCTGCCGTAGACGACCTGAAGGAAACGGTCAGCTACATCGCGCATACGCTTGGCAATCCATCTGCCACAGACAGGCTCAGCGAGGAAATCGTCCGGCAAATTGACACCCTCGCGGACTTCCCCTATTCCGCCCCGGCATATACACCCATCAGTCAGCTTGAGCACGAATACCGCAGGCTGCTTGTAAAGAACTATTTTGTCTTCTACTGGGTGGACGAGAACGAAAAGACCGTCACAGTCGCCCGCGTCATCTATGCCCGGCGGAACATCAGCACAGTTTTGCGGTGACAGGAAACTTCAAGCACTGCCTCTCCCGGCAAAGACTACAGCGTGGGGACGCGGGGCGGGAGCGTGCCGCCCGCGGGGTTGGCGCGGCACACGTTCACGGTCATGTCGCGGATAAAGCGGAACTGCCGCCCGCAGTATTTGCAGGTGTACACGGACTTCTCCGCTCCCTCGTACAGGACGTGGCGCCTGGTGCCGCTCTTGTTGCAGCCGCTCGCCAAGAGGTCACGCGGGTTGCTGAACGCCATCCCGCAGCAGATACAGTAACAGGACATAGGTCATGACTCCTTGCGAATTGAGATGCCGCAATCCTGTTTACCAGCTCTCGCCTAATTGTTTTAAGCGTTCTTCCGCCTCCGGACAATACCCCTGCTCAGCGGCGAGACGGTAATATTTTACGGCTTGCTGATAATTTTGTCCTACACCAAGCCCGTTCTCATAGCACACTCCAAGATTGAATTGCGCATCTGCAAATCCTTGCTCAGCGGCAAGACGGTAATACTTCACGGCTTGTTGGTAATTCTGTTCTATACCACGTCCTTGCTTATACATGTCTCCGACCTTGGATTGAAGAAGGCTCCACTTTCCTTGGTCGGCAGCAAGCTTGTAATACCTGAAAGCCTCCTGATAATCCTTATTTACACCTTTGCCTTCGAAATAAAAATACCCAAGATCGGCCTGCGCATCCGCGTCTCCTTGGTCGGCAGCAAGCTTGTAATACCTGAGACCCTCCTGATAATCCTTATTTACACCTTTACCTTTGAAATATAGATATCCAAGATGCCTCTGTGCCTCCGCGAGTCCTTGGTCAGCGGCAAGCTTGAAATACTTCACGGCTTGTTTATATTTGTGTTTGTTTTCATAGTAAACTCCAAGCTGGCATTGCGCATTCGCATTCCCTTGATTGGCGGCAAGACGGTAATACTCTATGGCTTGCTGATAATTTTGTCCTACACCAAGCCCTTGCTCATAACAGAATCCAAGGCCATATTGTCCTTGTTCATCACCTTGGTCGGCAGCAAGCTTGTAATACCTGAAAGCCTCCTGATAATTCTGCCCTACACCGATGCCCATGCAATACATAGTCCCAAGTTTGCTTTGCGCAGCCGCGAATCCTTGGTCAGCGGAAAGACGGTAATACTTAACGGATTGTTGGTAATTTTGTCCCACTCCATCTCCGCACTCATAACATAGTCCAAGACAAAATTGCCCACCCGCATCCCCATGATCAGCGGCAAGTTTGAAATACTTAAAAGCCTCCTGATAATCCTGTGTTACGCCGACACCGCCAAAATACATATTTCCAAGAGCAGTTTGCGCATTCGCTTCTCCTTGGTCGGCAGCAAGTCGGTAATAGTTCATGGCTTGCTGGTAATTTTGTTCTACACCAAAGCCGTATTCATAGAAAACTCCAAGATTGTTTTGCGCTTTCGCGAATCCTTGGTCAGCGGAAAGCTTGTAATACCTGAAAGCTTCCTGCATGTCCTGCTGTACGCCAAGCCCGACACCATACAGACCTGCAAGATTATTTTGTGCTTCTGCATCACCTTTTTCCGCCGCAATACGGTAGTATTTAAAAGCCGACTCATAATCTTCTTTATGTTTAGCTTCCTCGCCAAGCTTTAACAGCTCAGAGGCATCCTTCTGCGCGGGGTCATTTTCTGCGGCACGCAGTTTTTCCGTCAGGGATGCAATATCTGCGTTCAGGGCACGCATCTTGTTCATCATCGCATCCAAGGTTGAATCCGACAGCTTTTCCTTGTAGTGCGACTCATGCGCACTGAAGAAAAACGCGCTCATCTTTCCTTGCAGCTGCATGAACTTGAGCCGTTCTATGTCGGTGCAGCTCTTCAGCTTGATTTTGATGATGCCGTCCAAAAAGACGCAGCTGTCCTTGAACTCCGTCATGGCGGAAGCCGGGACATATTGCCCCGACTCATTGAGAATCTGGAAGCAGGATTCCATGTCGGAGAATCTCGTGATGTCGTAATACTCGCCCTTGTTCATGGAATTCGCAAGGCTGTTCACGAGCTGCTTGAAGGTGTCCACCTTGCGGCATATCTCCCCCTGCTTCTCGATGATGCGCTTGGCAGATTCCATTTTGCGGTTCACCTCGTCAAGTTCCTTGTACTTGGCAGCGAGGCTGTTTCTCAGTTCATAAATATCAGGCATGTTCTATCATTCCTCCCTGTGGATTTGCGGACGGCAGCTCAAGCTTTGCGTTCGATGCCGCCATCTCCAGTTTGAACATCAGTTCCTTGTAGTCCCTGTTGCACTTGTCCAGGCTTGCCCGCAGCCCCTCCAGACGGCTTATGTTCGCGTCAAACTCCGCGCCGGTGCAGGGCTTCGCCTTGCACGAGTATTCCGTCTGCTCGATGAGGGCCACCAGCTTGTCGCGCAGGGGCACGAAATAGTCCTGCGCGTTCTTCTGGAGCTTTTCCAGGTACTCAAGCTTTTTGGTGTATGCCCGCTCAGCGGTTTCCAGGAACTGCTTCTTGAGCTCGTTTTCCTGCGACTTCAGCCGTTCCGTGGCTGCAATCCGTGCCATCTCTTCTTCGTGGGCGTTCTTTTCCTTCTGCTGTGCGGCTTCTATTCGCGCCATTTCCTCGTCATGCGCATCCGCCATCCGCTGCCGCATGAGAGCTTCTTGGGCGTAAATTCTTTCCATTTCCTCTTCGTGCTCACGCTGAGACCGCAAGTCGCTGGCACGCAGCTCGTTCTCCTTCTCTACGGCACGGTAGTACCGTTCAGACGAGCTGGCATCCTGCTTCGCGATTTCCGATATCACCCCTTCGACGACAGCCGCAATGCCGCTGAAAAGCGCCAGAGAATTTTCTACGTCACTATCTGCCATAACGCATGACTCCTTCCATTACAGGATTATATGCTTGGACACACCGAAGCAGCCTTACATCTGCGCGATGGGGCAGTTGTTCATTCGTGCCCAGCGCAGGACATTGTTCAGACGTGTCTGATATCCCTTTCCTGCTTTCTTCAACCATGCAAGGGTGTCATTGTCTATCTTCATATGCACGTCCGTCTTGGGCATTTTCAGGGACTGTATGTAATAAAACCCGCCCTCACTCTCAGGCTTGCTGGGAGGAATATCCGAATAGTTTATTTCGCTGTCCGGCATTCTCTTTAAGTCTTCAAGAACTTCCCGCTCCTCGTCCGTCAGGGGCGGAAAATCAATAACCTTGTATTCTCTTTGCATTCTCTTCCTGCCGTCGTTGTTGCCGTCATCATTCTTGTTTTCATAGTACCTGATGAGAACGCCGTCTTTGATTCCGAAAACTTCCTTTTCCATAAACATGCTCCTTATTCGATTTGTATGGTTCCACGAGGCTCTTGCAAGCCTCCTACATATCCATTGCCGAAATGTCGGGCGGTTCCGAGCGTTGCTTGATAAAAAATAAAGAAATTTCACAAAAAACCTGGGAATTCCTGCGGATTCTCCCGCCGGGGTCAGGGGGAGCCTCAGTTTGTCCTAAAAGCCCGGGACTCTTGCCTGTAATCTGTCAGTGAATCACCCTGCTCAAGCGTTTTGTCACGTGAAGCTCAAGTGTTTTGTCGCGTGAAGCTTAAGCATTTTGTCGCGTGAAGCTTAAGCATTTTGTCACGAAAAGCTTAAGCATTTTGTCGCGTGAAGCTTAAGCATTTTGTCATTGAATCAATGAGAGTTGTAGCCAGCGAATTCAAATGATAGCCAAGAAGTCTCCTCTTTTTTGTTTGCCGCCGGGAGGGGCGGCTGGATTTTCTGCCCGCTTTGTGCTATCATGCTGTCATGGAAGGACTCAAACAGTTTCCCATCGGGATGCAGGATTTCGCGCAGATACGCAGGAACGGCTACTACTACGTGGACAAGACCAAGCTCGTGCACAAGATGACGCACACGAGCCGCTTCTACTTCCTGAGCCGTCCGCGCAGGTTCGGCAAGTCCCTGCTTGTCTCCACGCTCAAATGCTACTTCGAGGGCAGAAAAGACCTGTTCGAGGGCCTTGCGATGGAAAAGCTTGAGACGGAGTGGAGGCAGCATCCGGTCCTGCACATAAGCTTCGCCATCACCAAGTACACGGACGTGGAGTCGCTGGAAATCACGCTGAACAACCTGCTTTCAGAATGGGAGAAGAAATACGGAATTGCGAACGAGAGCAAGAACGAGTGGGGCAACCGTTTCGCGAGGGTCATCAAAACTGCCTATGAGCAGACGGGGGAGGAGCCGGTCGTCCTCGTGGACGAGTACGATGCGCCCCTCCTAGACACGATGGACGACCCGGATTTGCAGCTCAAGCTCAAGCAGGAGATGCGCAAGTTCTTCAGCCCCCTCAAGGACTTGGGCGGCATCCTCAGATTCGTGTTTCTTACGGGCATCACAAAGTTCAGCCAGCTTTCGATATTCAGTGAGCTGAACAACCTGGATGTCATCACGATGGACGACGGCTATGCCACCCTCTGCGGAATCACGAAAGAGGAGCTGCTGTCCCAGATGCAGCCGGAGATACAGGCACTCGCGGACAAGCAGGGGCTGAGCTACGACGAAGCCGTGGATGCTCTGGCACAGAAATACGACGGCTATCACTTCTCCAAAAACTCTCCCGATGTGTACAATCCTTTCAGCCTGATACGCTGTCTGGACAAACTGGAACTGGACAACTACTGGTTCGCGACGGGTACGCCGACGGTGCTGACCAAGCTGGTACAGAAATACCGGATGGACGTGGAGCTGTTCGACAAGGACTTCCCGGCGACGCAGAACATGTTCGATGCCCCCGCCGAGACGGCGACCGACCCCATCCCCCTGCTCTACCAGTCCGGCTACCTGACGATTAAGGAGACAAGGAAGGGTGGTCGATACATGCTCGGCTTCCCGAACGACGAGGTCCGCTACGGCTTCATGAACTGCCTCCTGCCCTATTACGCCACGGAGACGGTGAGCCAGAACGACACCTTCCTGATGGCCTTCTCCGATGCGTTGGAAGACGGCGACCTGGAGCAGGCCCTGACGCTGATGAAGGCATTCCTCAGCTCCGTCCCCTACAACGCGGAGAGGCAGGACGAGAACCATTACAAGACCCTCTTCTACCTGATTGCCCGCCTGTGCACGCCCTTCGTCGTCAGGACTGAAGAGGCGAGCGCGGCAGGCCGGAGCGACATGGTCGTGGAGACCGAGAAGGCGGTCTACGTGTTCGAGTTCAAGCTGGACGGCTCGGTGGACGAGGCCCTTGAACAGATAGACGGCAAGGGATACCTCATACCCTACCTGGGCAGAAAGGTCGCAGACGGAAAGCCCAAGGCACTGTACAAGGTCGGCGTGAACTTTGACGCTGCCACCCGCACCCTCGGCGGATGGAAGGTGCGGGAAGGCTAGCGGGGAAAGCTCCCCCGCAGAAACAAAAAAGATTACATACGTAAACAAAAATTTTGCAACGTTGAGGTGCGGAAAGGCTAACGGGGCCTTCCGCCCCGCACCTGCTCCCAGCCGTACAATTAATCCTCAAGAACCTTGAGATTGTCGCTCTCGCCGTCCGTGCAGATTACTTTCCGGGCGGGGACGTAATTGCACCAGGCACAGTGTTTCTTTACGGTATCCCACTGTTTTTTTGTCCCGCCATAGCGAATTTCCCTAAGCGACGTGCAGACGTTGAACGCAACC